>NC_018584.1:1828125-2132812 GCF_000307025.1 Listeria monocytogenes ATCC 19117
TGCGGTTGGAATAGCATATTTCTCCATAAATTGTTTCGCAAAATCTTTGCTGCCTTCAATTAATGCTGCATTTGCTTTTGGACCGAATGCTTTAATTCCAGCTTCTTCGAGAGCATCGACAACGCCTTCTAAAAGAGGCACTTCAGGCCCAACAATAACAAAAGCAATTTCTGCTTTTTTAGCAAAATCAATTAAACCAGCTTTATCCGTTTCAGAAATAGCTACGAGTTGGATGTTGTCTAAACGCATTCCGTCGTTTCCCGGAGCACAGTATACATTTTCGACATTGTTGGATTCTAATAATTTTTTACTAATAGCATGTTCTCTACCACCGCTACCAACTACTAATAAGTTCATTTATTTACACGTCCTTTTTGAGGATTAATGTTTGAAGTGTCGTACATGAGTTAGAACCATGGAAATACCATATTTGTTTGCCATCTCAATGGATTCCTTGTCTTTAATGGATCCACCAGGCTGAATAATCGCTGTGATTCCCGCTTTTGCCGCAGCTTCGACCGTATCATCCATTGGAAAAAAGGCATCCGAGGCAAGTACAGCACCTTTTGCTTTCTCGCCAGCTTGCTCAAGTGCAATTAACGCGGAACCGATTCGATTCATTTGTCCTGCACCAATTCCAAGTGTTTGTTTATCAGATCCTACTACTATCGCATTGGATTTTACATGTTTCACAATTTTCCACTGAGCAATTAATGCTTTCATTTCCGCTTCTGTAGGTTGTTTTTCCGTTACTACTTCATAACTCGCTGTATCTTCTATAACAGAATCGCTCGCTTGAATAAGAAGTCCACCATTTACAGATGTTTTCTCGAAACCTTTTACGGAACCGGCAAACGGAACAGTTAACAAGCGAATATTTTTCTTTTTCGCTAAAATGGCAAACGCTTCTTCAGAGAAACTTGGCGCAATAATAATTTCTAAGAAAATTTTGCTCATATGTTCGGCTGTTTTCGCATCCACTTCTTTATTTAAGGCAACAATCCCTCCAAAAATAGACGTTTCATCCGCTTCATAAGCTTTCAAATAAGCTTCTTCAATATTTTCTCCAACACCAACGCCGCATGGATTCATATGTTTTACTGCAACCGCGACCGGCTCTGTAAATTCACTTGCAATTTTAAGTGCTGCATCTGCATCCCGAATATTGTTGTAAGATAACTCTTTACCGTGCAACTGTTTCGCGGAACTAATTGAATTTTCTACCGTGCCAGGTTCTGTATAAAAAGCGGCATCTTGGTGAGGATTTTCACCATAACGCAAAACTTGTTTTCGATTGTAAGTTAATGTTACTTTTTCTGGGAAAGTTTCTCCAGTGATGTTCGTTAAGTATTCTGCAATTAAAGCATCATAGGCCGCTGTGTGCCGAAAAACTTTCTCAGCTAGACGTTGGCGCGTTTCAAAAGTAGTTGCGCCGTGTTCTTCTAGTTCTGTAAGTACCGTATCGTAATCCGCTGTATCAACTACAACAGTTACCGCTGCATAATTTTTCGCAGCTGAGCGTAACATCGAAGGTCCGCCAATATCAATATTTTCAATCGCTTCTTCTAAAGTAACACCAGATTTTTGAATCGTTTCTTGGAAAGGATATAAATTTACAACGACTAAATCAATTGGCTTGATATCGTGTGCCGCAATAGCTTCCATATGTTCAGCTGTATCGCGTCTTGCCAGTAACCCACCATGAATTGCTGGATGAAGTGTTTTAACGCGACCATCAAGCATTTCTGGAAATTCAGTTACTTCTTCTATTCTTGTTACCGGTACGCCAGCTTGTTCAAATGCCGCTTTTGTTCCACCTGTCGAAATAATTTCTACTCCAAGTTCTACTAATTTTTCTGCAAATGGCACGATGCCGTTTTTATCTGACACACTAATAAGCGCTCTTTTCATGATAATTAATCGTTCCCTCCATTTTGAATTAATCCTCGAATCACTTTTGGATAAAAAATATGTTCTACTTGATGAATTTTTCCAGCTAAAGTATCTACAGTTTCCGCATGTTCAATCGGTACTTTCACTTGATCAATAATTGGTCCAGTATCCATTCCCGCATCCACAAAGTGCGCCGTGACACCAGTTTCTGAAACATTCGCTTGAATCGCTTGACCAATTGCATCTTTTCCTTTGAATTCAGGTAACAACGATGGGTGCAGGTTGACAATTTGCTCGGGGAATTCCGCTAATAAGGTTGGTCCAATCAAACGCATATATCCTGCTAGCACTAACAAATCAATTTCCAACCCGCGAAGTTCTAGTAAAATTTCTGTCTCAAAAGCTTCTTTATCCGGATAATTTTTCGCTTCAAAAAGGAACACCGGAATCTGATGTGTGTTTGCGCGTTCTAAAACATAAGCATTTGGTTTATCACATACCAGTAGTTTCACATGAGGCTTAATAAACGCATCATCCACTAAAGCTTGAAAATTCGAACCGTTACCCGAAGCAAAAATGGCTATATTCATCCTTTTGTGCCTCCTGTGAAAATAACCGCATCATTTTCACGTGTCGTAACTTCTCCAATAACATAAGCCGCTTCCCCGTTTTGAACGAGTACTTCTAATGTTCTTTCCACATCCGCTTTCGCAACTGCCAACACCATACCAATGCCCATATTGAAAATTTCATACATTTCAAGTTCGCTCAATTGGCCGTATTTCTTCATAACGTCAAAAATCGGCAACACCGGCCACGAACCAAGCTCCACTTTGACAGCTAAATCATTTGTTAACATCCGCGGTAAATTCTCTACAAATCCGCCACCCGTCACATGCGTAATTCCGTGCACATCTACCTCTTTCAATACTTCTAAAACTGGCTTCACATAAATCCGTGTCGGTTTAAGTAGCTCTTCCACAAGCGGTACATCTAGTTCACTGATTTCCGCATCGAGTGTCAA
Organism: Listeria monocytogenes ATCC 19117; assembly: GCF_000307025.1. Classification (GTDB taxonomy): domain Bacteria; phylum Bacillota; class Bacilli; order Lactobacillales; family Listeriaceae; genus Listeria; species Listeria monocytogenes_B. The sequence continues at coordinate 1,831,043 of NC_018584.1, forward strand.
TTCGTTATCTTTAAAGAAAATTTTACGCACAAGGGAGTAACCATTACTATGAATTCCGCTTGATGGAATACCAATGAGTGTATCTCCTTCTTTGACTGCGCCTTCTGTAATTAGCTTCTGTTTCTCTACAGCCCCAACAGTAAAACCAGCTAAATCATAATCTTCCGCGCCGTACATATCAGGCATTTCAGCAGTTTCGCCGCCAATTAAAGCCGCACCAGCTTGTTCACAACCGTCAGCCACGCCTTTAACAATTTGTTCCATTTTCACTGGATCTGTTTTTCCAGTAGCGATATAATCTAAGAAAAATAATGGCTCGGCGCCTTGAGCTAAAATGTCATTCACACACATTGCCACGCAGTCAATCCCGATGGTATCATGCTTATCTGCTTCAATTGCCAAAAGTAATTTTGTCCCAACACCATCCGTACCAGAAACAAGGACAGGTTCTTTTAAATGCAAACTACTTAAGTCAAACATTCCACCAAATGAACCAAGTGCCCCCATCGCGCCTAATCGCTCTGTTCTAGCCACATGTTTTTTGATACGTTCTACAACTTGATAGCCAGCTTCTACGTCCACGCCTGCTTTACTATATGCATTTTCTGCCATTCGATTTGTCACTCCTCATTATTTTTCTGCTTCTAAGCTCGCTAAATATTCCGCTTCATAATCATATAAAGGGGTTGGGTAATCGCCGTTGAAATAAGCCATACAAAGTCCCCCGTAAGGTTCATTCGGATAAGGTCTGCCAATGGAATCTACTAAACCTTCTTCACTCAAATACTCTAAAGAATCAGCCCCAATAATCCGACAAATTTCATCAACAGAATAATTAGAAGCGATTAATTCATTTCGCGTTTGGATATCAATTCCATAAAAACAAGGATAAGCAAGTGGTGGAGAAGCGATTCTTACATGAACTTCCGCCGCTCCTGCTTCACGTAAAAGCTGGACAATGCGTTTACTTGTCGTCCCGCGAACAATCGAATCATCAATCATGACAACGCGTTTTCCTTCCACAACCCCGCGCACGGCAGAAAGTTTCATTCTAACGCCTTGTTCCCTAAGTTCTTGTGATGGCTGGATAAAAGTTCTTGCCACATATCTATTTTTGATGAGACCAAGTTCGTAAGGAAGACCAGCTTCCTCCGCATAACCAATCGCTGCAGAAATACTGGAATCTGGTACACCTGTAACCACATCTGCATCAATAAAAGCCTCTTTTGCTAATCTTTTCCCAGAACGTTTTCTTGCCGAGTGGACATTAATTCCAGCAATATTAGAGTCAGGTCGCGCAAAATAAATGTATTCCATACTGCAAATCGAATGCGTCACATTTTCCGTGAATTTTTCAATTCGAAGCCCGTCATCATTAATAATAATTAGTTCACCTGGCTCCACATCGCGGACAAACTCAGCGCCAACCGTTTCAAAGGCACATGTTTCCGAAGCAACTACGTAAGAATCACCAATGCGACCTATCGAAAGCGGTCTAAAACCATTCGGGTCAAGCGCCGCATACATCGTGTCTTCCGTCAGAAGCATGTACGCAAAGCCACCCTTAACCTTGTTCAAAGCCACTTTTAAATCTTCCACAAAATCACCTGTATGGCTACGTTTAATTAAATGCGCTAACACTTCTGTATCCGAACTCGTTTGAAAAATAGCGCCTTCTTCTTCTAGTTCACGGCGTAAACTTTTCGCATTAACCAAATTTCCATTATGCGCAAGTGCTAAAGAAGAACTATGAAAGTGAAATAAAAATGGTTGTACGTTCCCTAAGTTTTTTTGACCGGCTGTCGCATATCGAACGTGGCCAATGGCTGCTTTACCTTTTAAATCGTCTAGTTCACCATGTTTAAATACGTCTGCTAAAAGGCCGAGATTTCGGTGACCTTTTAGTGTTTCACCGTCTGTCGAAACAATTCCGGCACCTTCTTGACCGCGATGTTGTAAACTATGCAACCCATAATAGGTGATTTCCGCTGCATTAGGATGATCCCAAATACCAAAAATACCACATTCTTCGTTAAGTCCTTTTACTTCAGCAAGCATGGAATAGCCCCTTCCCAAATGGATCGTAATTCCGTTGTTTTCGCTGTAACTTGATCTTCCTTATGTTTCACACGAATCGTATCATCCTCGGTTACTACACCAAGGCGGTATACTTTTTCCAGTTCCATTAATTGCGCAAAAGCTGCTTCGTTTTCCGGTTTTACCGATACTAAGAAACGTGATTGCGATTCACTGAATAGTTGATTCAACTCAAACGGTACTTCTACATCCGCACCAAGCCCTGCTTTAAAAGTCGCTTCCGCAAGGGCAACACCAAATCCACCTTCTGCCAAATCGTGACTAGAAGCAACTAGACCTTCCTGAATCGCCGTTAGAAGTAATTGTTGGTATTTTTTCTCTGTCGTTAAATCTAATTCCGGCGCACGTCCGCTAATTTTCCCTTGTTGCAATTTTTGCAATTCCGAACCACTATATTCAGCTTTTGTTTCACCAATTAAGAAAATCACATCGCCACTATTTTTAAAATCTTGTGTCGTAATATGTGCCAAATCTTCTACTAAACCAACCATTCCAATGACTGGCGTTGGATAAATTCCGGTACCATCTGTTTCATTATAAAGCGATACATTACCAGAGATAACAGGCGTATCAAGTTCTAAACAAGCCGCACTAATACCATCAGCCGCTTTTTCAATTTCCCAAAAAATTTCTGGTTTTTCAGGATTTCCAAAGTTCAGTCCATCTGTAATCGCTAGTGGTTTCCCGCCAGAACAAACGATATTGCGCGCCGCTTCCGCAACCGCTATCGCTCCGCCTACTTCTGGATCAAGATACAAATAGCGTGAGTTACAATCAGTTGTCATGGCAATTGCCTTCTCGGTCCCACGCACACGAACAATCGCCGCATCTGAACCAGGTACAACAGCTGTATCCGTCCGAACTTGATAATCATATTGCTCATAAATATGGCGCTTACTAGCAATCGTTGGCTGAGCAAGCAGTTCCTTCCAAACACCGACCACATCTTCCATAACTGGCACAAACGATTCCTCTTCTTGGAAAGCTTGATAACGAGCTGGCTCTTTGGAAGGTTTATGATAAACTGGCGCATCTTCTGCAAGCGCATCTACAGGAACGTTCGCAACTACTTCACCATGATGAATAATTTTGTACATTTTATCATCTGTTACTTGACCAATCACAACAGCCTCTAAACCATAACGTTCAAATAACGCTTGGATTTCTTCCACATGCCCTTTTTTCACACATAGAAGCATCCGTTCTTGCGATTCAGAAAGCAACATTTCATAAGGCGTCATATTTAGTTCTCGTTGCGGCACATCATCCATAATTAATTCTAGCCCAGCGCCCGCTTTTGAGGCCATTTCAGAACTTGAACTAACGAGACCAGCTGCTCCCATATCTTGAATTCCCACTAAAATATCCGAATGATCACGAATCACATCTAAACAAGCTTCAAGCAACAATTTCTCCATAAAAGGATCGCCAACCTGTACAGCAGAGCGTTGTTGTTCACCTTCTTCACTAAACTCTACAGAAGCAAAAGTAGCACCATGAATCCCGTCACGACCAGTTTTAGCACCAACATACATCACCGGGTTGCCAATTCCTTTAGCTTGCCCTTTTTGAATATCTTTCGCTTCAATTAAGCCTACACACATTGCATTAACTAGCGGATTTTTTGTATAACAAGGATCAAATTGGATTTCGCCACCAACCGTTGGAATCCCAATGGAGTTACCGTATCCTGCGATTCCCGCAACGACTTCACTAACTAAGTATTTCGCATGGGGTGTATCTAACTCACCAAAACGAAGCGAGTTAAGCATTGCAATCGGTCTAGCTCCCATCGAGAACACATCACGGATAATCCCGCCGACCCCAGTCGCAGCCCCTTGATACGGCTCCACGTAGGATGGATGATTATGACTCTCCACTTTAAAAGCAACACCTAAACCATCGCCAATATCGACAATCCCAGCGCCTTCACCAGGTCCTTGTAATACTTGTTTGCCTTCTGTAGGAAATTTCCGAAGTACTGGTTTAGAATTTTTATAGCTACAATGTTCCGACCACATAACAGAGAAAAGCCCAGTTTCTGTATAATTAGGCTCGCGTCCAAGAATCGAACAAACAAGCTCATATTCACTATCAGTTAAGCCCATTTCTTGATAAATCTTTTGTTCTTTAATTTCTTTTGTCGTTGGCTCCATGTTAGGCATTTACTTGTTCCTCCTTCCAAGCTTTTACAACGGACTCGAAAAGTCTTAAACCATCTGTACCGCCAATAATTTCTTCTACCGCGCGTTCTGGGTGTGGCATCATTCCAAGCACATTACCGCGCTCATTTACGATCCCCGCAATATCCGCACGGCTACCATTCGGATTCACGCTATCATATGTAAACACAATTTGGTTATTATCTTTTAATTTTAAAAGTGTTTCATCGTCACAGTAATAATTACCTTCCCCGTGAGCAACTGGAACTTGGATAATTTCGCCTTCTTTATAAAGCCCGGTAACCATCGTACTTGCATTCGCCACACGAAGCGGCACCGTCTTACAAATAAAATGCAAATTATTGTTTCTAATTAAAGCACCTGGCAGTAAACCAATTTCAGTTAAAATTTGGAATCCGTTACACACACCAAGCACTGGTTTTCCCATTTCAGCAAAGCGCAAAACTTCTGGCATAATACTTGAAAATTTTGCAATCGCACCAGTTCGCAAGTAATCTCCGTAAGAAAATCCACCTGGAAGTAAAACCGCATCAAAACCTGCAAGACTTGTTTCCGCATGCCATACATATTCCGCCTCCTCGCCAAGAGAATCGCGAATCGCATGTAGCATATCAAGATCACAATTAGAACCTGGGAACTGAATGACAGCAAATTTCATCGTTTAAGCCTCCTCTATTTCATATCGGTAATCTTCCATCACCGGATTTGTTAGCAGTTTGTCGCACATTTCATTCAATACTTCATGAATATCTCGATCTGATTTTGCAACTTTAAGTTCCATAAATTTACCAATACGAACATCTTCTACTTCCTCGTAACCCATGCTTTTCGCTGCATCTTTTACTGCAACACCTTGTGGATCTAATACGCTTTTCTTTAAAGTGACATAAACTTTGACATTATACATTTTGTGGCCTCCTAGTTTTGAACTTGCTTTAATCTATTCAATACTTCTGTATACACATCTGTTAAATTGCCAATATTCCGACGAAAGACATCCTTATCGAGCTTTTGATTTGTTTCCTTGTCCCAAAGTCTACATGTATCAGGCGAAATCTCATCTGCTAGTAAAATATTCCCAGTCGCATCCCGACCAAATTCTAATTTAAAATCAATTAGCGTAATATTCATTTGATTGAATAATTCTTGTAACACCTTATTAATCGAACGAGCAGCCTGGCGAATTATATCCATCTCACTCGTTGTCGCAAGCTCTAAATAAAGCACATGGTCATCATTAATAAACGGGTCATCTAACGCATCATCTTTATAGTAAAATTCTACTATCGCATTTGGAATTAGCTCGCCTTCTTCTTTTCCAAGCCGTTTCGCAAGACTCCCAGCCATTACATTGCGAACAACCACTTCAAGTGGAATAATTGATACTTCTTTCACCAATTGCTCCGTTTCCGAAATCGCCCGAATAAAGTGACTCTCTATTCCCGCTCTTGCTAAATGAGAAAAAATAAGCGATGTAATTTGGTTATTAAGCTCACCCTTCCCAGCAAAAGATTCCTTTCGCACCCCGTTTAGCGCTGTCGCATCATCCTTATAGGCAACACGCAAGACACCTGCTTCTTCTGTTTTAAAAAGTCGTTTTGCCTTTCCTTCATAAACCAGTTCATTAGTCACGATAATTTATCTCCTTATAAATTACTTAACCTCTTTGAAAAAATAAATATCAAAGAGGTTAGGTTGTATTCTGCCCGTAATTATAATCCTAAACGATCAAAAATTAAGTCGACATTCTTCAGGTGATAGTTGTAATCAAAGCAATCTGCAATTTCTTCCGCAGATAGGTTTTCAATAATGGTTGCATCTTGTTCTACTAATTCACGGAAAGGTACTTGTTTTTCCCAAGCTTCCATTGCTCTTGGTTGTACGACATCATACGCCGCCTCACGAGCTAAACCTTTATCAATAAGTGCCAGTAATACACGCTGTGAATAAATAAGTCCCAGTGTTCTGTCCATATTGCGTTTCATATTTTCTGGGAACACCGTCAAGTTTTTCACGATATTTCCAAAACGATTCAAAATATAATCAAGTAAAATAGTGGAATCTGGCAGAATAATTCGTTCCGCTGAGCTATGAGAAATATCACGTTCATGCCAAAGTGGCACATTTTCATAAGCAGTAACCATATGACCGCGAATAACGCGCGCTAATCCAGTTACATTTTCAGAACCAATTGGATTACGTTTATGCGGCATTGCAGATGAACCTTTTTGTCCTTTTGCAAAGAATTCTTCCACTTCACGCACTTCACTTTTTTGCAGTGCACGTACTTCTACCGCAAATTTTTCTACAGAAGTTGCAATTAATGCAAGTGTTGCCAAATATTCTGCATGGCGATCGCGTTGCAACGTTTGTGTAGAAATCGGCGCAGGAGTTGTTCCTAATTTTTCACATACGTAAGCCTCCACAAAAGGATCAATATTCGCATACGTCCCGACCGCACCAGAGATTTTCCCGAATTCCACACCATCAGCTGCAAAATTAAAACGTTCTAGGTTACGTTTCATTTCCTCGTACCATAGAGCAAGCTTCAAGCCAAAAGTAGTAGGTTCCGCGTGAACACCATGTGTACGTCCCATTGTTACGGTATATTTATGTTCTTTTGCTTTTTCGCCAATAATCGCAATGAAATTTTCCAAATCCTTACGCAAAATCTCATTCGCTTGTTTAAGTAAATAAGAATTCGCTGTATCCACTACGTCTGTTGAAGTTAAGCCATAATGAACCCATTTACGTTCCGCACCAAGCGACTCAGAAACTGAACGAGTAAATGCCACAACATCATGTCTCGTTTCTAGTTCAATCTCATGAATCCGATCCACATCAAACTTTGCATTAGCACGGATCTTCGCAACATCTTCTTTCGGAATATCACCAAGCTCTGCCCATGCTTCACAAGCCAAAATCTCCACTTCTAGCCAAGCCTGATAACGATTTTGTTCTGTCCAAATGTTGCCCATTTCTTTACGAGTATAACGTTCTAACATCCTTTTAAATTCCTCCAGTTACTTCCAAATTTGCGTTTCTTCTAAATCTTGTATAACCGCTTTTGGTTCATCAGCAAGCACAGTAACATGACCCATTTTGCGATTGATTTTCGCTTCTTTTTTTCCATAATAATGTACAAACCAATGTGGATAATTCACCATTTGTTTATTCACTGCATCGACATGTTGCCCTAAAATATTAATCATTAAGGCTGGTTTTAAGAGTTCTGGTTTTACAAGTGGCAATCCAACAATCGCTCGAATATGCTGCGTAAACTGAGAAATAGAACAAGCTTCAATTGTAAAATGCCCAGAATTATGAGGTCTTGGAGCAAGTTCATTTACATAAATAGCCCCTGATTTTGTCACAAACATTTCTACTGCTAAAACACCACATAATTGAAGTACATCTGCTAACTTTCTCGCAATTTCTTCCGCTTCCTCATGCACGTCATCCGCCACATCTGCAGGAGCCGTAGTTGTATGCAAAATATTATTTACATGTACATTTTCTGCAACTGGAAAAGTTTCTATTTGCCCATCTAAATTACGTGCGACAACCACAGAAATCTCTTTTTCAAAAGGAATCCAAGCTTCTAGTACACAAGAGCCGTATCGCAACAATCTCGCTGCTGTTTCAATATCCCTTGCATCATGAATAACCACTTGCCCTTTCCCGTCGTATCCACCTTGTGCCGTTTTTAAAACAGCAGGATATCCAATACTTTTAATTTCATTTTCAATTTCATCTTGTTCCACTATAACCGCATACGGCGCAATGTTAATATTAGCTGATTCCAGATAAGCTTTTTCCAAAATCCTATCCTGTGTAATCGAAAGCAATTCCGATCCTTGCGGGACAGATACTAAGTTTTGCGTCATTTTCAAAGCATCATAGTCGATATTTTCAAATTCATATGTAACTACATCTGCTTTTTCGGAAAGTTCGCGTAATGCTACTTTATCATCATAGTCAGCAATAATTTGTTCATCACTTACTTGAGCAGCTGGGCAATCAGCGGTAGGATCAAGAACAATAATACGATACCCCATCGCTTTCGCCGCAAGAGCAAGCATACGTCCAAGTTGTCCGCCACCAATAATACCAATAGTACTATTTGTCAGTAAAAATTTTTTATCCAAGATAATCACTACTTTCTAGAACTGTTTCTTCTAGTGTAGCACGTCTTTTTTGTAATCTGTTAGTAATTGCATCGTCCGTTATGGATAAAATTTGCGCCGCTAGAAGGCCAGCATTTACAGCACCACTTTCTCCAATAGCAACTGTCGCTACCGGGACACCTCCAGGCATCTGTACAATAGAAAGTAACGAATCCATTCCATTCAACGCTTTTGATTTAATTGGCACACCAATAACAGGCAAAGTCGTCTTTGCCGCAATCATACCTGGCAAATGCGCCGCGCCCCCAGCACCGGCAATAATAATTTTCAAACCACGTTCCCGCGCTTGTTCTGCATATTGAAACATTAAATCTGGTGTACGATGAGCAGAAACCACTTTTTTCTCATAAGCTATTTCTAATTCATCTAATACATCACATGCTTTTTTCATTGTATCCCAATCTGAGGTACTCCCCATAATGACACCAATTACAGCAGGCATTACGTGATCAACTCCTTAATAATCTCTTTTCGACTCCTTCATTCTAACAATAGGCACGATAAATGTCAACGAAAAATCGAACATTTAATTGTTACATTTTATTAACGTTCGTGTTTAGGTCGTATTTGCTCTTTTTACTAGCATTATGTATCTAATTTCACTAAATAAATAAAAAAAGAAGCTACCATCAAAGGTAAGCTCCTCTTCATTTCCGAACTTGTTTAACCCAAAAACCACCGTGAATTTGTTTTGGCTCAGAGGAAACAATAAATGCCCCATTATCAATTTCAATAATGTGTTTATATAATTTCCGCTCATTCTTTCTTTGAGTCAAAATTTCAAGCATCATCCGTTCACCATCACGTCCACTCGCAAGCCAACTAGTAACCCCATAACCTAGATCTCGAATTTGATTTGGTAAGTCTAAGTTATATTCTTTGGTAATAACATTCACTGTAATATAGCCTAAAGCAATTCGCTCTTCAATTTTCATACCAACAATAATTCCTACACCAAATCCAATAGCATATGCTAAAACATTGGCAATATTATTTAAGTTATCCAAAACCAAACTAAGAGCAACTACATAGATAATCATTTCAAACACACTTGAAAGTGCAGCTAAGTAACGATAACCTTTCATCGTTAAAAGTAACCTCACCGTATAAATCGTCACATACAAAATATTTACAATAAAAATAGTAGCCACTATAAATATACCGTTATCCACTAAAATAACCCCTCCACCTAAAAACTACATTCCACTGAGTCTTTTACTAATATAACATCCATTAAGATAGCTGACAAAAGAAACACTTCAACAAAAAAAGCCCTAAATAATTAGGACTTTTCAAATTGCCCGGCAGCGACCTACTCTCGCAGGGGGAAGCCCCCAACTACCATTGGCGCAGAGAAGCTTAACTACCGTGTTCGGGATGGGAACGGGTGTGACCTTCTCGCCATAACTACCAGACAATATGAAGTTGTTGAAAGATTGCTCTCTCAAAACTAGAGAAGAAAGGGTTCAGTTAGGTAACTTCGTTTCATTTTTTGGTTAAGTCCTCGATCGATTAGTATTTGTCCGCTCCATGTATCGCTACACTTCCACTCCAAACCTATCTACCTGATCATCTTTCAGGGATCTTACTTTCCGAAGAAATGGGAAATCTCATCTTGAGGGGGGCTTCACGCTTAGATGCTTTCAGCGTTTATCCCTGCCACACATAGCTACCCAGCGATGCTCCTGGCGGAACAACTGGTACACCAGCGGTGTGTCCATCCCGGTCCTCTCGTACTAAGGACAGCTCCTCTCAAATTTCCTGCGCCCGCGACGGATAGGGACCGAACTGTCTCACGACGTTCTGAACCCAGCTCGCGTGCCGCTTTAATGGGCGAACAGCCCAACCCTTGGGACCGACTACAGCCCCAGGATGCGACGAGCCGACATCGAGGTGCCAAACCTCCCCGTCGATGTGGACTCTTGGGGGAGATAAGCCTGTTATCCCCGGGGTAGCTTTTATCCGTTGAGCGATGGCCCTTCCATGCGGAACCACCGGATCACTAAGCCCGACTTTCGTCCCTGCTCGACTTGTCAGTCTCGCAGTCAAGCTCCCTTGTGCCTTTACACTCTGCGAATGATTTCCATCCATTCTGAGGGAACCTTTGGGCGCCTCCGTTACTCTTTAGGAGGCGACCGCCCCAGTCAAACTGCCCACCTGACACTGTCTCCCCACGCGCTAAGCGTGGCGGGTTAGAATGGTCATACAGCCAGGGTAGTATCCCACCATTGCCTCCTCGTATGCTAGCGCACACGTCTCTTCGGCTCCTACCTATCCTGTACAAGCGGTACAAACATTCCATATCAGGTTGCAGTAAAGCTCCACGGGGTCTTTCCGTCCTGTCGCGGGTAACCTGCATCTTCACAGGTACTATAATTTCACCGAGTCTCTCGTTGAGACAGTGCCCAGATCGTTGCGCCTTTCGTGCGGGTCGGAACTTACCCGACAAGGAATTTCGCTACCTTAGGACCGTTATAGTTACGGCCGCCGTTTACTGGGGCTTCAATTCGTACCTTCGCCGAAGCTAAGCACTCCTCTTAACCTTCCAGCACCGGGCAGGCGTCAGCCCCTATACGTCACCTTACGGTTTTGCAGAGACCTGTGTTTTTGCTAAACAGTCGCCTGGGCCTATTCACTGCGGCTCTCTCGGGCTTGCACCCTAATAGAGCACCCCTTCTCCCGAAGTTACGGGGTCATTTTGCCGAGTTCCTTAACGAGAGTTCTCTCGCTCACCTTAGGATTCTCTCCTCATCTACCTGTGTCGGTTTGCGGTACGGGCAGTACTACTCTTCCTAGAGGCTTTTCTTGACAGCGTGAAATCAGGAACTTCCGTACTTAATTTCCTTCCCCATCACAGCTCATGCTTCGCGAGAAGCGGATTTGCCTACTTCTCACACTCACTGCTTGGACGCACATTTCCATTCGTGCGATTCCCTATCCTTCTGTGTCACCCCATCGGTTAAACAATTAGCACTGGTACAGGAATCTCTACCTGTTGTCCATCGCCTACGCCTATCGGCCTCGGCTTAGGTCCCGACTAACCCTGAGCGGACGAGCCTTCCTCAGGAAACCTTAGATATTCGGTGGAAGGGATTCTCACCCTTCTTTCGCTACTCATACCGGCATTCTCACTTCTAAGCGCTCCACCAGTCCTTCCGGTCTGACTTCACCGCCCTTAGAACGCTCTCCTACCACGAACCTCTAAAGAGGTTCATCCACAGTTTCGGTAATATGTTTAGCCCCGGTACATTTTCGGCGCGGGGTCACTCGACCAGTGAGCTATTACGCACTCTTTCAATGGTGGCTGCTTCTAAGCCAACATCCTGGTTGTCTAAGCAACCCCACATCCTTTTCCACTTAACATATATTTGGGGACCTTAACTGGTGGTCTGGGCTGTTTCCCTTTCGACTACGGATCTTATCACTCGCAGTCTGACTCCCGAGTATAAGTACATGGCATTCGGAGTTTATCTGAATTCGGTAACCCGAGAAGGGCCCCTAGTCCAAACAGTGCTCTACCTCCATGACTCTTTACCTCGAGGCTAGCCCTAAAGCTATTTCGGAGAGAACCAGCTATCTCCAAGTTCGATTGGAATTTCTCCGCTACCCACACCTCATCCCCGCACTTTTCAACGTGCGTGGGTTCGGACCTCCAGTAAGTATTACCTTACCTTCATCCTGGACATGGGTAGATCACCTGGTTTCGGGTCTACGACCTGTTACTTATGCGCCCTATTCAGACTCGCTTTCGCTACGGCTCCGCTTTTTCCGCTTAACCTTGCAACAAATCGTAACTCGCCGGTTCATTCTACAAAAGGCACGCTATCACCCATTAACGGGCTCTAACTACTTGTAGGCACACGGTTTCAGGAACTGTTTCACTCCCCTTCCGGGGTGCTTTTCACCTTTCCCTCACGGTACTGGTTCACTATCGGTCACTAGGGAGTATTTAGCCTTGGGAGATGGTCCTCCCGGATTCCGACGGAATTTCACGTGTTCCGCCGTACTCAGGATCCACTCTGGAGGGAAAGCCATTTCAACTACCGGGCTGTTACCGTCTTTGGCGGGCCTTTCCAGACCGCTTCATTTATAACTTTCTTTTGTAACTCCGTATAGAGTGTCCTACAACCCCAAGAAGCAAGCTTCTTGGTTTGGGCTCTTTCCGTTTCGCTCGCCGCTACTCAGGAAATCGATTTTTCTTTCTCTTCCTCCAGGTACTTAGATGTTTCAGTTCCCTGGGTCTGCCTTCCTCACGCTATGTATTCACGTAAGGATACTATCCGACTAAAGATAGTGGGTTCCCCCATTCGGAAATCTCTGGATCAACGCTTACGTACAGCTCCCCAAAGCATATCGGTGTTAGTCCCGTCCTTCTTCGGCTCCTAGTGCCAAGGCATCCACCGTGCGCCCTTTCTAACTTAACCAATTTACTTCTACGAAGTAAAGGTTGTTTTTCTGATTTTCCGTATCAGCGATGATACTTCCAATCAGATGAAAGATTCACTTTCAGATGATTCTCGGTTACTTGTGTCATAAATAATAAATTATCTATGCTAACTTTACTAACTTTCTTATCTAGTTTTCAAAGAACAAACATACTGAGAAGTACTAACCTCTCAAAAACTAACAAATAGAGAAGAACGAAAACTCACAGGTTTCCTTTTCCTTAGAAAGGAGGTGATCCAGCCGCACCTTCCGATACGGCTACCTTGTTACGACTTCACCCCAATTATCTGTCCCACCTTCGGCGGCTGGCTCCATAAAGGTTACCCTACCGACTTCGGGTGTTACAAACTCTCGTGGTGTGACGGGCGGTGTGTACAAGGCCCGGGAACGTATTCACCGTGGCATGCTGATCCACGATTACTAGCGATTCCGGCTTCATGTAGGCGAGTTGCAGCCTACAATCCGAACTGAGAATAGTTTTATGGGATTAGCTCCACCTCGCGGCTTCGCGACCCTTTGTACTATCCATTGTAGCACGTGTGTAGCCCAGGTCATAAGGGGCATGATGATTTGACGTCATCCCCACCTTCCTCCGGCTTGCACCGGCAGTCACTTTAGAGTGCCCAACTAAATGCTGGCAACTAAAATCAAGGGTTGCGCTCGTTGCGGGACTTAACCCAACATCTCACGACACGAGCTGACGACAACCATGCACCACCTGTCACTTTGTCCCCGAAGGGAAAGCTCTGTCTCCAGAGTGGTCAAAGGATGTCAAGACCTGGTAAGGTTCTTCGCGTTGCTTCGAATTAAACCACATGCTCCACCGCTTGTGCGGGCCCCCGTCAATTCCTTTGAGTTTCAACCTTGCGGTCGTACTCCCCAGGCGGAGTGCTTAATGCGTTAGCTGCAGCACTAAGGGGCGGAAACCCCCTAACACTTAGCACTCATCGTTTACGGCGTGGACTACCAGGGTATCTAATCCTGTTTGCTCCCCACGCTTTCGCGCCTCAGCGTCAGTTACAGACCAGAGAGTCGCCTTCGCCACTGGTGTTCCTCCACATATCTACGCATTTCACCGCTACACGTGGAATTCCACTCTCCTCTTCTGCACTCCAGTCTTCCAGTTTCCAATGACCCTCCCCGGTTAAGCCGGGGGCTTTCACATCAGACTTAAAAGACCGCCTGCGCGCGCTTTACGCCCAATAAATCCGGACAACGCTTGCCACCTACGTATTACCGCGGCTGCTGGCACGTAGTTAGCCGTGGCTTTCTGGTTAGATACCGTCAAGGGACAAGCAGTTACTCTTATCCTTGTTCTTCTCTAACAACAGTACTTTACGATCCGAAAACCTTCTTCATACACGCGGCGTTGCTCCGTCAGACTTTCGTCCATTGCGGAAGATTCCCTACTGCTGCCTCCCGTAGGAGTCTGGGCCGTGTCTCAGTCCCAGTGTGGCCGATCACCCTCTCAGGTCGGCTATGCATCGTTGCCTTGGTAGGCCATTACCCTACCAACTAGCTAATGCACCGCGGGCCCATCTGTAAGCGATAGCCGAAACCATCTTTCAAAAGCGTGGCATGCGCCACACTTTATCATTCGGTATTAGCCCCGGTTTCCCGGAGTTATCCCCAACTTACAGGCAGGTTGCCCACGTGTTACTCACCCGTCCGCCACTAACTTTGGAAGAGCAAGCTCTTCCTCCGTTCGTTCGACTTGCATGTATTAGGCACGCCGCCAGCGTTCGTCCTGAGCCAGGATCAAACTCTCTTTAAAATATAAATTGAATTTGAATACTTATTCAACACCGTGAATAAGATTCCTTGCGTCAAATTGACTTCGCTAGCAATTAAATTACTAGTTTGTTTTGTTGAAAACAGCTTTCTGTTTTCTGCCCTGCGATTACCAGTGAGACTTTACGTCTCATTGCTTTTCGTCTTCTTCTTTGTTCAGTTTTCAAAGGTCAGTTGCTTTGTTAACGCAACTTTTAAATCTTACCATAAAGTTGAAATCACGTCAACAACTATTTTTAAAATGTTTTTGATGAATTAATTTGTATCAATTCAGCTTTATCATTATATAACAGCTTTATATTAAATACAAGCCTTTTAAGTTATATTTTTAATTCTTTCTCT
This sequence comes from Listeria monocytogenes ATCC 19117, assembly GCF_000307025.1. GTDB lineage: Bacteria > Bacillota > Bacilli > Lactobacillales > Listeriaceae > Listeria > Listeria monocytogenes_B. The sequence goes on from NC_018584.1 coordinate 1,846,089, forward strand.
AGTGCATGTATAAATTCCTGCATAATTTTTTGTTTTTCTCCTGCAAGTTCCCGACCAGTCTTTGTTTTTAGCTGTTTTTGAATTAGGAGCAATTTATCGTAAAAGTGTTGTAATGTGGTATTTTCCGGATGATCTCGATTAGCGATTTCTCTATTGTGCGCCCCTCCGTATGTAAATGTTCTAGCTATACCAATTGCACCAATTGCATCTAAGCGGTCTGCATCTTGAACTATTTTTTCTTCTATTGTAGAAGCTTGGGTAGGATTTTTCCCATTTTTAAATGAGACTGATTGGATGATTCGGATGATTTTACTGATTATCTCTTCAGGTATTTCTTTTCCTTTCATCCAATGCGTGATTACTTCTGTTGCTTGTGCTGGATCTGATGTTAGTTTGCTATCATTATAGTCGTGAAACAATGCTGCTAATTCGATTGCAAATTTATCTCCGCCTTCTGTTGCTTGGATTTGTTTACTTAAATGCCAGACTCGTTTAATATGTTCCCAGTCGTGTCCAGTAGTTTCCTTTTCGAAATGGGATTGCATCCATTTTTGCGCTGCAATTATTATTTCTTCTTGCTTCATCATTAGTATTGGCTCCTTTTTTACGTTATTTTCATGTACAATAGTAGAAAATGGAAATGGGGTATTCGATGTTTGCTTTTGAGAATGTTTGTTTAAAGCGTGATAATAAAATGATTTTATCGGATATTAATTGGGTGGTTAATGATAAGGAAAACTGGGCAATACTCGGACTAAACGGTTCTGGAAAAACAACTTTGTTGCAACTTTTAAATGGGTATCTTTGGCCTAGCAGTGGAAATCTTCAAGTACTTGGGCATGTTTTTGGACAGACCTCTTTGCCAGAGTTACGTAAATCGATTGGTTGGGTTAGTAATGCGCTTGATCATCAGCTGAAAGAGTATGAGTTCAGCGAGCAAATTGTACTTAGTGGGAAATTTGCAAGTATTGGCATTTATGAGAAAGTCACTACTGCGGAGATTGACCAAGCGAAAAAGCTGCTTACCGATTGTGGCGGTAGCACACTTATTGGAAAGCCGTATAAAATTTTATCGCAAGGAGAGCGTCAAATTGTTTTAATTGCACGTGCTTTAATGGCAAGTCCTAAGTTACTTATTTTAGATGAACCTTGTAATGGGCTTGATCTATTTGCAAAGGAGCGCTTATTAGAAAGAATTAAGAAGATTGCGGAACTGCCAGAATCCCCAACGATGCTTTTTGTTACTCACCATACGGAAGAAATTCTTCCCTGCTTCGATAATATCATTTTACTGCGTGACGGGGAAATAACTCATCACGGAAAAACAGAAAATCTTTTGACAGAGGAAGTTCTTCAAGATTTTTATCAAAAGCCAGTAGAATTAATTCGGATAAAAGACGGCTCCATTGCAGTCTATCCGAAGTAAATGGTATAGTTAGAATACGAAAAATGCGTATGTAGAGGGGCGAAATGTTTTGTATGAAACGATGATTGCAAAAGCAGGTGTACGTGAGCTTCTCGGGATGGATACTAGTCTGATTTATGGTTCATTTGCTTATAAAATGGAAGGCGAATGGATGGATTTAACGGGACTTTGGATTTCAAATGCAGATGCGTTGATTTTTTATCTAGAAAATGAAGATGTCTACTTACTGAAGAAATTCGATTATGAAAGAATAGAAAAAGTAGAACAAAAAGTAAGTATCCTTTCCATGACGAAAAAATTGATTTTACATCTTAATAATAAAGAAAGCTATACGTTACTTGTTGCAAACGGCGAAGCAAAGGTCTTTACTGCTAGGGTAAATGAGCGCATAGAAAAAGTGAGTCTAGGATGAACTAGACTCACTTTTTTTACTATTCTTTTTCTTCAAACAAACGAGCCACTTCAATGATTACTTCTGTTGCTTTAACCATACTTTCTAATGCAACATATTCAAATTTACCGTGGAAGTTCTCTCCTCCACCAAAAATATTAGGTGTTGGTAGTCCTTTGTAGGAAAGTTGAGCGCCGTCTGTTCCGCCACGAATTGGGCTGATTTTCGGTTCAATGTCTAGATTTCTCATCGCCGCGCTGACGATATCCACAATTTCTTTTACTGGTTCGATTTTTTCGCGCATATTGTAATATTGATCGTTCAGTTTTAATTCTACCGATCCTTCGCCGTATTTTTCTTCTAACTCTTTGGCGATACTAGCAATATGTGTTTTTCTTTCCACAAATTTCAAATGATCGAAATCGCGGATAATATAGTAGGCTTTGGCTTGCTCTACATCACCGTTTAAGGAAATTAAATGATAAAACCCTTCGTAACCTTCTGTGTACTCAGGCGCTTCGTCTTTTGGAATGTGTGCATTGAATTCCATTGCCATTTTGACAGCATTAACCATTTTGTTTTTTGCTGTACCAGGGTGAACACTATTACCATTAAAAGTGATTTTGGCACCTGCAGCGTTAAAACTTTCATATTCTAGTTCTCCAAGTGGGCCCCCGTCCATTGTATAAGCATATTTTGCGCCAAATGCTTCTACATCAAAACGTTCTGGTCCTCGGCCAATTTCTTCATCTGGTGTGAAAGCAACACGAATTTTACCGTGTTTGATTTCGGGATGGTTAATTAAATGGTTCATTGCCACCATAATTTCGGTAATGCCCGCTTTATCGTCTGCACCGAGTAGCGTTGTTCCATCTGTTGTAATCAGTGTTTTCCCTTTATAATCAGCTAGTTCTGGAAATTGTTTTGGTGAAAGTACCACGTTTAAGTCTTTGTTTAGAACGATATCTTTACCATCATAATTTTCGTGGACTTGTGGTTGGACGTTTTTGCCTGTTAAGTCCGTCGCTGTATCTAAATGAGCTAAAAATCCGATTACTGGAACTTCTTTCGTTGTATTAGAAGGAAGTGTTGCCATAACATAACCAAATTCGTCAACAGTAACTTCTTGCATACCGATTTCTTTTAGTTCTGTAACGAGAATGTTTGCCAGTTCCATTTGACCTGGTGTTGTTGGACAAGCTGTACTTTCTTCATTTGACTGTGTATCTACTTTTACATATTTCGTAAATCGTTTTAATAGTTCTTCTTTCATTCCGACCACTCCCTTAAATTGATTCTTTTTCATTATAAACTTGATTTTCGAAAAATTCTATTCCTGACTGTCGAGTAGTGTTTGTAATTGGAGGGTTGTTCGCCAATTGCGCGTTGTTGTTATTGTCTTTTTATATTCGCCAAGGAAAACTGGTAATTTTAAGGTGTGGATTTGGTTGGAGAAAATGTGGATATAAAGAACGCGACCAATCGCGATTACTTCGGCTTGCTCGTTTTTTTGTCTCGCAATAGCGATATTTTCATTATAGAAAGCGGCCATCCAGCGTTCCTCCTCGCCAATTGTTTCTGGTGGAAATGGATTGTTTGCGATGATTTGGCTATAATTTTGTTCCGAAAATACGAATACATCAATAGTTAAATCGAACGTTGCTTTCATTACCTCGGTTATTTTTGTCGCTACTTCTAGTTCCGTTTGTAACATGGAGCTTAGAACGAGGTTGCCGCTTTGGATATAAGTAATGACATTTTGGAAACCTACTTCTTGCAAAGCAGCTTGTAGATTTTTCATATTTACTTTATTCTTTCCAGCAACATTTACTGCTCTTAATAACACTACATAATTCCCCATCTATCTCCCTCCCAATCGTTTAACTACATTATAGCATGTGACTTACGTTATAATAAGGCTATTAGCGATGGGAGGTTTTTTAGGTGAAATTAATTTCTTGGAATGTAAACGGGCTTCGAGCAGCTGTAAAAAAAGGCTTTTTGGAGTATTTTGAAGAAGTAGATGCGGATATTTTTTGTTTGCAGGAAACTAAATTACAAGAAGGTCAAATTGAACTTGATTTGCCAGCATATAAAGATTACTGGAATTATGCGGTGAAAAAAGGTTATTCTGGTACCGCGATTTTTACAAAAGTGGAGCCGTTATCAGTTCAATATGGTTTAGGGGTTCCTGAACATGATACAGAAGGTCGTGTTATCACACTTGAATTTGAGGAATTTTTTATGGTGACGGTTTATACGCCGAATTCGCAAGCTGAATTAAAACGATTAGATTACCGGATGACGTTTGAGGATGCGATTTTGGAATATGTAAAAAACTTGGATAAAACGAAGCCGGTTGTGCTTTGTGGCGATTTGAATGTTGCGCACGAAGAAATTGATTTAAAAAATCCGAAGACAAATCGTAAAAATGCTGGCTTCTCGGATGAGGAACGCGCGAAATTTTCTGCATTTTTAGATGCTGGATTTATTGATAGTTTCCGTTATTTTTACCCAGATTTGACCGATGCTTATTCTTGGTGGTCTTACCGAATGAACGCGCGTGCTAGGAATACTGGTTGGCGGATTGATTATTTTGTTGTATCGGAACGTTTGAAAGATAAGTTAGTGGATGCCAAAATTCATGCGGATGTGCTTGGTTCGGATCATTGTCCTGTCGAGCTAGAACTTAATTTATAACCTAAAAAAATCCTCACTCCAAAGAGTGAGGATTTTTGAATTATTTAGCTAATGCTTTTTTTGCTGAATCAGCAAGTGTGTTGAATGATGCGATATCATTAACTGCTAAGTCTGCAAGCATTTTACGGTTAATATCAATACCAGCTAATTTTAAGCCGTGCATTAATTTGCTGTAAGAAAGATCTTGCATACGAGCTGCCGCATTGATACGTGCGATCCATAATCTACGGAAATCACGTTTCTTTTGACGACGATCTCTATAAGCATATTGGTAAGATTTCATTACCGCTTGGTTAGCTACTTTGAATAATAAATGTTTAGAGCCATAATACCCTTTGGCTAATTTAACTATCTTTTTACGACGTTTGCGTGTTACTGTTCCGCCTTTTACGCGTGGCATATTGTCTACCTCCTAGAATTTACAAAAATGTTGTTTCTCTTATTTCATTTTAGCGACCATTTGACGAATACGTTTGAAGTCGCCAGCTGATACCATTGCAGATTTACGCAATTTACGTTTTTGTTTTTGGGATTTGTTAGCGAACATATGGCTAGTGAAGCCGTGTCTGCGTTTTAATTTTCCAGATCCTGTTCTCTTGAAACGTTTAGCGGAACCGCGGTGGGTTTTCATTTTTGGCATGAATTTTTCCTCCTCAAAACTTTACTTTTCATGAAGTGGTGCTAGGACTAAGAACATGGAACGTCCGTCCATTTTTGGTCTTTGCTCAATTGTACAAAGGTCTTCGCACGCTTTTGCAAAACGGTCAAGCACCTTCTGACCGATTTCTTTGTGTGTAATGGCACGACCTTTAAAACGGATAGAGCATTTTACTTTATCGCCTTTTTCAAGGAATTTACGTGCATTACGTAGCTTCGTATCGAAGTCATGTTCGTCAATCGTTGGACTTAAACGAACTTCTTTCATCACGATGACTTTTTGGTTCTTACGGGCTTCTTTATCTTTCTTCTGTTGTTCAAAACGGAATTTACCGTAGTCCATGATACGAGCTACTGGCGGTTTCGCTGTTGGAGCAACAAGCACTAGATCAAGATTAGCCTTTTCAGCAATTTGAAGCGCATCGATTTTACTCTTCACGCCTAATTGTTCACCGTCTTGGTCGATCAATCTTACTTCACGTGCACGAATCCCATCGTTTACCAACATGTCTTTGCTAATGGTGAGCCACCTCCACTTAATTTTGTTACAACAAGATAGAAAATAGCTGTTCAAATCTGCGGCCTGCTAACTCATTCGTTCGGAGGCCATAAAAAAACGGGCTGCTTTTCAGCAATCCCGCACATTCAAAATCGCGTAAGTTACGCGACGAAAGTTTGAATTTTTTGCCTGAAAACGTTCGTGTTAACGAGGCGAGAAGCGGGTTGCTTCTTCTTTCTTGTTTAATAACCTTACTTACTATATCATATGGGATTTTTGGTGTCAAGGTGAATTGTAAATAAAATAGTTTCTTTACCTCTGGGCAATCTTATACGAATAAACGTTCTTTCTGTCAAAAGGCAGTTAAAACTTTCATATTGAAAAAGCTATCGTGACTATACGAGAGCTAAAAGTATACAGTGTGCATATCCATTCAAAACATCAAACATGTATGCATAAGTCCTAATTCTGAATAGGTTGTATAACTGTTCCATCAAATATAGCCTCAGTCTCCCCAACGTTTATATATTCGCTAAACTTATAGCTTACTTCATTTGTATAAACAGGCAATTCCCACAGAACACAACCATCTACATAATTCCCTCCATTACTGATGTAATATGGAGATATCCATCTTCCATCTGGGTCTTTGACAGTATTTGTTATATACAATTCTGGTTGGTATCTTACTGGTTCATTCACACATTTCTGACCAGTTAAATCTATCCAGTTAACTTTCTTCAATCTAGTTAGTCCACCTGTATTTGTTATTTCATTACCATGCAAATCTAATACCTCTAGTTTAGATAAAAAACCAAGCATCACAATACTTTTTAGCTTATTATTACGAATAGATAAGATTTCTAGATTTTTCAAATGAATAAGCGAGTCAGTATCTCGGAGTTCGTTGTTATCTACAAACAAACGAGATAAACAAGCACTTGGAATTCCGTTTAAATTTTTCAGTCTATTTCTATTCACAGATAGCTCTTCTAATTTAGTTAGATCCTTTAAAGGACTAAGGTCACTTATTTGATTGTGGGATAGATGAAGTTCTTTTAAATTAGTGAAAAATTGCATTCCGGCAAGAGATTTAATGTTGCTATTATCTCCATTGAAATTTTGTACCCCAGATAGTTCCTTTTGTGATACAAGGTCTGTAACACTTTGCTTTCCTAAATTTTGTTTCACTGCATTCGCTAGGCCGGGATCTGGAAAAATTTGGTTAATAGGCGTTGGTCGTTGAATACTCTCAGCTTGTACTTTTGTCCCAGAACCCGTATTAATGCACAGACCTACAATTAACACTAGCATTGCTATTACTACATTTTGTAACCAATTATTTTTTTTCAACATTCTCCACTCCTTAAAAATAAATTTAGAAACACAAAAGAGGATTTTCATATACTTCCTATTTAACAAACGCTGTGAATCTTTTATGTCCCTTTGTATACTTATATGTTAGCAAAAATAAGAGATGTTTAAATTAACAAGCGTTAAAAATAATCGAAAATCAGTAAATTTTTCAAAACATGTTCTACCTTCTTTGTTGTCTGCTAGTCCAAGTTGTCTCACATGGCTTCATTCGTCGTATTTTTTGCATAAAAAAAGCCTCGTTTGACAAGGCTTTTTTTCTATTTATTTGCAATTTTTCTCAATAAGTATAAGAAGTAAACCACTGCCGCAACAATAGCTATCTTGAAACTACATATATGAAACCCCAAAAATCAGCTGCTCCCATATTACACCTCACTCTCCACAGTATTTATAACTATGTACTATTCTTGCCTGTTTTTTCTTTTTGTCTAATGAAGTTAACTTTCTTGTACTTCTTAATTCAAAGTATCTTTTTGAACCATACGCTTGTATAGTATACCATCCCGGACCATGTAAGTCATACCCAACTTTCCGCGCATATTTATCTGTCGTTTTGGTTTTGGCGGACTCTACTTTCTATGCCGCAGTATCCCAAGCCCTACCTTTGAAGTGTAACGCATAATTTGACAAAACGATTTTCCTTATTGGAACACCCCCACTTTTGTAAGTAAAAACGAAAGGTGAAAATTTCGCATTTTAGTATTCTAATTCCAAGCAAAACAAAAACCCTTGATTTCTCAAGGGTTTCAGCCGTTAAATGATTAACGAATTTCTTTAATACGAGCCGCTTTACCACGTAGGTTACGTAGGTAGTAAAGTTTCGCACGACGTACTTTACCACGACGAATAACTTCTAATTTTGCGATACGTGGAGTATGTACTGGGAAAGTACGTTCCACGCCAACACTGTTAGAAATTTTACGAACAGTGAAAGTTTCGCTGATTCCAGCTCCGCGACGTTTGATTACAACGCCTTCGAATAATTGGATACGTTCGCGAGTACCTTCGACTACTTTCGCATGTACACGTACAGTATCACCCGGACGGAAATTTGGAACATCTGGGTTTAGTTGACTTTTTGTGATTTCATCAATCAGTTTGTTCATGTTTTTCTCTCCTTCCAACAAACATTCATTCATATTAATAATGAAGCGGAATATCGTTATCAGACTGGTCTCTCCAGTCACCTTATTTAGGTTACCATAAACTAGTTTCGCTGTAAAGTTTTTTTCTTACTTTTTCTTTTGATAAAAAAGCTTGACCTTGGAGTATGGTTTAATGTTACCTTTAGTATATTAAATGGAGGTGTCAGAGATGGAACAATGGACAGTAAAAGAAATGGCTGCTTATGTAGGTATTTCAGCGGATACATTACGATATTATGAAAAAAACAAGATAATTGTACCTAATCGGCTGGAAAACGGGTATCGTGTGTATAACACGGAACATCTATTAGAATTAAAGTTTATTTTAGTAATGAAATATGCCCGATTTTCTCTTTCTGAAATAAAATTGATGATGGAATGGTTGAGAAGCGAGCCTTCTGTCGCTTGTAATACGGCATCAAAAGAGTTACTTGCGCTTAAAGCAGCGGAAATCAAACAGACGATTGCACACTATACAAAAATCGCTGCTCTTTTAGAAGAATTGCCGCAAATTGACGAGGTCCAAGATTACAGCACTGTTCAAAAAGATGTTAACACTTTTGTGGAGCATATTTTTACTGACATCAGAAAGGACGGGTTCTAATGGCTAAGATTGTGGCGATTATTGGTGACCCACGGGAAAAAGGTACATCAAGAGATTTGTTTCAGAAGTATTTAGCTGTTTTTCAGGAACAACCAACAATCGAGGTAAAAATCTATGATATCCGCAAATTAGCTTTTGACCCTAATTTACCTGAAGGCTATCGTACGGAGCAAACCCCTGACATAATTGCGCTTAAAAATGATGTTCGTTCCGCTGATTTACTTCTATTTTCTTATCCGGTTTGGTGGTTTAACGTTCCGGCTGTGTTAAAAGGTGTTATTGATCATTTGTTTTGGCCTGGGGAGAGCTATAGTTTTAAAGATAAAAAATATTTTCTTACTGGACCTTGGCGAAAAAAACGAGCGCGGTTGATTTATACGATTGGCGGAATGGAAATACAACATCGACTTTTCGCCCGCCCTGCTCTTACTGCCTTGCGTTACCCATTATGGATGAGTGGCGTGTTTTCGGTGAAAGTGACTTCAATTGATCGACTGGATCTTTCTATCAGAAGGACTGATGACTACTATGATAAAAAAGTTACACGTGCAGCAAAACGCGATATTCAATTCTTGCTAAAAAAGCAAATTAGAAAGAAGGTTTTTGCATGAAAATTACTGCCAAACATCAATATTGGCAAATTACGACATTGCCGTATCTTTTTCCGGTGAATTGTTACTTAATTTTAGAAAAAGACGGCTTAACATTGATTGATACTGGGATTTTGTCGAACGCGAAAGGAATCATTGCACTCATCCACAAATTAAATTTACCTTTAAAACGGATTTTATTAACGCATGCGCATGGTGACCATATTGGCGGTTTAGTCGCAGTGAAAGCAGCTTTTCCAGAAGCGCTTGTAATGATTGGAAGCAGAGAAAAATTGCTTGTAGAAACGAAAGAAATTTATGCTTTTGAAGCACAGAAGCCGTTAAAAGGCGGTTATTCAGATCAACTTCCAGTAAGCATTGATCACATTTTAAAAGATGGTGATATGATTGGCTCCCTGTTAATTATCGATACGCCGGGACATACACCTGGCTCCATTTCCTTTTTTGATGAGCGTAATGGGCATTTATTTGTAGGAGATTTATTTCAAACTCGTGGAGGAGCGGCTATTTGTGGGGAGAAGCGATGGTTGTTCCCTTTTCCAGCGATGGGTTCTTGGGATCTTCCAACAAGTATCGCATCGGCGGAAAATTTACAGCTTTTCGATGTGACGGAAATTGCTTGTGGACATGGACCGGTGAAAGCGATGGCTGATTTTGACTTAACGAATGTACTAAAGCGAGCAAAGAAACAAGCAACAAATGAAAAAGACTAGAAAACCAATTACTGGCTTTCTAGTCTTTTTTTAGAATCTCGTAATTTTGATGTTTACGGCTGTTCCATATGCGAGTTGATAAACGAGGCCATCGACGAATTGCTCGGTAAACGAACAGTGAATTAAGCCATTCCCGCCTGCATCTAATGCTTTCTTTTGTAATTCCTGTAGTAAATTTTCAAAGCCCACTGTTTCTAAGTATGCTTCTGGATCACTTTTGATTCTTGGGCGGACACTTTTGGCGAAAACAACCGTGAGGATATCATGATTCACATTAATCGGTCCAGTGGAAACTTGTATGTCTTGCCATCTTTGCCCAATTCGCTTTTGGTCATTTTCTTCTTGTACATAGGCTTCTCGTTCTTTTTGACGCTCGGATTTTTTGGTTTCTTTTTCATCAGGTGTTCCAAAAATTGCCATTTAAAATCACGTCCTTTGATTATTTACTGTCAGACCATTCTTTGAGCCAAGTTTTTTGCTTGTCTGTTAAGGGATAGTTTTTAAGTAAATCTGGGCGGCGTTCGTAGGTTCTTTTGAGCGATTCTTTGTCGCGCCATTCTTCTATCCATGCATGATTTCCGCTGAGTAAAATATCTGGCACTTTCATTCCTCTAAAATCGGCTGGTCGCGTGTAGTGTGGATGTTCAAGCAAACCGGTCGAGAAAGAATCTGTCACAGCGGAATCTTTATTACCAAGTACTCCCGGTAAAAGTCGGATAACACTGTCCATTACAATCATTGCACCAATTTCGCCACCAGTTAAAATGTAATCTCCAATCGACACTTCATCCGTAACAAGGTGTTCGCGAATTCGTTCGTCGTAACCTTCATAGTGCCCGCAAATAAAAACAAGATGCTCTTCTTCGGCAAATTCTTCTGCCATTTTTTGGTCGAAGCGTTTGCCTGCTGGGTCCATTAAAATAACTCTTGGCTTTGTTTCTGGTTGTTTCTCTTTGACAGCTTGAACGGCATCAAATATCGGTTGCGCTTTGAGTAACATACCTGCCCCGCCACCATAAGGGTAATCATCGACAATATGATGCTTTCCTTCTGCATATTCCCTGAAATCAGTCACTTCAACCGCGACACGCTCATTTTCGATGGCTTTTTTTATAATGGAATTTCCGGTCACTCCCGAAAACATATCTGGGAAAATGGATAGAATGTCAATTTTCATTAATCTAGCAGTCCTTCCATGACTTCGATTGTAATTTTTTTGTCATTAATATTGATTTCTTTTACAACGTCGGCAATATAAGGAATTAGTTTTTCTTTTTTGTCGCTGCCTTTTACAACCCATACATCATTGGCGCCTGGTGTTAGAATTTCTGTGATTTCGCCAAGCTCTTCGCCGTCAGTAGTTACAACGATACAACCGATGATTTCATGAAAATAAAATTCGTTTTCCTCTAAATCAGTTAGTTGCGCTTCTTTGATTTTAAGTACGCCTTCTTTCATACGTTCCACTTGATGAATTCCAGTGAATCCTTCAAACATCAGCAAATCAAAGTTCTTATGTTTGCGGTGTGAGCGAATGATTAGTTTTTCAGGCTTTTTGCTGTTTTTTTCAAATAAGTACACGGTATTCCCAACTTGGAACCGTTCTTCTGGAAAATCGGTCGTTGCGATAACACGAATTTCACCGATCAAGCCATGAGTATTAACAATTTTTCCTACATTATACATTTTCTCCATAAGTCACCTCTAGCGTATTTCTACTATGATTCCATCTTTTACAACAATGGTTTTATCAAAAATGGATTTATCCCACTTGTCTCCTACTTGTACATCAATAATCGTTTCCATTTCTCGTTCGCGAATTTCACTGCCAAGTTCGAGGACTTCTAATTGTTCCATTTGAAACTGAATGAGTTTTTTCTTTTCTCGGCGCAGGTCGAGTTCGTGGGTAAAGTAATCGGCCACTCGTTCTGGTTGAAATTTGCTTTTTCGTTCCATTTTCTTTTGTTCAAAATGCAACTGGTCGCATTCTTGTTCGATTTGTCGTTTTTGCTCGGTATAATACTCGATTAATTCTTGTTTACTTGCTTCGGTTAGAATTTGTTTGACGACAACTTTTTGGATGATTTCCACAGGACACCTCCACTAGCGATTATGTCCTTATTTTACCATAGTTTTTTTGGATTCATCTACTAATGCCCGGAATAATTGTTCACTTTCCGGATCTGTTTGGAACATTAATTCTGGGTGCCACTGAACACCTAAGTACCAACTTGGCAAATTGTCACCTTCTACAGCTTCAATCATTCCATCCGCAGTACGCGCTGTTACTTTAAAACTTGGCGCTAATTTTTTGATAAATTGGTGATGCAATGAATTGACTAATTTTTTATTCGGGTGATGCTTTGCGAGTTCACTTGTCGATTCAATATCAATTGTATGAGAGCCGAGTTGTTCATCGACGCGCTGCAAATGTTGGAGGGCTTTCGTTTCGACTTGGCTGATATCTTGATAAAGTGAGCCGCCTAACGCCACATTAACTAGTTGCATCCCGCGGCAAATAGCAAAAATCGGTTTTCCAGCGTCTAATGCTGCTCGAACTAAGGCGATTTCATAGCTGTCCCGAGGTGGAAAATAAGCGCCGATTTCTTGGGACGGCTCTTCTAAATAAAATTGTGGCGTAATGTCTTGTCCACCGGTTAAAAGCAAACCATCTACGAGAGAAATTGCTTGAACGGCAACAGACGGGTCATCTATTGGCAAAGCGATAGGAAATCCGCCAACTTTTTGAATAGCATCTACATATCGCTGTTGCGTATAAGTCACACGATGTCCGTAAAAAACGTCCACACCTTTTACTAATCTATTTCCGGTAATTCCAATAACTGGCTTCATCACAATTCCTCCATTTCTATTCTATTTTACAACATTTAGTGAGGTAATTGCTTCTCTGATGATTATTTAAAAATAGTTATAAAAAAACTCGCCAAATTGACGAGTTTTTGTTATTCGATAATTTCAAGACGAATCTTCTTATCGTTTTTGGAGCCAACTGCGTAGACAAGTGTACGAATCGCTTTCGCAATACGACCTTGCTTACCAATCACGCGTCCCATGTCTTCTTTACTGACAGACAATTTGTAGGTTAACGATGTATCCGTTTCTTCTGGCGTGATAACAACGTCTTCCGGGTGGCCAACAAGAGGTTTCACGATTGAGAGAATGAGTTCTTCCATTCGCGCCGAGACCTCCTTATTTACCTAATTTTTGGTTATGGAATTTTTCCATGATACCTTCGCGGCTAAGAAGATTGCGAACTGTATCAGATGGTTTCGCACCATTATGCATCCATTTCAAAGTTGCTTCTTCGTCGATTTTCACTTCAACCGGATCAAGTAATGGATTATAAGTACCAATAGTTTCGATTGAACGGCCATCACGTGGGAAACGAGAATCAGCGACTACAATACGGTAGAAAGGTTTCTTTTTAGAACCAATACGTTTTAAACGAATTTTAACTGCCATAGTTTAATTACACCTCCATAAAGTCTTACACAAGTATATATATTACCAGTAAAGGATTTGTTTGTAAAGTGTTTTTTCTTTACAGAGGGAATTTTTTTCTTTTTATTTGACGGTTTCGGCTTCAGCACTTAGTTTCCCTTGTTTTAGAAGGTGGTGGTAACGCACATATCCTGAAATATTATGCTCCACATCATCAATTCTAACCCGGAAAGACTGGTGGCGAATGAAGAAACTGCCATCTATTCGCGCTGGATTTTTGTAGTAGATTGCTAGCTCTGGGTAAAAATAGCCATTTAACTGGTAGATAGCTCGTTTAGTGATTGTTTTTTCCAATTCAGCTAGTGGATAGTCATGAAGCAGTTTTTGCAAGTCCTCTGTTTCCATCCGTAGCGACATCTCTTTTGTAGCAACAGTAAGCTCTAAAAAGGTTGGAAATGTGGTTTCGCGTCCATAAATAAATGGTAGGTTGTCGAAAGCATTTTTCATTCCAAATTCGTAGTAAGCTTCGTCTGGAATATATTTAGTGATTTCATTGGCGCAGTAGCTCAGCCAGTGATCATGGTTTTGCCAGTAGTCATCACGAATGAACTGGTCAAAAGATTTTGCCGCTGCCTCCAGCCATTTGGAATCACGGTCAATTTCATATAAGCGCAACAAGCCAAACACAGCTTCCCCGTCGTAATAAATAATCCGGAAAATATCTTTTACTTCTAAAGAGGGATACTCCAACACATGCGTGAACTTCCCGTTTTCTTCTTGTAAGGAAATAATCGCATTCGCAATCTTCCTAGATAGTGGCAAATAGGTTTTAGTTCCAGTGATTTTCATATATTTCGTTAAAGCAAGCAATGTCGCCGCTGAACCGCCTAATTTAACTTCACGCAACCCTGGTTCAATTAAAAAAGCTAATTCGTCTTTTTCATAAATAAAGTTTTGCTCTAAATAAGTTAAAGTGCTTGTAGCTGCTTCCAAAATTGTTTTATCGCCTGTTAATTCGTATGCTTCTAACATCGAATAAGTTGTACTCGCGTGGCGCAAACTATTATAGTGTTTAATTTTTTTATCAAAGCAAGCAAACCAGCCGTAATTGAATTCGCCCGTTTGATTTACTTGGCTCGCTAAATAATTTCCAGCGTTTCCAACTAGTTCAAAAACTGCATCTGGAGTTAATTGTTTAGTACTTCTACGACCATGCTCAAGCTCGCTTGGTTCTAACTCATGGATTTTCTTTCCGTCAAAAAACCATCCTACTGTATTAAAAGTAACAATAGTGGAATCTACGGTTAAGTTTAATTGAGCTTGGTTTTTATTTGTTTGGATTAAATATCTATTCATATTTTCAACGTTGATAGCTAAACCTTCATCACCTGGTAGAAGGATAGCGTTCGCATTAATTTCCTGTTCCATTAAAGCTATTTTAAAATTTTCATTTAAGGCAATGCCCCGTCTATAATAATTTTTCTTCGTTTTTAAAGCTTTTTTATTCCATTCTCCTAAATTTTCAAGTCGATAATCCACAGCAACATCAATTTTAAAAGAAATTGCCTCTTCGGTTTGGTTTTTTATTGCACTTTTTTTCATTTCATTAATTAAGTTGGCTAGGCAAAGATAGCTAAAGTTTATGACAATAGCTCGTTTATTTTTATAGCCGATTGTTAGAAAGCCATGCCATTTCCCGTTGTAAGTGGCGTGTTCTTCGTCTTCTGTTAATTGATCAATAATTTTATTTTCAAGTTCATCTAATATACCTCTCCAAGGCATACGTACCACTCCTTTTTATAATATCCCTGCCGCTAAATTTTCTTAGCGACAGGGAATCGTTGTATTGTGGCTCTTATTTACGGAAAAGACGTAGTAAAAACGCGCCAGCTAGCGAGAAGAGACCAAGCCCAACCCACGGAAGACTACTGTTTGTATCTCCAGTTGAAGGAAGATCACTTGCTGAGATAGAAGTTGTTCCATCCGCGCTATAACCTGAGGAAAGCATTGTTCCTGAACCATTTGAACTCATGTTCGTAACGGTTACGCCAGTTCCTCCGTTAGAAGTTCCAGTAGTTCCTCCATTGGTAGAAGGATTTGATCCACCATCCGCATCCGCATCCGCATCAGCGTCGGCATCGGCATCGGCATCAGCGTCGGCATCAGCGTCGGCATCAGAATCTGCTAATGGTAGGACAGTTACGGCTACATCTTCACTCGTTTTAACTTCATTACCATATTTAGCTGTTACTTGAAGATGAATAACATCTCCAGCTTTCAAATTATAATTAGGAATATTAATAGTATAGGTTCCATCTGCATGGATTAAGACATTTCCGATAACAGTACCGTCCGGAAGAGTCAAATTAATATAGAAAGTTGTTCCAGCCGGTGCATCTGATTGCAATGATTTCAGAAGGGTATTTATATTCATATTTTTATAAATGGAAGTACCTGAAATTGTTTTAGTTCCTTCGTAAATTGGATTTACAGTTGGTTTTTCAACTAGGAAATCTCTCCAGTCAATGTCTACGTCGGCATCGGCATCCGCATCGGCATCGGCGTCAGCATCAGCATCCGCATCCGCATCGGCGTCAGCATCGGCGTCAGCATCCGCATCGGCGTCAGCATCCGCATCGGCGTCGGCATCCGCATCGGCGTCGGCATCCGCATCAGCGTCGGCATCGGCATCGGCGTCAGCATCCGCATCGGCGTCGGCATCCGCATCGGCGTCGGCATCAGCGTCCGCATCGGCGTCGGCATCCGCATCAGCGTCAGCATCGGCGTCAGCATCCGCATCGGCGTCAGCATCAGCATCGGCGTCAGCATCAGCATCCGCATCAGCGTCAGCGTCGGCATCAGCGTCGGCATCCGCATCCGCATCGGCGTCCGCATCAGCGTCGGCATCAGCGTCGGCATCCGCATCGGCATCCGCATCGGCATCAGCGTCCGCATCAGCGTCGGCATCAGCGTCGGCATCAGCGTCGGCATCAGCATCGGCATCCGCATCCGCATCGGCATCCGCATCCGCATCGGCGTCAGCATCGGCGTCAGCATCAGCGTCAGCATCGGCATCGGCATCAGCGTCAGCATCAGCGTCGGCGTCGGCGTCAGCATCAGCGTCGGCATCAGCGTCGGCATCAGCATCCGCATCCGCATCAGCATCAGCGTCGGCATCGGCGTCAGCATCCGCATCCGCATCAGCATCAGCGTCAGCATCAGCGTCGGCATCAGCATCAGCGTCAGCATCAGCGTCGGCGTCGGCATCAGCATCAGCGTCAGCATCAGCGTCGGCGTCGGCATCAGCGTCGGCATCAGCGTCAGCATCCGCATCCGCATCGGCGTCGGCGTCGGCATCAGCGTCGGCATCAGCATCAGCGTCAGCATCGGCGTCAGCGTCGGCATCGGCGTCAGCATCAGCGTCGGCATCAGCATCAGCGTCAGCATCAGCGTCAGCATCAGCGTCGGCGTCGGCATCAGCATCCGCATCAGCGTCAGCATCAGCGTCGGCGTCGGCATCAGCGTCAGCATCCGCATCCGCATCGGCGTCGGCATCCGCATCAGCGTCAGCATCGGCGTCAGCGTCAGCGTCGGCATCCCCAACATCCGTAGTAATAAACCCACGAGCCGCATTACTATTCAACAGATCAACATCCAAAAGCCCATCACCAGTTCTAGCAGCAAAATCTAATTTTCCATCATTGGCACTAGGTAGCGCAGTTACGCCAAGCGCTAGCAAATCAATTGTCAAAGTGAAAGTAGATATACTACCAACTCCAACTCCCAGTAAGTGATTTACTTTTGCACCAACCGCATTTCTACTAGAATCAATAAAGAAATTGCTTGAGTTACTTCCATTTACTGTACCTTGATTAAATAATCCAATACCGCCAATTCCTAAATAAGCAATTTTATAATCAATTTTCGTATTTGCTCTTATATTTGGATTACTCAAAATAGAAGAAAGTTCACTTGGTAGTTCAAAGTATGGATAGTACGTGGATACTGCACTAGCACTAACTAACTGATTCCCAGAAAGAGTAATCACTAATTTCCCATTAGAATACTGTGTATTCAAATTAGAATTTCCTAATAAATCAATTGTTGCCGCATCCGCTTGAATACCACTTAGGGCAAATTGGTGATTAAAAGAATCGTAATTCACAGTGACAGGCGCTACCATCATCGTTGTTGTCGTAATAAGCGCCGCAATTAATTTTGCTTTTTGCGCTCGCTTTTGGTCTAATCTCCGTTTGTAATCTACACGCTGTTTTTTCATCATTTTTCCCCCTTAAAAATCAATCGTTCTTGATTTTGAAAAATAACTGAAAACAGAATAAAGGTATTAAATTATGTTTTCCTAATAAGCTAACTATTAAGTATCCCCTGAACCTTTATCCAATATCAGATTCCAACCATTTCAGCCCAATGTCCCTCCCTTCGTTTTCGGACCTAACATTAGCTGTTATAACCCGTTAGATAACTTTACTATATAGTATATTTTTAAAAATTAAAGTAAAAAGTACTAGAACCAAAAAATACTTCAATTCGATTCTTTTAGTCTAAAAGTTATACAAATATACGTATTTATAGCCTGTATTTAAACTTTAGCACTGTTCCTAATAGGGTATTAAGACCTATAGCAGTTAACATTACACGAATTGTCTTTCAATTGTATACAAATCTTTTTAAAATGGTTCTTCACTTCAGATTCTATTTGTACGCAAAAAAAAAGCCCTTTTTCAAGGGCTTACTTTTTTAATAAAGATAGGCTTTTTTTAGTTGTTCTTTTTTAGCATCGGTTAGTCCGAGTTTTTCTTTTAAAAAGTTGTCCATCGAACCATATTTTGCATCAATTTCATCAAAGGCTGCATTGATATAAGATTCACGAACTTCCATTACGGCTGTCATTCCATCAATCACTTTTTTATTATCTGTTTTTGCTGCAACGGCTTCAATTGCTTTTTTATTTTCGAGGGCACGATATTTATTGGAAAGCATATAATCGTTAATGACTGTGTTTTTATCCACTCCTAATGCTGACAGAACGAGGGCGGTTCCAAATCCAGCACGATCTTTTCCAGCTGTACAGTGCCAAAGAACAGATCCATCTTGGTTTGCTAATAGTATATCAAAAAAATCTTTATAGGCTTGTATCGAAGTTTCATCTGTAATAAAGCTCTTATTGGCATTAATGAGAAATGTTTCTGGATTATCCATTTTGGCTAGGCTGGCAGTTAAATCTTGTGTGCTTGTAGATGCACCATTATCTTTCATCACAGAATCGTGCGTATAGTCAACATCTGTGAGTTTTGGGTCTGGTTTGGCTGCGACTTCTGAACTTGTTCGGAAATCAACTATATGAGACAAATCGTATGTATTTACGAGTTTCTTTTTATCCGAATCACTTAAGTTAGCGAGTTCGGCACTTCTAATGAGTTTATGTGGCTTGATAGTTAGTCCATCCGTTGTTTTGTATCCGCCTAAGTCCCGGACATTTACAGCACCTTCTAATTTAATTTGGCTTCCTGGTTTGACTGTTTGCTCGGTTTTAACGTTTGCCTCCGCTTTTTCTTCTGACTGCGCTCCACATCCTCCTAATAGTAAAGTCGCGCTTAGCACCCCTGCCCCTGTTACTTTTACCCAATGTTTCATTCTTTCTCCTCCTTTTGTAAGCTTCTTGTACATTATAGCAACGCAATTTGTTGGTTGAATGAAGGGTTTGTAAAGAAATGATTTTAGGGATGTTAAGGTATGAAAAAAAGCCAAAACCCGGAATGGGTTTTGACTTTTAGAATTAAAATGGCATTTTGAAATTGCCGAATGGATTTTTGCCTTTTTTGCCTTTGCCGCCACCAGTCATTTGCTTCATCATTTTTTTCATTTCACCAAATTGTTTTAGGAGACGGTTAATTTCTTGAACCGGACGTCCGCTACCACGTGCAATCCGTTTTCTTCTACTTGCATTGATGATATCTGGATTGTCTTTTTCATTTTTGGTCATTGACTTGATAATTGCTTCAATATGACCTAGTTGTTTATCATCGACGTTCATGTTGTCGAGGCCTTTCATTTTGTTTGCCCCTGGCATCATTTTAAGTAGTTCATCTAGTGGTCCCATTTGTTTTACTTGTTGTAACTGTTCTAAGAAGTCATCTAGCGTCATGCTGTTGTCTTTCATTTTTTGTTCCATAGCTTTCATTTTTTCTGTATCTACATCGGTTTGCGCTTTTTCAATCAGGGAAAGCACATCGCCCATGCCGAGAATTCTGGAAGCCATACGATCTGGATGGAAAGTTTCTAGAGCTTCCATTTTTTCACCAGTCGCGATAAATTTAATTGGTTTGCCAGTGACGGAACGAATCGAAAGCGCTGCACCACCACGTGTATCACCGTCTAATTTGGTTAGCACGACACCTGTAATTTCTAATTGTTCGTTGAAGCTTTGCGCCACGTTGACAGCATCTTGCCCAGTCATGGAATCGACAACAAGCAGGATTTCGGTTGGCGTTGCAATTTCTTTCACTTGTTTTAACTCATCCATTAGCGTTTCGTCAATATGAAGACGACCCGCTGTATCGATAATAACATAATCTAAATGTTCTTCTTTTGCTTTAGCAATAGCTTGTTTGGCGATTTCTACCGGGCTTACTTGGTCTCCTAGAGAAAATACCGGCATATCTAATTGCTTGCCAAGTGTTTCTAATT
This sequence comes from Listeria monocytogenes ATCC 19117, assembly GCF_000307025.1. Taxonomy (GTDB): domain Bacteria; phylum Bacillota; class Bacilli; order Lactobacillales; family Listeriaceae; genus Listeria; species Listeria monocytogenes_B. The sequence continues at coordinate 1,866,382 of NC_018584.1, forward strand.
GTTTGATTGCGGCAGGTCGGTAAATATCTGCTGCGACAAGTAATGGTTTACGGTTATATTTTTTGCGTAATAAATTAGCAAGTTTGCCGGAAGTCGTTGTTTTACCAGCCCCTTGTAAACCTACCATCATAATCACGGTTGGTGGGCGGTCCGCTGTTCCGATTTTGCTTTCTTCTCCGCCCATTAAGCTTGTTAGTTCTTCTTGAACGATTTTGATAACTTGTTGGCCGGGTGTTAGGCTTTTCATAACGTCCGCGCCGACAGCACGTTCGCTTACTGTTTTAATAAATTGTTTAACGACTTTAAAGTTAACATCGGCTTCAAGTAGAGCAAGACGAACTTCACGCATCATTTCTTTTACGTCAGCTTCGTTTACTTTCCCTTTGCCGCGAATTTTGTTCATTGTTTCTTGGAGTCTTCCAGCTAGTCCTTCAAATGCCATGATTCTGGCCTCCTAATCGATATTTTTAAGCTGTTCGAGCGTATCTTTCACTTGCTCGTCCAGAAAATTCTTCTTGGTTAATTGTGCTTCTAATTGACTAAAAAGTTTTTCTCGTTGTTGGTATTTTTTTAGCATCCCTAGTTTTTCTTCGTATTTTTCTAGGCTTTCTTCGGTTCTTTTAATATTATCATAAATGGCTTGTCTACTCACTTCAAATTCTTCAGCAATTTCGCCTAGCGAGTAATCATCTAGATAATAAAAAGAAACATAGGCTTTTTGTTTTGTTGTTAGTAATTCCTGGTAAAAATCAAATAATAAATTCATACGGTTTGTCTTCTCAAACAAGGCATTTCACCTCTCTCCTTTTAAAGGATACGGGGAAATCGCGGGAATGTCAAGGAAGGTTAAACAAAAGAGAAAAAAGCCAGAATGACGAGAATCATTCGGCTTTCTCTGATTATTTTTCGTTATCAACCATATCAGCAAATAAGCCATACACATATTCATTTGCATCAAAGGCTTGTAGGTCGTCCATTTGTTCCCCAAGACCGACGAATTTCACTGGAATATCTAGTTCATTGCGAATGGCGATAACAATACCACCCTTGGCAGTTCCGTCCAGTTTTGTGAGGATAATGCCTGTTACGTCGGTTGTTTCTTTAAATTGTTTTGCTTGAACGAAAGCATTTTGGCCAGTTGTAGCATCAAGTACTAGTAAAACTTCGTGCGGCGCATTAGGAATTTCACGCGTAATGACACGTTTTACTTTTTCTAATTCGTTCATTAGATTGACTTTGTTTTGTAAACGGCCAGCTGTATCGCAAAGTAAAACGTCCGCTTTGCGTGCTTTTGCTGCTTGAACGGCATCAAACATCACCGCTGCAGGGTCGCTTCCCTCGGCTTGTTTAATAACATCGACGCCGGTACGCTCGCCCCAGACTTCTAATTGATCAATGGCACCAGCACGGAATGTATCGCCAGCAGCTAACATCACTTTTTTACCTTCTTGTTTAAAGCGATGAGCCATTTTTCCGATGGAGGTTGTTTTACCAACCCCATTCACACCAACAAACAAGATAACGGTTAGCCCGTCTTCTTCGATATGAAGTGCTTCGTCTTCTTTTTCGTCTCCTTGGTAAATCTCGACTAATTTTTCGACTATCACTTCTTGTACGTCTTTTGGATCACTGATGTTTCTAAGTTGAACTTCACGGCGTAGCGTATCGACTAGTTCCATGACAGTTTCAAAACCAACGTCTGCTCCGATAAGGATTTCTTCTAGTTCTTCAAAGAAATCTTCGTCGACTTTACGATAGCGAGCAACCATTTCGTTAATTTTTCCGGAAAAGTTGCCGCGTGTTTTGGATAAGCCATCTTTAAATTTTCCAGAAACAGAATCAGTTTGCTGAGTTATTTTATCTTTTAATTTTTTAAAAAAGGTCATTTTGTTTACTCCTTTTATTTAATGAGTTCAGCTGTTTCTTCTAAACGAACTGATACTAGTTTGGAGACGCCGGACTCTTGCATGGTGACGCCGTATAATACGTCGGCTTCTTCCATTGTTCCTTTACGATGTGTGATAACGATGAACTGCGTGCCGGACTCGAATTGCTTTAAGTAACGGCTGAATCGTGTAACATTGGCTTCATCTAAAGCCGCCTCTACTTCATCCAAAATACAGAATGGTACTGGGCGAACGCGAATGATAGCAAATAATAATGCAATCGCCGTTAGCGCACGTTCTCCGCCAGAACGAAGCGATAGGTTTTGTAATTTTTTCCCAGGTGGTTGAACGACGATATCAATCCCGGTTGTTAGAAGATTTTCTGGATCAAGGAGCACCAGTTCCGCGCTACCTCCACCAAATAGCTCAGGGAAAACAATCGCAAATTCGGTTTTAATTGCTTCAAAACTTTCACTAAAACGAATTTTCATTTCTTCGTCCATTTCGTCCATGACTTTAAAAAGGGTTTCTTTTGCGGCAAGTAAGTCCGCTTGTTGCCTGTTTAGGAAGTCAAAACGTTCTTGGATACGCTCAAATTCTTCGATGGCACCAATATTGACGATACCTAATTCATCGATAGAACGTTTTAATAAACGAACTTTCGAACGAGCTTGTTCGGTATTTACTTCTGGCAAGATTTTTTCTTCGGCTTGCTCTGGTGTTAGTAAGTAAGCTTCTTGCAAACGATCAATTCGGTTATTAATATCTACTTCTAAACGACCGATGCTTATTTCTGCATTATTTTTTTGCTCCACGTAAAAACTGATTTGATTATTTTTTTGTGTTAATTCGGCTTCTAATAGTTCTAATTTTTCTTGTAGTTCAGCACGAGTTTGTCTTGTTTGCGCAAGTTTTTCGCTTGTTTCAGCCTTATCTTTGCGCAGTTCTTCAATGGATTTTCTAGCTGATTCTTCGCTTGTATGAACGCTAGTTAAGTTGGTTTTTAAGGAAGCTAGTTTTTGTTCAGCCGCTTCTTTTTGTTCGTAATTTTCATGTAGCGTTGTCGTTACTCGCTCGACGGCTTCTGTAGCAGATTGAAGTTGCTCTCGTTTAGCGGCGATTTGCGCTTTTAAGGATGACAGACTTTCTAAATCTGCTGCACGTTTGCTTTCTAGTGCTTTGCTTGAACTTGTCATCGCTTTGATTTCTTCATCGGTTGCTTCGATTTGTTTTGCGATTTCGACTTGTTCATGTAGTAAAGTTTCTTTTCGCTCCAGTAGTTTGTTTAATTCTTCGCTACCGTCTGCTTTTTCAATATCGTATAGTTGTAGTTGTTTATTGAAGCGCTCTAGATTCTCAGTTTCTCGGTCTAGTTTTCCAAGTAATTCTTTTTCTTGTAAACGTAAATTTTCACCGATTCCTCGTGTTTCTTCGAGTTCTTCACGTTTTTTCGCCATGCTATCTTTAGCTAGTTGAACCGCAGATTCCATTTCACGAGTGGCTTCGTTTAACTCGGTAATTTTCTCTGCTAATTGGCCTAACTCATGTTTTCTCGTTAAAATAGACGATTTTCCGCCTTTGGTTGCTCCACCAGTCATCGAACCACCGGCATTCACGACGTCACCTTCTAGTGTCACAATGCGATACCTAAAGTTGACTAAGCGAGCGAGCGTATTCGCCCCTTTTAAATCTTTCGCCAAAATCGTTGTCCCTAGAGCATTCAAAATAACCGGAGAAACTTTTTCATCAAAAGAAATGACTTCACTTGCAAGTGCGATAAAAGCAGGTTGGTTGCTTAAAGCGTTTTTCGTTGCAGCTGGAAGTTCGCGAGGTTGAATAGTCGAAAGTGGTAAGAAAGTTGCGCGGCCACTTTTCGTTTTCTTCAAGAAACTGATGGCTTCACGAGCAACGCGGTCATCTTCTACGACAACGTTCTGCGCACTTGCCCCAAGCGCTGTTTCCATGGCTTGTTGGTACTTCGCGGGTATTTCTACGAGTTCTACTAACGCACCTAAAATCCCTGGAATTTCTTTTTTCGCTTTTAAGACTTCCCGGACACCTTGGAAAAAGCCAGCATAATCATCCGCCAACTCCTCTAATGTTTCCTTCCGCGATTTCATTTGTTGCACTGTTTCATAATGTTTATAAAGCGCACGTTCTTGCGTTCCAAAAACAGCTTCTTGTTTCGCTAAAGTTTGCTGTACTTCACGGTAAATTTCCATTTGTTCCGTAAGCTCACTTTGGATTTTTGTTAAATGTGTTTTGGTTGTTTCTATTTGAGCGAGCATATCTTTTCTATCATCGATATGATGGCTATTTTCTAAATCTAACTTGTCAATTCGACTCGTGATCTGACCGATTTGGCGCTCAATATAACCTAAATCATTATTAATTGTCGTTTGCGTGTGGCGCAGATCAATATAATCACTTTTGCGGTTTTCGATTGCTTCTTCGGATAAATCATCGTATTTGGCAAGTGTTACTTCTAGCTCTTTTTTCGCTTTGACCGCAATTTCAAGTGCTGTTTCTTTTTCGAGTTTTGAGCTACTTAGAACTTCTTTTTGCTCTTCCAAGGCAGTAATTTTTTCCGTAATTGCCGCCAGTGTTTCTGCGTAAACTTGTTCATTTTCGCTACTGTGCTTTTTACGTTCTAATTGGAGATTTCGCTCTCCTTCTAGTTGTTCCAGTTTTTCCGTTTCAACTAAAAGACGTTCTTGTAAATTATCAAGCGCAATATCTGTTTCATTCAGTGCATGTTTTTCGCGTGAAATAACCGCTTCTTCGGCATGTAATTCTTCGCGTAGCTTAATTAAAACCGTTTGATTTTCACCAAATTCTTTACGAACTTCGGCTAGTTTTTCTGTTAAGGAACTGATTTCGCTCGCGAGTAAAGTCACTTCGTATTTTTCTAGTTCTTCTTGTTGGAATAAATAATCTTTCGCAATAGAAGCTTGCATTTCAAGCGGCTCCAGTTGTCCTTCTAATTCGTATAAAATATCTTGTACTCGGTTTAAATTTTCTTCGGTTTCAAATAATTTATTTTCTGCTTGTTTTTTACGGTGTTTATATTTTAATACGCCGGCTGCTTCTTCAAAAATCGAGCGACGTTCTTCTGGTTTACTGTTCAGAATTTCATCGATTTTCCCTTGCGAAATAATCGAAAAAGACTCTCTTCCAAGTCCAGAGTCCATAAATAAATCGACAATATCTTTCAGTCGACAATTTTCTTTATTAATTAAAAACTCGCTATCACCATTACGGTAAATACGTCTAGTAACAGCTACTTCGCTATAATCAAGTGGTAAAAAATGGTCTTCATTTTCGAGGATAAGTGACACTTCCGCAAAATTAATTGGTTTCCGTGTATCACTTCCAGCAAAAATAACATCACCCATTCGGCCACCACGGAGCGATTTAGCGGACTGCTCACCAAGTACCCAGCGGATTGCTTCTGTAATATTACTTTTCCCGCTGCCATTTGGCCCTACAACTGCAGTCATGCCGGGCACGAAATCTATCGCAACTTTGTCAGCAAAGGATTTAAAGCCATTCATTTCTAATCGTTTTAATAACATGTCCGGACACCTCCATTTTTGTTTATCTGTGTGTTAGTTGGTTTATAGCAAATTGTGCCGCACTTTGTTCTGCTTGTTTTTTTGTTCTGCCGCTGCCTTTTCCGAGTACTTGTCCGTTAACAATTACTTGGGCATCGAATGCTTTATTGTGCGCTGGTCCTGTTTCGCCAAGGATATCATATTCGATCAAGACATCACGGTCCCGTTGAACAATTTCTTGCAGTTGCGTTTTATAATCCACTGTTTGTAGATATGCCCCTGCATCAATTTTTGGAAAAATAACACGTTCTAAAAATGTCACAACTTTGTCAATCCCATTATCTAAATAAAGCGCGCCGATAAAAGATTCAAATACATCCGCCAGAAGTGCCGGACGAGTTCTTCCACCGGCTTTTTCTTCCCCTTTACCAAGTCGTACGTATTTAGAAAAATGTACTGCTTCTGCAAACTCGACTAAAGAAGGCTCACAAACAATTGCTGCGCGCATTTTTGTCATGTGTCCTTCTGCCATATCTGGATATTTGTTAAATAGATAATTCGATACAGTGAGTTCAAGGACTGCATCACCAAGAAATTCTAAGCGTTCATTATCTTTCACATTTTCCCGGCGGTGTTCGTTCACATATGAGGAATGTGTGAATGCTTGTTTTAATAATTCAACATCTTTAAAATCGAATCCAACGCTTTCTTGTAACTCTTCCCATTGATTCATTTCACTTGCTCCTCTCTTTAATAAGCAAGTTCATTTTCTAAACAGCCACTAGCAAAAAGCTGCTTAGAAAATGAACCAACAAAATCTCGTGACCTTGAAAAAGAGGCCACCTGCGCTACTTGTCTCGCGTGCGGAAGTTACCACAGCAAAGATAAGTAACACGGGCACCCTCATTTATCCGGTCACATAAAGTTTTATGCGTTCGCCTCTATGTACTTCACTGCATCACCAACTGTGTTAATGTTTTCAGCGTCGCCATCAGAGATTTCAACTCCGAACTCGTCTTCAAGTTCCATTACTAATTCAACAACATCTAGAGAATCTGCACCTAGATCTTCTTTGAAGGAAGCTTCTAAAGTTACTTTGGATTCCTCGACACCTAAACGGTCGACGATGATTTTTGTAACTTTTTCTAATACTTCTGCCATTTTTCACTTCACCTCCCTCCAAGTATTATATAGGATTATTTCTCCTACGTAAACAAAAATATTTAAAGTAATGCGAGCCAATTAAATTCGCATTCATTAACCAATTTTACATCACCATTCCGCCATCAACAGATAGTGTTTGACCAGTAATATACTTCGAAGCATCGCTCGCTAGGAAAAGAACTGCATTTGCAATATCTTCCGTTGTTCCATAAGCACCAAGCGGAATTTGCGCTAACATTGCTTCTTTTGTTTTTTCATCTAATTTGTCGGTCATATCTGTTGTAATGAAACCAGGAGCAACAGCATTTACGTTAATACCACGGGGCGCAAGTTCTCGAGCAGTTGTTTTTGTTAAACCGATAACGCCCGCTTTACTTGCTACGTAATTTGCTTGACCTGCATTACCAATCAAACCAACAACAGATGCCATGTTGATAATTTTACCTGCGCGTTGTTTCATCATTGTACGGCTTACTGCTTTTGTACAAAGGAAAGTTCCTTTTAGGTTGATATTAATTACGTCATCCCATTCGTCTTCTTTCATACGCATTAATAAGTTATCACGTGTAATTCCCGCATTATTCACAAGAATGTCCACACGACCAAAGCGTTCGATTGCTTGTTTGAAAAAGGCATCTACATCTTCAGCAATGGCTACGTTTGCTTTCATTGCTTCTACTTCAACACCATGTTCAGCAACGAGTTTTGCTGTTTCTTCTGCAGCTTCTGGGCTACCATTGTAATTGAAGAAAATATTTGCGCCTTCTTTGGCTAATTTAATGGCAATGTCACGTCCAATTCCGCGTGATCCACCTGTTACTACTGCTACTTTTCCTTGTAAAGTCATTAATTATTCTCCTTTCAATGTCGCTGCAACGCTTTTCACTGATTCAGCGTCACCTGCTGACAGTACAGTTACATCACGATTAATTTTTTTAATTAAACCTGCTAAGACTTTTCCAGAACCAATTTCGACAAACGTATCTACGCCGTTTTTAATTAATTCTTCGACGATATCTTCCCATAATACTGGAGAATAGATTTGCTTGATTAGTTTATCGCTAATTTCGGATTTATCCGTAGTTTCTTTAGCGTCCACGTTATTAACCACTGGAATCTGACCATCTGAAATTTTAACCTCTGCTAAAACATCACGGAAAGCAAGTGCGGCTGGTTCCATTAAGCTAGAGTGGAAAGGTCCGCTAACAGCAAGTGGTAATACGCGTTTTGCGCCACTTTCTTTTGCTTTTTCGCCTGCTTTTTCAACGCCAGCTGTTGTTCCAGAAATAACGATTTGTCCTGGGCAGTTAAGGTTAGCAAGTTGTACTGCATCGCCTTCTTTAGTTACTTCTTCGGTGATTGTTTTTAATGTTTCCCGGTCTACACCAAGAACTGCAGCCATTGCGCCAGCACCATTTGGTACAGCTGCTTCCATTAATTCACCGCGCTTACGTACAAGGTAAATCGCATCACTTGCTTCTAAAAATCCGCCAGCAACAAGCGCACTATATTCACCAAGGCTATGTCCCGCTACGTAATCAGCTTTCACACCATATGTTTCTAAAGCGCGTAAAATAGCAACACTTGTGGAAACTAAAGCTGGTTGTGCGTTTTCGGATTTCGTTAATAATTCAATTGGACCTTCTGTAATAATTTCTGTGATTGAAAACCCGAGTCTTTCGTCAGCATCATCATAGATTTTTTTTGCTTCAGGATATTCTGCTGCTACATCTTGTCCCATGCCAATTTTTTGTGCTCCTTGACCGGGAAATACAAATGCAATTTTAGTCATTAGATTCTGTTCCTCCTACTTTTACTTTGTCTACTTCTGCTTTAATTGTTTCGACCACTTGTTTTTCAACCATTTCACGTACTTGACGGATTGTGGTGAAAATACCATTCGCATTGGATGAACCGTGGGCTTTTACAACTGGAGCTTGAACACCGAACAAACAAGCACCGCCATATTCGCTATAATCCATTTTTGCTTTTAAAGCCATTAAATCTTTTTTCAAGAAGCTTGCTGCAACTTTATTTTTAAAGCCATTAAGCAAACTCATTTTTAGCATACTTAGGAAAGCGGCGCCTGTTCCTTCGATGGACTTAAGTACCATATTACCAGTAAATCCGTCGGTTACAACAACATCTGCTACATCCATTAATAAATCACGCGCTTCGATGTTGCCGATAAATTCGTAAGCGTCTTGATTTTTCATAAGTTCGAATGATTTTTTTGTTAAATCATTTCCTTTTGTTTCTTCTGTTCCAATGTTTAAAAGCGCTACGCGAGGACGATCAATTTTACGCACTTTTTCTGCGTAAACCGAGCCCATTAAACCAAATTGTAATAAATGTTCTGGTTTTGCTTCCGCATTTGCTCCTAAATCAAGCATAACAAAGCCTTTTCCTGTCACGGTTGGTAGTGTTGGTGCAAGTGCTGGACGGTCAATCCCTTTAATACGGCCAATAACAAACAATCCAGTAGACATTAAAGCCCCTGTGTTTCCAGCTGAAATACAAGCATCTGCTTCTCCGTCTTTTACCGCTTGGGCAGCAAGTACCATAGAAGCTTTTTTCTTCCGTTTTACAGCGCGAACTGGTTCGTCATCACTTTCAATTTTTTCATCGGTATGTATAATTTTTACGCGGGTTTTATCAGTTAAATATTCATTTATTTTTGTTTCATCTCCAAAAAGAAGAATTTCAACATCTTTATATTGGGCCACAGCTTTCATCACACCTAAAACAATTTCTTTTGGTGCATGATCTCCACCCATCGCATCTACAGCAATTTTCATTATACGTCAGTCCTTTATTTTCATTTTTGCGTTGCGTGATACATTTCAAATTTGCCTTTAAGTACAATTTCATCTCCAACATAGCTTTTCACGTCTACGATTGTAATAGCTCTGTTGTCTGTTGCCGGACGTACTTTTGCTTTTGCGATGATGCGTTCTCCTTCGTTTACAGAACGAACAAAGCGAACGGTTGCTTGTGTTGTTAGAGCTATTTCATTTGGGATGACGGCGGTTGCTAAGGAATTAGCTTGGGCAAACAAATGATGCCCACGAGCGATTTTATTTCGTTTAAAAACATGCTCACTACGCACATCAAAAATCGAAATAGCGCTCTTGCTAAGTTGAATATCAATAATTTCACCAATCACTTCATCGATGGGAAGGCTTTTTACTGCATCGGCATAATTGACACTCGCAACATGTTTGATTCGCTCTCTGAGTTCGGGGATGGAAAGTGCTACTCTATCTAGACGAATAGTTTGCACACTGACCCCAAATTTTTCTGCAAGCTGCTCATCTGTTATGAAAGGATTTTCTTCAATCGCAACTTGAAGTTTCATTTGACGATCCTTTTTAGAATATTTTTTCATGCACGTATCCTCATCTCTTTTTTTGTGAAAGGTATTAATACCAGCTACTAAACAGTAGGTAAAAAAAGGAAGTTACCTCTGTCGGATAACATTCAGAACTTCCTTTGTATTTATTGGTACTTTAATATGTTATTAAAAATCAAGCCAAGTTGCAAGTTTTTTTAAAGATTGTTACATAGGTTTAATCTAGTTTTTGCTCCGTGAAGACGCCTTCTTCCTCCAGAAGTGCTACTAATTTTTCGTAGTTTTTGTTCTCTAACATATCTTCTTCAAAGATCATGTGAACGGCATCTTGGCGGGCGATCTCCAGTACCCGGTAATCGTGAACCATATCTGCTACTTTGAATTCTGGAACACCACTTTGTTTTCTGCCGAAGAAATCTCCTGGGCCACGAAGTTCTAGGTCGCGTTCGCTGACAACGAAGCCATCGTTTGTTTCTGACATAATCATCATACGTTCTTTGCCGACTTCGGTTTTTGGGTCAGCAATTAAAATACAGTAAGACTGATCTGCTCCGCGCCCAACTCGGCCCCGAAGTTGATGCAACTGCGCTAAACCAAAACGGTCGGCATCGTAAATGACCATCATGGTAGCGTTTGGCACGTTTACACCAACTTCCACTACTGTGGTCGAAACAAGGCAATCAATTTTTTTATTATTAAAGTCGCGCATAATTTGCTCTTTATCTGCTGGTAATAGTTTACCGTGCATTAGACCTGGAATATATTTAGTGCCCCATTTATTTTGTAGAATGTTGAAAACGTCTATCGCATTTTGCACATCTAGTTTTTCAGATTCTTCAATTAGCGGACAAATGATGTAGACTTGGTGGCCTTTGTCGATTTCTTTTTCCATAAAACCGATAACGCGATCAAGCATTTGATGTTTTACCCAGTAAGTTTCAATTTCTTTTCGACCAGCTGGGAGTTCATCGATAATCGATACATCCATTTCGCCAAATGCTGTAATGGCAAGCGTTCTAGGAATTGGGGTTGCGGTCATAAATAAAACATCCGGATATTCCCCTTTTTCACGAAGAACACGACGCTGCGCTACGCCAAATCGATGTTGCTCGTCAGTAATAACTAAACCTAGGCGATGATAAATTACTTCGTCTTGAATTAATGCATGCGTTCCGATTAAAACATCAATGGAGCCATTTTCAAGCATTGCTAGTAATTCTCTGCGCTGTTTGCCTTTCACACTACTCGTTAGTAAGCCAACTGTAATATCAAAAGGTTGCAACAGCTCTACTAAGGAATTCGCATGTTGCTCGGCTAAAATTTCGGTTGGCACCATGAGTGCGCTTTGGAAGCCACTTTTGGCAGCTGCATACATGGCAATAGATGCTACAACTGTTTTACCCGATCCCACGTCTCCTTGTAGCAAACGATTCATATGAAAGTGTGATAACATATCACCGCAAATTTCATTGACTACTCGTTTTTGTGCTTTTGTTAGTGGAAATGGCAAGGAATCAATGTAATGGCGCAAATCTTCTACATCGTAATTAATCGAAATTCCACCTGATTTCTCGCGTTCAATTTTACGGAAAAACTGCATTTTCAATTGGAATAACAAGAATTCTTCGTAGACCATTCGGCGCCTAGCTTGTTTCAATTCCTCATTATTTTTAGGAAAATGCAGAATGCGCACTGCTTCTAGGCGATCCATTAATTGATACTTTTCTAATAAATTGCTTGGAATAACTTCTTCTATATCTTGACTATAACTATCAAAAGCAAGTCTCGTATATTTTTGCATTGTTTTATTGCGTAGCGTTCCTTTTAGACGGTAAACGCCTTCTAGTTCTTCTTCACTTTCGACAGCGCCTATTTTTATTTTGCTGGCTGTAACTTGGGCGCGGCTCTTATCCCATTTGCCAGAGATTGTCACTGTTTCGCCAACACTTATTTTACTTTTTAAATAGGGTTGGTTGAAAAAATCGATTTTGATGACTTGCCCTTCAGTTGAGACGCGGAAAGAGAGCTTGGATTTTTTGCGACCGTAGAAAGCAACGGTTGCCTCTGTTAGGACTTCGCCTTGAATGGTAATCCGTTCTTCATGCGCCACTTCTGATAAATCCCGCAACCGATAATCCTCATAGCGATACGGGAAGTTCCAAAGCAAATCATGCACGGTGGATAAACCTAACTCTTTTAACGTTTTCGCTGTTTCTTCGCCAATTCCTTTGATTTCAGTTGTCGGGATTCGTTTAAGTTCACTCACGCTTATCTTCTGGCGACAGTCCAAAAATCTTCCGCTGAATTGCACGTCCAGTCGGTGTAGCCGCCAATCCTCCTTCTGCCGTTTCTCTTAAAGAGCTTGGCATTTGTAAGCCTACGCGGTGCATTGCTTCAATTACTTCATCACATGGAATGCGGCTCTTAATACCTGCGAGCGCCATATCTGCTGAAATAATTGCTTGCGAGGAACCAAGGGCATTACGTTTAACACATGGAACTTCTACAAGCCCTGCTACAGGATCACACACAAGTCCAAGCATATTTTTCATTGTCATAGCCATCGCGTGTGCTGATTGTTCTGGCGTCCCACCGGCTGCTGCTACAATCGCCGCCGAAGCCATCGCACTTGCTGAGCCAATTTCTGCCTGACAGCCACCAGCCGCTCCACTTATAAAAGCATTATTCGCAACAACATACCCAAAGGCACCTGCTGTGAATAAAAAGTTCACCATATCCTCACGCGACATTTCTAGACGATCTTTTAAGGAAAAAAGTACGCCCGGCACAACCCCCGCGCTTCCTGCCGTTGGTGTTGCGCAAATAACGCCCATCGAAGCATTAACTTCATTCGTCGCAATTGCTTTTGCTACAGAATCAAGTAACACTTCGCCTGATAAGAAGTTTCCTTTTTTGATATAGTCTTGCATTAGGACGGCATCTCCGCCTGTTAAGCCAGTTGTAGAAGTAACTCCCGCCTCACCTTCACGAATAGCTTCTTCCATAATATCTAAATTCCGTTCCATCGCAGCTGTTATTTCTTCCCGCGGTAAACCAGAAATATTCATTTCACGCTTGATCATAATTTCAGCAATAGTTAGGTTCTCGCGTTCAGCGATATCTACTAATTCTGCTACAGTTCTAAACATTGTCCACACTCACTTTCTTTACCCTTTACCAACATACCTGATTTACAACTCAAAATAAAGCCAAATGCACGTTTTGTTTACGCACATTTGGCTTTACACAAATCGAGCGAAAGCCACCGATTTACTAGAAAACTACTAAATCATGACACTTGCTACTTGATAAATCCCTGGTAATTCAGCAATTTTGCTAATTAAAGCTTGTTCAACTTGTTGGTCTACTTCAATGACCATTAACGCTTCATCGCCTTTTACTTTACGGGACACTTTCATTTGTCCGATATTGATTTTATGGTCGGCAATCACGGAAGATACTGCAGCAATCGCGCCAAATTTGTCTTGATGTAAAATAAGGATAGCTGGAGCAGTTCCAGTAAATTCTAGTTCAAATTCGTTTAAGCGAATAATCTCTACTTTTCCGCCACCAATGGATGCACCAATTAATGTCATTTGTTGCATACCATGTTTTAATACTAGCTTTACCGTATTTGGATGAGGTGGCTCTTCTACTTCTTCGATAAACTGAATGCGCATGCCCCACTCTTCAGCAAGCTTCGGAGATTCTTTCATGCGCGGATCATCTGGCTCAAAGCCGAGCAATCCGCCAATCAAAGCTACATCAGTACCATGACCTTTATAGGTTTTGGCAAAAGAACCATATAAATGAATATCTACTTGGGATGGTTGTTCATTAAAAACAGCTCGTGCAATGGCACCAATACGACTAGCGCCGGCAGTATGAGAACTTGACGGACCAATCATTACAGGACCAATAATATCAAATACGCTATTAAATTTCACTAAAATCATCCTTTCTTCTATTCATTTACAGAGGCGTCTTTATTCTACAGCAAAAATATACGGATAAACTGGTTGGTCGCCTTCGTGAATTTCTACTTCGACATCAGGGAATGCTTCTGTTACTTTATCAGCAAGCGTTTCTGCTTTTGAAGTATCTGCATCTTCACCAACAATGATAGTAATGATTTCGCTATCATCATCAAGTAGTTTTTCCAGTGTTTCGTAAGCGGCTTCTTCTAATGTTGCACAACTAACTTTGATTTTGCCTTCAACCATACCGATGAAGCTGTCTTTTTTGATTTCGACACCTTCTACTGTTGTATCACGTACAGCTGTCGTTACTTGGCCACTTGCTACGTCTTCAATTGCTGCTTTCATTGCTTCTGCATTAGCTAGGAAATCTTGATCTGCTTGGAATGAAAGAACGGCAGTAAGTCCTTGTGGAATTGTTTTTGTAGGGATGATTTGAACTTTATCATCTCCTAGAATTTGTGCCGCTTGTTCCGCAGCCATTTGGATATTTTTATTATTTGGAAGAACAAAAACTTGTTCTGCATTTGCTGATTCAATTGCTTTTACGATATCTTCTGTACTTGGATTCATTGTTTGACCACCTGAAAGAACAACAGACACTCCCATGCTCTCAAATAGTTTCTTCAATCCTTCTCCAGCTGAAACAGTAACAATACCATAAGCCGCTTTTTCTTTTGCTGGCACTTTGTCATCACCAACAATCTCAGTATGCTGTTCGCGCATATTTTCCACTTTCATTTTAAGTAGACTACCGTATTGCTGACCGTAGTTTAGTACTTCACCAGGATGTTCCACATGGACATGTACTTTTACTACTTCATCGTCCGCAGCTACTAGTAGAGAATCCCCCAGTTTACTTAAATCTTGACGGAACTGTTCTTCGTCAAAAGGTTTTTGACCGGGTTTGTTTTCGTTGATTTTCACGATAATTTCGGTACAGTAACCAAAATGAATATCTTCCGTTGACATAAAGTCTTGCACATGACGATGATGTTCGGCATTAATTAGCTCACCCATAGATGCCATATAGTCAGGAGCTTCAGCCATTTTGCCAGTTAGTGCGCCATAAAATCCTTCATAAATAATGATAAGACCTTGTCCACCACTATCGACAACACCAACTTCTTTTAAAACTGGAAGTAAATCTGGTGTTTTTTCTAATGCGACTTTCCCTTGTTTTAAAATTGCTTCCATTACTAATTCGATATCTTGATGTTCACTTGCTGCTGCAACTCCGGCTTTTGCGGCTTCACGAGCTACGGTTAGGATGGTTCCTTCGACTGGCTTCATGACAGCTTTGTAGGCAGTTTCCACGCCTTTAACGAAAGCACCAGCAAATTCTTCCGCGTTTAACGTTTCTTTATTTTCAATCGCTTTAGAAAATCCTCGGAAAAGTTGGGATAAAATAACACCAGAGTTCCCTCGGGCACCCATTAGTAAGCCTTTAGCCAAGTTTGCTCCAACGGCACTAATTGTTTCTTTGTCATTTTTCGCAACTTCTTCTGCTCCACTTGTCATCGATAGATTCATATTCGTTCCCGTGTCACCATCTGGAACCGGGAAGACATTCAATGAATCTACAAAATCAGCATTTTTTGCTAAATTCTCTGCTCCAAGCGCTATCATTGCTGCAAATTTCTCTGAGTCTAACTGATATATACTCACTTACATAATCCTCCTTAAGATTCCTTGATTACTCGGACACCTTGAACATAAATATTCACTGATTCCACTGTAATACCGAGTGTTTTTTCTAGTGTGTATTTGACGCGTTCTTGAACATTATGCGCAACTTCGGAAATTTTTGTTCCAAAGCTAACAATGATATACATGTCAATATGAATACCTTCTTCTTCTTGTCTAACTATAACACCTTTAGTATAATTTTCTCTTCTTAAAATATCTGTCAAACCATCACGAATTTGGTGTCTACTTGCCATTCCAACGATGCCAAAATTTTCTTCGGCAGCTCCACCAGCGATTGTTGCAATAACATCACTAGTAATGTCAATTTTGCCTAGCTTTGTGTCGATTTCAATTGCCATTCTATATTCCTCCCTACGGATTATATTCTCGTTCGATTATTTTTTAGTATTGATTTTTATTTAATTATAAAGTCGTCCCTACCTATTTTACTATAATCAGGGTCCTTTGGAAAGCATATCCTCCATTTGCCTGATTAAAGCTACTTTTATGCTGTCAAGTAAAAATTCTTTGCACTATTTTCGCATATCCTCTTGCAAAGTATACTTGTTTATGATAAATTATTCTAGTGTATGAAAAACAAATGGATAGGTTATTTTAAATAAATTATCCGAAGAGCTCTGTAAGGAGGGGTAAACTATGGCTAAAGAATGTGTTATTACAGGCCGCAAATCACGTTCCGGTAACAAACGTTCCCACGCAATGAACTCCAGCAAACGTACTTGGAAAGCTAACTTGCAAAAAGTACGGATTCTGGTTAACGGCAAACCTAAAAAAGTTTGGGTATCTGCTCGTGCGCTTAAATCTGGTAAAGTGGAACGCGTTTAATTGAAGGAGAAATCAAGTGCAGCGACAATTATGTCGGTGCATTTTTTCTTTGCCTTAAAATAAAAAAATACAGGCCGAGTGCACCTGTATTTCTAGTTAATCATTACTTTGTGTTAATAAAATCATTCCACTTTTAAAGGAAAATTCCCCCATTTGTCCCACAAACTCATTACTTGATAGAGCTGAACCTACTGGGTAAGTGGCATTTTCGAGCGGGTAGGCGAATCCTTTTAGTGTCAGTCCTGTCACGTCTTTCATCGTTGTAAATGCGACATATTTCTTATCAGGTAGTTTTTCAATAGTGTAGCTACCTGGCATATACATTTTGATGTAGTTATGACGGTCAATCATTTCTACAACTGGCACAGCGCTTAAAAATTTCGGCTTGGTCAACATCATTAGATTCGCAAGTAGATGGTCTAAGCGGCCTCCTGTTGCACCAAAAATGCGTATCTTATCTGGATTTTGCTCCATCGCCCAACTTAATCCAATTTCCGTATCTGTTTCATCTTTTTCTGCAGGAAATTCGTGTACATCTGCTACTTTGGTTTTCAAATGAGCCAGTTCTTCTTTAGAGAGTGAATCAAAATCTCCCATCGCAACGGTCGGTACAATTCCATGGTCTAACAAACGTTTTGCTCCGCGGTCCACGCCAACCCAACTAATCTCTGCGCTCGTATATTGTGCTAAATCAGGAATTTCGGACGCAGGTCCACCAACCATGATATTAATTATTTTCATACTTGAGTCCCCTTCTCCCCTAACAAATAAGACTGGAACAGAGGTCCCAGCCCTACTATTAGTTTACTCGCCTACAATGGCACGTAATTTATCAATTGGTGTTTGACGATTTTTATTTCCATAAATGTAACTACCAGCTACAAAGACATTTGCGCCAGCATCACGGCATAATTTCGCTGTTTCATGATCCACGCCGCCATCTACTTCAATTTCGATATCTAAGCCTTTTTCATCCACTATTTTCTTGAAAGCACTAATTTTTTCTAGTACTTCTGGAATGAATTTTTGTCCGCCAAAACCAGGATTTACTGTCATAAATAGAACCATATCCAGTTCATTTAAAACGTGTTGTAAAACATCGATTGGTGTGGCTGGATTAAGCACTGCGCCAGCTTTCACACCGTAAGAACGGATTAATTGTAATGTGCGATGAAGATGCGTACAAGCTTCGACATGCACCGTAATGTAGTCTGCTCCCGCTTTTGCAAATTCTGGAATGTATGTATCCGGGTTTTCAATCATTAAATGAACATCAAGTGGTAGTTTTGTTTCTGGGCGAATGGCTTGAACAACAGCAGGACCAAATGTAATATTTGGAACGAAATGTCCGTCCATAACGTCAATATGAATGTAGTCTGCAC
Source organism: Listeria monocytogenes ATCC 19117 (assembly GCF_000307025.1). Classification (GTDB taxonomy): domain Bacteria; phylum Bacillota; class Bacilli; order Lactobacillales; family Listeriaceae; genus Listeria; species Listeria monocytogenes_B. The sequence goes on from NC_018584.1 coordinate 1,884,232, forward strand.
CGCAATTTTCTACTTCTTTAATATCTCTTGCAAGATTTGCAAAGTCTGCACTTAAAATCGAAGGAGCTATTTTTCCCATTCTTAATACCTCGGCTTTCTGTTTTTTAATTCTTGTAAAATTTGGATATAGTGTTTGTAGCGAAATTCTGCTATTTCATTTGCTTCAACAGCTGTTTTTACAGCGCAATTCGGCTCATTGTCATGCATGCAACCTCGGAATTTACAGCCACTACGACGATCTTCCATTTCCGGAAAACAAAATTGTAATGTTTCAGGTTGCAAGTCATCCCATTCGATTGAACTAAAGCCAGGCGTATCAGCGACAAATCCATCGCCAATCGGCATTAGTTCGACGTGTCTCGTTGTATGTTTTCCGCGACCGAGTGCGTTCGAAATTTCTGCTGTTTTTAAAGTTAAATCACTATTTAAGCTATTTAGGAGAGTCGACTTTCCTACACCAGATTGCCCAGCGATAACTGCAGTTTTCCCACTAATATAGTCTTTAATGGCTTCTTTATCCGGTTCATCATTGGTAACAAAAACATCATAACCAATCGCTTCGTAAATGTCTTTGTAAACAGCAATCTGTTCTTTTTCAGATTCTGATGCCAAGTCCATTTTACTAATGCAAATAACTGGCTTGATATCTTCCTTCTCAATAGCTACTAAAAAACGATCCGCAAGATTCGTGGAAAAATCCGGCTCTACTGCCGAAAACACCAAAATTGCAATATCAATGTTTGCCACGGGAGGCCGCACAAGGGCATTCTCCCGGGACATTACATCTAAAATGTAACCATCTGTTTTATTTTCTATTTGAAATTCTACATCATCGCCTACAAGTGGAGAAATATTTCGTTTTCTAAAATTCCCTCTTGCTCGACATTGATATACTTTTCCTTCCGAAAATACATAGTAAAATCCGCTCAACGCTTTGATAATTTGTCCTTCCAGCACATTTCCTCCGTTCTATTTTTAATTTGGATAAGGGACTGTACCTTCATCGATTACTTTATCATCACTGATAATTTTGTAGCCTGCGCTAGAACCTTCTTCAATTTGGAAAGTTATTTCTACCGAGGTATTTTGTGTAATGCTCATTTCTCGGTAAGCGCTAGTCATGCTATGGTCTTTATCTTGAATGTAGATTTGAATTTTCTGTGGTTGTGGGTTTTCTTCATCACTTGGTGTATATGGGATGTTAAATGTTTTAGTTACTTCTTTGACTTGTTTTTCTTTTGGTCCTGCAGAAATGACAATCTCGATTGTATCACCAGGATTCATTGCAGTTCCAGCTGATGGGGACTGCGAAATAACTTGTCCTTTTTCAACTGTATTTGAATTTTCTTCCTTACTTGAAACTTTGAGTCCAAGTGGTGAGGCATAATCTTCTACAGCTGTTTTGGTATAGCCGCGTAAATCTTTAAGCGAAATTGGTTCTGCACCTTTACTTACGACAAATTTCACATCGGTAGATTTAGCGACTACGTCCGTTCCTTGAGTCGGTGTTTGGCTTATAATTAAGCCTTTTTCAACTTCAGAACTATATGCTTCCTCCGAAGAAATATTATTAAACCCTTGTTCTTCAAGTAACGCTTTTGTATCTGTGTAGCTTCTTCCTGTATAGTCGTCCATAGTTATTTTTTTAGAACCAATGCTTACGAATAAATTGATTTTTGTTCCTTTTTCTTTCATTTCTCCAGCTTCTGGGTCGGTATTAATTACTTTCCCTTCCGCTACTTCATCACTATTTTTTTCTGCCGTTTTACCTATGACAAAGCCTTCTTTTTGGAGTAGCGCTACTGCTTGGTCTTCCGTTTTACCAGAAACATCCGGCACAGCGACTTCATCAGGGCTCTTGCCTAAAAGCCACAGTAGTAAAATACCGATGATAAAAATGATAATGACAGAAGAAACAATGAGAGCAATTTTCTTTTTCTTACTCATTTTTTTCTTTTTCTTACCTTTGTTCTCTTCGGGAGCAACTTCAGCCGCTGCTACTTTTCCTTCTGGGACAATCGTTTTGTCAAGGTTTTGCATCGTGTCTTTCGTTGCGATGATTGGAATTGCTTTTGTATCACCATCATCTGTTGGGAAAATATATTTAGGCTCATTTAAACGGTCTTGATTTAAACAAGTTTGCAAGTCTTTTTCCATTTCTTCCGCGTTTTGATAACGTAAAAATGGATCTTTTGCCGTTGCTTTAATGATAATATTTTCTAAGCTTTGAGGAATTTCTGGATTTTGCGCTCTTGCTGATGGAATATCCGCTTGCAAATGCTTAATAGCAATAGAAACTGCAGACTCACCGTCGAAAGGAACTTTTCCAGTTAATAGTTCATATAGCACGATTCCTAGTGAATAGATGTCTGATTTTTGAGTAGCCATTCCACCACGTGCTTGTTCTGGTGATAAGTAATGCACCGAACCTAACAAAGAATTTGTTTGTGTGATGGATGTTTCTGAAAGTGCCATCGCAATCCCAAAATCAGTAATTTTCACTACGCCATCATGATCGATTAAAATATTCTGTGGTTTTAAATCACGATGAATAATGTGATGTTGATGGGCAATTGCCACCGCAGAAACGATTTGAAGCATAATATCTACAGCTTTATCGTAACTGATTGGGTGATTTTCGTGAATATACTGTTTTAAATCCATTCCATCCACATGTTCCATTACAATATAATGTAAATCATTTTCTTCACCAACATCGTAAACACTAACAATATTAGGGTGAACAAGGCTCGTTGCTGATTGAGCTTCCCGTTGAAACCGACGAATAAGGTTGCTTTCATCAGCTAAATCGATTCGTAAAATTTTTACTGCAACATCTCTATCAAGAATAATATCATGCGCCAAATACACATTGGCCATTCCGCCGCCGCCTATTGCATGTAAAATTTTATATCGATCACTTAATCGCTTACCAATCATCATGAAGCATCCCTCCCTTTCTGCGTCAGATCTCGTTCGACTAACAGCACAGTTATATTATCTTCTCCCCCATAAGAATTAGCTTTTGTAATAAATACATCTGCTTTTTCAGAAAGAGTTCTTTTACTTTTTAAAATTTCTTCCATTTCTGTTTCTGGAACCATATTCGTTAAACCATCGGAACAAAGTAGTAACGTATCGCTCGTTTGAAAAGGGACAACAAATGTGTCCACTTCTACTTTTCCTTCTACACCAAGTGCGCGTAAAAGAATATTTTTCCGCGGATGATTCATGGCATCTTCTTTGCTGATTTCGCCTGTTCGAAGGAGTTCATGTACTAGTGAATGATCTTCGGTTAGTTGACGTAAGACATGATTTTGAAGTAAATAACCTCTGCTATCTCCTACGTTGGCAATAACGACTTGTGACTGCGCCATAATTGCTGCAACAAGTGTTGTTCCCATACCATTTAAATCCATTTCACTTTCCGAATAAAGAACAATTTCTTTATTGACTTCTTGAATTGTTTTTTGTAGCCAAGTTTCAATTTCTTCTGCGGTCAAAAGTGCGGTCGTTTCTTTCCATGCATCGCTTAGTAGACGCACAGCCATTTCGCTTGCCACGTCTCCTGCCCGGTGACCACCCATGCCGTCTGCAACAATGACAATCGGCTGGTTATCTTTATTTTCAAAAACCCCGCCGTTGTCTTCATTATGATGTCTTATTCTGCCTCTATCTGTTCTAAATTCTGCATGCATTTTAAAAGCACCTCACTATTTTTCAGGACTTCACTTTTCTAAGGCTAGAAACGAAGAAACCATCGCTTCCAATATCTGTTGGTAAAAGTTGAATAAAATCGTCCTTCTTGATTTGCGCCAATTTTTCAGGGAGTACTACAGGTTCTAGTGTGAATTCTGGATGTTTTTCTAAGAAAGCGCGAAGAACCGTTTCATTTTCTTCCTTGTCAATGGTACAAGTACTATAAACTAATATACCATTTTCTTTTACTAATTGGCTAACATCATCTAAAATCGCTAATTGAATTTCTGCTAATTTGTGGATATCTTTTTCTGTTTTTGCGTATTTAATGTCTGGTTTTCTGCGAAGAACGCCAAAGCCAGAGCACGGAGCATCCACTAAAATACGGTCAAATGTTTCTGGTTCAAACATGGTACTTGCGGTTCTTGCGTCTAAATGCGCCGTACGAATATTAAGTAGTTGCAATCGTTTGGCGGCTTGATCAATTAGCTTGGTTTTCTTTTCGTGGATATCGAGTGCATGAACCATTCCCGTGCCGTGCATTTTTTCCGCGATATGGGTTGTTTTCCCGCCTGGTGCCGCACAAGCATCTAATACCGTCAAATTGTCTTCTAGTTGAAGCGCATAGGCTGCGAGCATTGAGCTTTCGTCTTGAATGCTACATTTACCGTCTTTGTATGCTTTTGTTTCTGCTACAGATCCTTTTTCAACAAGTAACGCTTCCTCGATAAATTCATTACGTGTCACGGTGATTCCTTGGTCATTTAGTTCTTTGATTAATTGTTCAGTAGGAATTTCTGTTTGGTTGACGCGGATACTTTGGTGTGGCGCGACAAGGAATGCTAAACCGATTTCACGCAGTTTTTCGATACCATATTGATCTGCCCACCTTTTTGCTAACCATTCTGGCAGACTTGTTTCAACAGCGATTTTTTGCACAGGGTCTTTGATGGCATCAATACTTGGTACGCCTTTTCGAATAACATTACGCAATACGCCGTTGACGAACTTAGTTACACCTTGGTGTCCTAAATCTTTCGCGATGTCACCAGCTTCATTTAAAATCGCATGCTCAGGAACTTTATCTAAAAAGGTTAATTGATAAACGGACATTCTTAGTAAGTTTTTCACCCAATTGTCGGGTTCTTTATTGAGAAACGGTGCTAAATAGTAATCAAGTGTAATTTTGCGTTGTGTTGTACCATATACTAATTCAGTCAAAAGCCCTTTATCAAGCGGATTTAACTTTTGTTTTTTTAATGCGTCATTAATTAATAAGTGGCTGTATGATTGATTATTTTCGATTTTAATGATGAGTTCTAATGCAATCGCACGAACTGTTTTTTGTTTTTTCATTTATTCACCAAACCTTGTCGTCTTGCTTAAATTTCTGCCAGCTCCGGTCATGAATGAGTGAACATCCATCTTCGGTTTTCCTGCTGGTTGGATTACTGTTGGTACGATGAGCGTGCCGTCGCCTGCTACGATTTTAAGCGTTGTTTTATCTGCTAAAATGGCACCCGGTTCGCCGCCCTCTTTTGTTTCTTCATAAGTTGCTTCCCAGATTTTAAATGGTTTTTCTTCCAGTGTTGTATAAGCCACTGGCCAAGGAGACAATCCTCGAATTTGATTAAAGATAGTACGTCCTGGTTTTGTCCAGTCGATTTTTTCTTGTTCTCTAGAAATATTGCGTGCAAAGGTTACCTTTTCAGGGTCTTGTGGGATTGCCGTTATTTTTCCAGCTAAAAAGTCGGGTAATGTGTCCATTAATAATTCTGCGCCTAATTTGCTCAATTTATCAAACATGGTGCCAGTATTATCTTCATCTGTGATGGGAATTTTACGCTGGCTAATCATATCCCCAGCATCCAATTTCTCTACCATATACATAATCGTAACGCCTGTCTCCGTTTTCCCGTCAAGCAGTGCGTAGTGTACAGGAGCACCTCCGCGATACTCTGGTAAAAGAGATGCATGCACATTAATCGCACCATGCTTTGGTGATTCAAGCAAACTATTTGGTAAAATTTGTCCGTAAGCTGCTGTTACAAGTAGGTCGGCTTCTAGAGCAATTAGTTCTTCTAATTCGCTAGATGTCCGTAATTTTTCTGGTTGATAAACTGGAATAGCTAGTTCTAAAGCAGCTTTTTTTACTGGCGGTGGTGTCAAAACTCGTTTGCGTCCAACTGGGCGATCTGGCTGTGTCACAACTGCAACTACATCATATGTGCTGGCTAATTGCGTTAAAACCGGAACAGAAAATTCCGGTGTTCCCATAAAAATAATTTTAGTCATTGGTTTGCTCCTTTTACATTAGTACGTAAGGCTGTACGTCAATAGTTATTGTTAAACCTTTTTGTTGGTCTTTTTGATAATGGGTAATTAGTGTTTTTAGTTCTTTTTTTAAGTTTGGTTCGATTTTATATTTAATAATGCACTGGTAGCGATATTTGTTTTTAATTCTCGTGATGGTGCTAGGAACAGGGCCAAGAATCACGGCATCTGGACCGAGCTTTCCTCGTAAAAACTGAGCCATTTCTTGAATGGTTCGAATCGCTTTCATTTCATTTTCATCGCTGACATTAATCATGGTTAAGTAATAAAATGGCGGGTAGGAACCCATTTTTCGTAGCTGCATTTCGTGGTTATAAAAACCGATGAAATCATGTTTTTTGGCGAATTCAATACTGTAATGTTCTGGGTTATAGCTTTGAACGATGACTTCTCCTGTCCGCTCATGTCGACCTGCTCGTCCACTTACTTGAGTGAGAAGTTGGAAAGTTCGTTCCGAAGCGCGAAAGTCTGGTAAATGAAGCATTGTGTCAGCATTTAATACGCCAACTAACGTAATATCTGGAAAATCTAGTCCTTTGGCAATCATTTGTGTTCCAAGTAAAATATCGGCTTCGTGATTGCGGAAGCTTTTGAGTAATTTTTCATGAGCACCTTTTGTTCTAGTGGTATCCACGTCCATCCGGATGACGCGCGCTTCTGGAATTAATTTGGTCAAACTTTCTTCTACTTTTTGTGTACCGGTGCCAAAATAACGAATATGCTCGCCCTCACAGCTCGGACATTTTTGCGGAACACGTTCTTCATGTCCGCAGTAATGGCATTTCATTTGATTGCTCGATTGATGATAGGTGAGCGAAATATCGCAGTTCGGACATTCCACAACATAACCACAATCACGGCACATCACAAAAGAAGAATAACCTCGGCGATTTAGCATTAAAACTGTTTGTTCTTTTTTGGCAATTCGCTCTTTGATTTTTTCTAGTAATTCAGTCGAAAATTCGGTGCGGTTTTCTTTGCGTAATTCTTCGCGCATGTCGACAACGCTCACTTCTGGCATCGCCCGATCATTGACCCGGCTAGGAAGTTCGATTAACGTATACACACCTTTTTTCGCCCTAGCAAAAGATTCAAGAGACGGCGTGGCGCTTCCGAGAACTACTGGACATTGATATTTTGTTGCGCGCCAAATGGCTACATCTCTTGCATGATAACGCGGATTATCTTCTTGTTTGTAACTCGCTTCGTGCTCTTCGTCGATAATAATAATGCCGAGATTTTCAAACGGTGCAAATACGGCGGAACGAGCCCCAACGACAACGCGCGCTTCTTTGCGTTCGATTTTGCGCCATTCGTCGTATTTTTCTCCGGAAGATAGCGCACTATGTAGTACCGCGACCTCGCTTCCAAAGCGGCTTTTAAATCGCTCTACCATTTGTGGGGTAAGGGAAATTTCTGGTACTAAAACGATGGCTTCTTTACCCTCTTTTAATTTTGCTTCGATGGTTTGTAAATAGATTTCGGTTTTCCCACTTCCAGTAACCCCGTGTATTAGGAATGTTTCTTGATCAGTTGCTGCGGTGATTTTCTCGCACGCAGTTTGTTGATCTGGTAATAACTGAAGCGATTCACTTTTTTCAAATTGGTGGTTTTCATAGGGATCACGCGAAACAATTTTTTCTTGAATAGAAAGTATCCCTAAGTCGACTAATTTTTTTAATGTGGCATCCGTTGTTTCCGCCTGTTTTTTTAACTCGGCTGCCGTAATTTCGTTGCCTTCAAAAGCTTGGAAAAATGCGAGTACACGTGACTGTGCTTTGGCGTTTTTCGGCATATCTTCTATTATTTCAGCTAGTTGGTGTGGTGATTTGAGACAGTTAACAACGCGAACTTTTTTACTCGTGATTTTATTTTTGACTTGGTAGACTACTTCCACACTACCTTCTCTGACCCATTTGCCAATTTGTTTGAGCAAACCGCGGGCTTCTGCCACTTTCCAGTCTAGTGTTTCGTAGCCTTCAAATAGCTGCTCTAATTCTTCGTTTTCCTCATCTAAGCGCAAAAAATATTTTTCGTATTTTGCTCGTAGCGCGGCTGGTAACATGGCTTGGTAAGCAGACACCCGGAAACTCAGCGTATCTTCTGCTAACCAATCGCCTAGTTCCATCAATTCTTCATTTAAAACGGGGGCTAAATCCATCACCCCGTCAATGCCTTTTAATTTTGGGTTTTCTTCTGTTTCTCCAAGAGCAATGACAAATCCTTGTATTTTACGATTTCCAAATGGGACACTTACTCGCATACCTGGACGAATAAGTTCTTCTAAATCTTCTGGAATATAGTAGTCAAATGGACGATCCACTTGCATGGCTGGAACGTCCACAATTACTTTCGCAATATTAATCATTCGTTCACTTCCTTAAAAAGTTAGCAGTTTCTTTGATGATATGTTCAGCAACTTCTTTTTTATCTAGTATCGGTAACGCTTTGCTAGAACCATCTTTCCGGTAAAATGTCACGATATTTGTATCACCAGAAAAGCCTGCTCCTGCCACACTAATATTGTTAGCGACAATCATATCGGCATTTTTGGATGTTAATTTTTTACGTGCGTTTGCTTCTAGATTTTCTGTTTCAGCGGCAAAGCCAATCACGACTTGGTCTGCAGTTTTGTGTTGACCAATTTCGAGTAAAATATCTTTGGTTCGTTTCATTTCAATGGCAAAATCGCCCGGCTGTTTTTTAATTTTTTGGTCTGATACTTTTGCTGGCGTGTAATCGGCAACTGCTGCGGTCATCACGAAGATATCTTGTGACACTTTATGTTCATCCACAGCTTGATACATTTCTTCTGCCGATTCGACATAGATTGCTTCTACACCAGGTGGTACGGGAAGTGCTTTGCTTGTCGTAACGAGCGTCACTTTTGCACCATGACGAGCTGCGGATTCTGCAATACTAAATCCCATTTTGCCCGTGGAATGGTTGGTGAAATAGCGTACAGGATCTAATTTTTCGCGAGTTGCGCCGGCTGTAACTAGCACGTTTTTGTCGCGCAATAAATCTTTATCTTCTTGAAAAAATTCAGCAATACGAAGAACGATTTTTTCTGGTTCTTCAAGACGACCGCGACCAACGTAGCCACAAGCTAAGTAACCTTCTTCTGGCTCGATAAAACGAACACCGTCTGCGTATAATCGATTAATATTCCGAATAACTGCTGGGTGCTGAATCATGTGGACATTCATTGCTGGCGCTACCCAAACTGGTGCCTCTGTTGCAAGAATGGTTGTCGTTACCATATCATCAGCGATTCCATTTGCCATTTTGCCAATCACATTCGCGGTAGCTGGTGCGACAATTACTAAATCGGCCCAATCAGCTAAATCGATATGTGCGACAACACTTGATTTTTTTTCGTCAAATGTATCTGTGTATACATCATTTTTAGATAATACTTGAAACGAAAGCGGTGGAACAAATTCCTGAGCATGTTCTGTCATCATCACTTTGACGTTTGCTCCTGCTTGCGTTAATTTACTTGTAAGTGCGACTGCTTTATAAACAGCAATGCCACCGGACACTGCGAGTAAGATATTTTTTCCTTGCATTGAAAAGTCACCTCATTTTTAATATAAAAAATCATTAATTCTATTATACCTTAAATTAAGACAGGACAAAACCATGAAGAAACTAGATTTCAGCTTATTTTTATTGCACTTGTGGCTAACAAAAAAGCCCCGCAGGAAAGCGGAGCAGTTAAGCTTATTTATCGTCGTTTTGTAAAACTAATTTTCCAGCGTGAATTTCTTCTAACGCTTTCCCAACAAATTTGTCGGACTGGTAGCTCGGCAATACGCCTTTATCATTTTCCAGTTGCATGTAGCGTGCGCGTTTAGCGGCCACTGTAACTAGCGAATATTTTGAGTCGATTTTTAACAATAAATTATCAATTGATGGATATAACATCATTGTAATCCCTCCAACATTTTTTTGTAGCGATGAATTACTCGCTCAGTTTTTAAGTGTTCTGTTTCGACGATGCCTTTGATTTTTTGTACGGCGTTTGCAACTACATCATTCACCACAGCATAATCATAAGACGCCATCATTTCGATTTCTTTCTTCGCTGTTTCCATGCGTTCCTCGACAACTTCCATCGATTCTGTACCGCGACCGATAATCCGGTTTTTAAGCTCAGACAAGTCTGGTGGCGTTAAGAAAATGAAAATTCCTTCTGGCATCGCTTTTCGAACTTGCATTGCTCCTTGTACTTCAATTTCGAGAAAAATATCCACTCCTGCGGCTAATTTTTCCTCGACATATTCAAGCGGAGTGCCATAATAATTACCGACGTACTCTGCATATTCTAACATCTTTCCGTCTTTGATAGCTTGTTCAAACACTTCTCGTGAACGAAAATAATAATCGACCCCGTCTTGTTCGCCTTCACGAGGAAGACGCGTTGTCATGGAAATAGAATAATCAAAACTTGTTTCCGGATCTTTAAAAACAGCTTCCCGAACAGTTCCCTTACCTACTCCAGATGGACCTGAAAGTACAATTAACAGTCCTCTTTCTGTCATCATTTCCCCTCCTGCATATCATTCCACATTTTGCACTTGTTCTCGAATTTTTTCAAGCGTCGTTTTCATTTCTACCACTTGTTCAGTGATTTTTAGAGAACTTGCTTTGGAGCCAATCGTGTTGACTTCGCGGTTCATCTCTTGAATCAGAAAATCCAGCTTCCGCCCAATTGGTTCTTCGAGTAAAATAATACCATAAAATTGCTTTAAATGACTCTTTGTTCGTTCGACTTCTTCGTTAATATCTGCCTTTTCAAGTAGCATTGCGACTTCGGTAAGAACGATACTTGGATCAAATTGGTCGCCTACAACGTTTTGTAAACGTGTTTCAATTTTTTCTTGGTAATGTTTTTCTGTATTTGGAATTTCAGCTTGAATGATCTCCAAACTTTTCTCCAATGCGGTAAGATGTTGTTTGAAATAAAGCAGTAATTCTGCTCCTTCCATACTTCTCATCTCATCCAGTCGCTCAGTTGCGCGGGCAAGTGTTTCTAAAACTAATCGCTCTAGTTCGCTACTTGCTTCCACTTCTTCCTCAATAGAAAGATAGGCTTGTTCTTGCAGTAAATCAGCCATAGTTGGTAATTCTTGTAATTCATATCTAGCGCTTGCTTGTTTAATAAAACGGTAATAGCTATCTGCGAGGTCCCAGTCAATATGTAGTTCACGTTTTGTGATTTGCTCTCCCGTGATGGAAAAGAAAACTTCGATTCTACCACGTTTGATTTGCTTACTTATGATTTTTTTTAATTTTCCTTCTAAATAAGCAAGTTGTTTTGGCATCCGAAAAAGAAATTCGGAGTAGCGGTGGTTGACTGCTTTTAATTCAATGGTTACTTTGAACGCTTCAAATTCTTTCGTCGCACGCCCAAATCCCGTCATGCTTTTCACCATTTGGCAAGACACCTTTCATAACTTAAAGTTCCCTCTAAGATTACTTGAAATTTGTTCTGACTTCTTATTATACCAAAGCTACTCCTTGCATACAATACATTTTCGGAATGTATGTTAAAATAGAAAGTAACTAACTCACAAAGGAATGAATAACTAATGGCGTTTGATGCAATGTTTTTAAAAGCGATGACCGAAGAACTTGCCGAACACGGAGAAAGTGGACGTATTATGAAAATCCATCAACCGTTCTCGCATGAACTTGTTTTATATATTCGAAAAAACCGTGAAAATAAACGTTTACTGATCTCCTCGCATCCAAGCTATGCGCGGATTCAGTGGACCGATGATATTCCCGAAAACCCAGCAACCCCACCGATGTTTTGTATGTTACTGCGAAAATACTTAGAAGGCGCGATTATTGAATCGATTACGCAACTTCCTAATGAACGAATTTTACAATTTAGTATTCGCGGTAAAGATGATATCGGTGAAAATCGTTTTTGTGATTTATTTGTAGAAATTATGGGACGGCATAGTAATATCACTCTTGTCGACCGTGCGAAAAATGTGATTGTTGATTGTATTAAACACGTTTCCCCTGCACAAAATAGTTACCGAACACTGCTTCCGGGAGCGACTTATGTTTTACCTCCTGCAACGGATAAACTCCACCCATTTGAGGTTACTTCGGAGCAGATTCTGGATAGACTAGATTTCTCAGCGGGTCGAATGGATAAGCAACTTGTACAAAATTTTGCAGGATTCAGCCCTTTGCTTGCTCGGGAAATAGTATTTCGTGCTGGGAACTTAACGGCAGATTCGCTAGTTGCCGCCTTTTTCGAAGTAATTGGGCTAGTGAACGAGCATTTAGGCCATGCAGCCGTGCCAAACGAATGGCGCATCCAAAATAAAGAGGATTACTATTTTTTCCCGCTCCGCCATGTCGATGCAGAAACAACCGAATTCGCGAATTTAAGCACCCTATTAGACCATTTTTATATTGGTAAAGCGCGTCGTGATCGTGTCCATCAATTTGCACATGATTTAGAAAAACTCTTATCCAACGAACTGGCTCGAAGCAGGCTGAAAATCGAAAAACTCGAAAACACTTTGCTCGAAACAGAAAAAGCAGATGTTTATCGTATTCAAGGTGAACTTCTAACTGCCAATCTGCATTTAATGGAACGCGGGATGGAAGAAATTACTGTAGAAAACTTTTACGATGATATGAAGAAAATGACGATTGCACTTGATACTAGAAAAACACCATCCGCCAATGCGCAAAGCTACTTTAGCCGCTACCAAAAACTACGTAACGCGGTCGAAGTAGTGAAAGAGCAAATCGCGCTCACGAAAGAAGAAATTACTTACTTAGAGTCCGTGGAATCACAACTTGAAACATCTGGCCCACAAGACGTGGAAGAAATCCGCCAAGAACTAGCTGAACAAGGCTATCTTCGCTACAAACAGAAAAAAGGCAGCCGGAAAAAAGCGACTTTACCTGCTCCAGAAAAATATACTTCTTCGACCGGCTTAACGATTTTAGTCGGAAAAAATAATAAACAAAATGATTATTTAACGAATAAATTAGCTAGGAATAATGAATACTGGTTCCATGTAAAAGATTTGCCTGGTTCGCATGTGGTCATTCAATCGAATGATCCAGATGAGACATCGATTACAGAAGCCGCAATGATTGCAGCCTATTATTCGAAAGCGCGCCTTTCAGCAACCGTCCCCGTTGACGGCACGCTCGTAAAACACGTGAAGAAACCAAATGGTGCCAAACCTGGTTATGTCATTTATGATAACCAAACGACTTATTTCGTTACACCTGATGAAAAGCTTGTTTTAGAGTTAAAAAATTAACGGTTCCTTCCTGGAGCCGTTTTTTCTTTCTAATTTTAGGGTAGATGTGTACTGACTTTACTTTTTTATTGGAAGGATGATAGAGGAATGAAAATTTTATTAATTGGTGCTTCTGGTACGCTTGGCTCTGCGGTGAAAGAACGTTTGGAGAAAAAGGCCGAAGTGATTACTGCTGGTAGACATAGTGGTGATGTGACGGTGGATATTACGAGTGTCGATAGCATCAAAAAAATGTACGAACAGGTTGGAAAAGTAGACGCAATTGTTTCAGCCACAGGAAGCGCCACTTTTTCTCCTTTAACAGAATTAACACCTGAGAAAAATGCAGTGACGATTAGTAGTAAATTAGGTGGTCAAATTAATCTAGTTTTGCTGGGCATTAACTCATTGAATGATAATGGAAGCTTCACCCTTACTACTGGCATTATGATGGAAGATCCAATCGTCCAAGGGGCTTCTGCTGCGATGGCAAATGGCGCGGTTACAGCTTTTGCAAAATCTGCTGCGATTGAAATGCCACGTGGAATCCGGATTAATACAGTGAGCCCGAATATATTAGAAGAATCTTGGGACAAACTAGAATCATTTTTCCAAGGTTTCGTTCCAGTTCCAGCCGCAAAAGTCGCTCGTGCGTTTGAAAAAAGCGTCTTTGGTGCACAAACTGGTGAAAGTTATAAAGTATATTAATAGAAAAAGAAGCTCACCGTAACAAAGGTGAGCTTCTTTTTATTTTCCCCAGTTTTCTGGATTTTTCTTCCATTCTTTTAATGTTTCCATATCTTCACCAGTCACGTAATTTTCATTTAAAGCTACTTCAATTAGCTCATCATAGTTCGTTAATGTTACTAGTTTTGTGCCAGATTCTTCTAGCAGTTGTTTTCCTTTAGCAAGTCCATATGTAAATATGGCCGCGATTCCAACTACTTCCGCTCCAGCTTCTTCCAGCGCTTCCACTGCTTTTAATGAACTTCCACCAGTTGAAATCAAATCTTCAATGACCACTACTTTTTGACCTTTAGAAATTGGTCCTTCGATTTGATTCCCTTTGCCGTGTTCTTTAGCTTTTGATCGGACGTAGACCATTGGTAAATCTAGTAAATCACTCACCCATGCAGCATGTGGAATACCAGCAGTTGCGGTGCCTGCAACAACATCTACTTCACCAAAGGTTTGCTTGATTTTTTCGGCTAATGACTTGGCGATAAACTGACGGACTTTTGGAAAGCCTAGCGTTAGGCGATTGTCGCAATATATAGGGGATTTAATTCCAGATGCCCAAGTGAAAGGCTCATTTGGTTTTAAAAATACAGCTTTAATTTCTAATAATTGTTCAGCTACTTGTTTTTCGATGCTCATGCATTCCACTCCTTTAAAACTTGATTATACGCTTCTACCGGGTCGTTTGCGCGCGTGATGGAACGACCAACGACAATGTTTGACGAACCAATCAAACGCGCTTTTTCTGGTGTTACGACACGAATTTGATCGTCGGCTGCGTCGCTTGCTAATCGGATGCCTGGTGTTACACGTAAAAAATCAGCGCCATTTTGTTGTTTAATATCTTCTGCTTCTAGCGCGGAGCAAACGACGCCGTCTAAACCAGCTTGTTTCGATAAATTGCTATAATGCATGACGGATTCAAGTAGACTTGTTTTTATTAATTGTTCTGTTTGCATGTCTGTCTCACTTGTACTTGTCAGTTGAGTTACGGCAATAATTTTTGGACGTTTGCCACTTGAAGAACCTATTTCCAGACCTTCCCTGGCAGCTTCCATCATTTTCTTCCCACCAGCCGCATGTACATTAACCATATCTACGCCTAGTTTTGCCAAGCCAATCATCGCACTTTTGACAGTGTTTGGGATGTCATGCAGTTTTAAATCCAAGAAGATTTCATGATGTTGTTGCTTTATTTTTTCAACAATGATTGGACCGTTGCTATAAAAAAGTTCCATGCCGACTTTCACGGATAGCGTTTCTCCCGAAAATTTGGCTAAAAAGGTCTCTACTTCTTCGTAAGTCTGGAAATCTAGCGCGATAATTGGTTTATTCATTGATTTGTTCGCTCCTTTTTAAGTTCTTGTAGGGAAGAAATACCGAGTTCATCCATTCGTTTTGGTAGTTCGCTAATTAATTTCGGACAAATAAATGGGTCGGTAAAATTCATCGTGCCTACTGCGACTGCATCTGCTCCGGCAATCAAGAATTCTAATACGTCATCTACAGTTTGCACGCCGCCCATGCCAATGATAGGGATATTGCTTACCTCGCGGACTTGGTGAATCATCCGAATAGCCACCGGTTTAATCGCTGGGCCAGAAAGTCCACCTGTTCCATTTGCGATGATTGGTTTTCTTGTTTTTAAATCAATACGCATGCCGAGTAAGGTATTTATCATTGTGAGTCCGTCCGCACCAGCGGCTTCAATTGCTTGCGCGATGGAAACAATATCCGCTACATTCGGTGATAATTTCACGTAAACTGGCACAGTTGCGACATTTTTCACGGCTTTCGTTAAACGATGCGCAACATCCGGATCTGTTCCAAATGCGATACCCCCATGTTTCACATTGGGACAGGAAATATTAAGTTCGATGGCTTTCACTGCTTTCGATTCCCCAATTCTGGCGCAGACTTGGACATAATCATCCTCCGTCGCACCCGCCACATTAGCGATAATCGGTGTTTCAAATTGTTCTAAAAATGGCAGTTCGTGCGCCAAAACATGCTCTAGACCTGGATTTTGTAAGCCGATTGCATTCAGCATCCCGCTCGCGGTTTCTGCTACTCGCGGAGTGGGATTCCCAAGTCTAGGTTCTGGCGTCACGGCTTTGGCCATAATCGCACCAAGTTCATTTAAATCATAGTATTTGCTATATTCTTGTCCGAAGCCAAAACATCCTGATGCTGGCATAATCGGGTTTTTGAGCGATAATCCAGGAATTTCTACTGCTAATCGGTTCATAAACTCACCTCATCCGCACGAAATACTGGGCCGTCTTCGCACACTTTAAATTGTTTTTTCGCATCATCTGCTTTTGGACAAACACAAGCGTAGCAAGCCCCAATACCGCATGCCATTCGTTCTTCTAAAGAAAGATATGTTTTCGTTTCCGGAAAACTAGCTTTCACGGCCTGGAGCATCGCTTTTGGTCCGCAACTATAGATGACATCTGGTTCTTCTGGAAAATTGTTCGTGATGTCTGTGACGAAACCTTGTGTTCCAAGTGAGCCGTCCACCGTCGCAATATGAACTGTGCCATATGCATTCATTTCTTTTTCATAAAAACTATCTTTCGCAGATTGGAATCCATTTACAAACGTGACTTGTACGCCTTTTCCAGCTAACTCTTTACCGAGTTGATACATAGGAGGGACACCAATTCCACCCCCGATTAAAAGAGCGGTTTTTGGTGCAGGTGTCTGGTCGATATCGAATCCTTTTCCAAGCGGACCTAACACATCGATAGTATCCCCTTCTGAAAGTTTACTGAAATCTCTTGTCCCGTCACCTTCTACTCGATACAACAGAATGCATGTCTTTGCGGTTTTATCGTAAGAACAAATACTTATCGGTCGTCTCATAAGTAAATCAGAACGACTCGGTTTCAGCATTAAAAACTGTCCCGGTGACATATCGGCTACACGTTCCCCTGTCAAAATTAATTCGTATACTTTATCTGCAATTTCGGTTTGCTGAATGACCTTCATTTCCGTCTGTAACACGGTTCCACCCCGTTTCTTCTATTTAAACACGTGCTTTAGGTTGTTTTACTTCACTGGTATTCATCGATTCGAGTTCAAAAGAGCGCGATTCCAGTACACGCAAGATTGCTTCCGCTGTATCGAGCGAGGTACAGACCGGAATACCATTTTCTACAGATTCGCGGCGAATTTGGAAGCCATCACGCTCAGGTCGTTTACCAGTCGTTAATGTGTTCACTACGAGCGTTACTTGGCCATTTCGAATATAATCGATCAACGTTTCTTGATTTTCTCCAATTTTTTTCACTTGTGACACTGGAATGTCTGCTTCTTCTAACGTGCTTGCTGTTCCTTTTGTTGCCATAATAGTAAAGCCTATGCGATTAAATCGTTTCGCTAGTTCTACGGCTTCTTCTTTATCGCGGTCCGCTACAGTTAAAAGTACTGTCCCGTAGTCATGCATCGTTGTCCCACTCGCCACAAAACCTTTGTAGAGTGCTTTTTCGAGCGTCACATCTTTCCCCATAACTTCTCCGGTCGATTTCATTTCAGGTCCAAGCGACGTATCCACACTACGCAATTTCGCGAAAGAGAACACCGGCACTTTGACAAAAATTTCTTGTTTTTCTGGGGCAAGTCCTGGCGTGTAACCAAGGTCGATTAAGTTCTCCCCTAAGATAACTCTTGTCGCCACATTCGCCATCGGAATTTCGGTAATTTTACTTAAAAATGGCGCCGTCCGGCTTGAGCGCGGATTTACTTCAATAACGAAAACTTCTTCGCCATCTACGACATATTGGATATTCAGCATTCCGATAATGTTTAAGCCAGTTGCCAGCCTTGTCGTATAATCGACAATCGTATTTTTCACTTGACTGCTTAAACGTTGCGCTGGATATACGGCAATCGAGTCACCTGAATGAACTCCCGCACGTTCGATATGTTCCATGATACCAGGGATTAAGACGTTTTCACCGTCACTGATTGCATCTACTTCTACTTCTTGGCCGCTTACGTAACGGTCTACTAAAACTGGGTGTTTTGGATTTACTTTTACCGCATTCGTCATATAATGTTTTAATGCTTCTTCTGATTCTACGATTTCCATCGCTCGACCACCAAGTACATAAGATGGGCGTACAAGGACCGGATAGCCGATGTCTGTCGCTACGTTGATTGCTTCTTCTACCGATGTGGCCGTTTTCCCAGCTGGTTGTGGAATTTGTAGAATTTCTAATGCTTTTTCAAAGGCATCACGGTTTTCTGCGCGGTCCGTATCTTCTAAACTTGTACCTAAAATTTTTACGCCGCGTTTTGCTAAACCGTCTGCTAAATTAATCGCTGTTTGTCCACCGAATTGCACGACAACCCCTAGTGGCTGTTCGATCTCAATAACGTGCATAACATCCTCTAGCGTCAAAGGCTCAAAGTAAAGTTTGTCCGAGATACTAAAGTCGGTCGAAACGGTTTCTGGGTTATTATTAATGATAATTGCTTCATAGCCTGCTTGTTGAATGGCCCACACGGAGTGCACCGTTGCATAGTCGAATTCTACCCCTTGCCCAATCCGAATCGGACCAGAACCAAGGACAATCACGCTTTCTTTCGCTGATCGTGTTGACTCATTTTCCTCTTCATATGTGCTGTAAAAATAAGGGGTTGTCGATTCAAATTCCGCTGCACACGTATCAACCATCTTGTATACTGGGAAAAGATTTTGTGCTTTTCTTAAGTCATAAATCGCTTGTTCATCGACATTCCAACAAGTGGCAAGGAAAGCGTCAGAAAAACCGGCCCGTTTCGCTTCTGCCAAAATTTCTTGGTTTTGCGGATTTTCTTTGATACGATTTTCCAGTTCGATTGTTTTACTTAATTTATATAAGAAGAATAAATCTATCTTTGTTTTCGCGTGGAGTTGTTCGATTGTTTGACCTCGGCGCAAAGCTGCTGCTAGGAAGAATAAACGATCATCTTCTGGGAAGCAAATTTTGCGTTCTAATGTTGCTTCGTCAGCATTTTCCGCTTCTTCAAGCAACAAATGGTCAGCGCCAATTTCTAGGGAGCGCACTGCTTTTAGAAGTGCTTCTTCCCATGAACGGCCAATTGCCATGACTTCACCAGTTGCTTTCATTTGTGTTCCAAGGCGACGATCCGCTTGCTCAAATTTGTCAAAAGCAAAGCGTGGGATTTTCGCAACAACATAATCTAGTGTTGGTTCGAAATGGGCAAAAGTTGTTCCTGTTACTGGATTTCTCACTTCATCCAGTGTTAAGCCAACTGCGATTTTAGCTGCAAGTTTGGCAATTGGGTAGCCGGTCGCTTTGGAAGCTAGCGCAGAGGAACGGCTCACACGTGGGTTTACTTCGATAACATAGTAATTATAACTATCTGGATCAAGTGCCAGCTGAACGTTACAGCCGCCTTCAATTTCTAGTGCGCGGATAATTTTTAACGACACATCGCGCAACAATTGGTATTCGCGGTCGGAAAGCGTTTGGCTTGGTGCGACAACAATCGAATCTCCTGTATGTATGCCGACTGGGTCAATATTTTCCATGTTACAAACAACCATTGCGTTATTGTTCGCATCACGCATTACTTCATATTCCACTTCTTTAAAACCAGCGATACTTTTTTCTAGTAAACATTGTGTTACTGGACTCAGTTTTAGACCACTTGTCACCGTTTCAATTAATTCTTGTTCATTGTGGCAAATCCCGCCGCCAGAACCACCAAGCGTATATGCCGGGCGCACGATAACTGGGTAGCCGATACGTTCAACAAAAGTATACGCTTCGTCCAAATTATGAATAATGTCACTTTCTGGCACTGGTTCCCCTAGTTCATTCATCAAGTCCCGGAAAGCTTCACGGTCTTCCGCTTTTTTAATCGCCGTTAAATCTGTTCCTAACACTTCTACGTTACATTCATCCAAAATCCCAGCAGCTGAAAGTTCCATCGCCATGTTCAATCCCGTTTGTCCCCCAAGCGTTGGCAAAATGGCGTCCGGACGTTCTTTACGAATAATGCGCGATACAAAATCAAGCGTAATTGGTTCAATGTAAACTTTGTCCGCCATTTCTGCATCCGTCATAATTGTCGCTGGATTTGAGTTCACTAAAACTACCCGGTACCCTTCTTCTTTCAAACTCAGGCATGCTTGTGTCCCAGCATAATCGAACTCTGCTGCTTGTCCAATAACAATTGGGCCAGAACCGATTACTAGAATTGTTTTTATATCGTCACGTTTAGGCATGTAGTTCACCCTCCTCTTTCCCATTCATCATTTCCATAAATTCATCAAATAAGTAGTTGACGTCACTTGGTCCTGGGTTTGCTTCTGGGTGATATTGTACTGTATAGGCTGGATATTCTTTATGTGCCAGCCCTTCTACCGTTTCATCATTTAATTCAATGTGTGTTACTTTTAAATCTGTTCCAATAAGTGAATCTTTTTCTACTGCGTAACCGTGGTTTTGTGCAGTGAAATCAACACGTCCAGTGGCTAGTTCTTTCACCGGATGATTCGCGCCACGATGCCCGAATTTCAGTTTAAATGTATCTGCTCCGTTCGCAAGTGCAAACAGTTGGTGCCCTAAGCAAATTCCGAATAGTGGGAGCTTGCCTTGAATGCCGCGTATCATTTCTAATGCTTCTGGCACATCTTTCGGATCCCCAGGTCCATTGGATAACATCACGCCATCCGGATGCATTGCAAGAATTTCTTCGGCTGTTGTGTTGTAAGGAACAACCGTCACGTAACAGTTACGTTTATTCAGTTCCCGTAAAATTGAACTTTTCACACCATAATCAACAAGCACCACTCGTTTACCATCTCCTGGGCTTGCAAATGCTTTAGCAGAGGAAACTTCATGTACTTGATCGACTGGCAAACGTACAGAGCGCAAGTGGTGTAGCAATTCCTCTTTGTTTGCAGTTTCTGCTGCTAAAATGCCTTTTAACGTTCCTTCTTTACGAATTAGTTTCGTTAGTTTACGCGTATCAATTCCCGCGATTCCCGGGATGCCTTTTTCTTTCAAAAAATCATCTAAAGTAATTTGATTGCGCCAGTTGGAAGGGAATTCTGCAGCTTCACGAACCACAACCCCTTTCACAGCAGGATTGATAGATTCAAAATCGTCGCGGTTCACACCGTAATTTCCAACAAGTGGATACGTAAAAGTAATAATTTGACCATAGTACGAAGGGTCAGTGATTGTTTCTTGGTAGCCAGTCATTCCAGTATTGAAGACAACTTCACCAATGGTTTCTTTTTCACTACCAATCGCATCACCGATAAAATAATTGCCATCTTCTAGCATTAAAATTCGCTTTGTCATTTAATTTCCCCCTCATTGTATACAAGTGTGCCTTCCGAAAACGTTGCTACTGGCCATCCAATACACGTTTCTCCTACAAATGGTGTGTTTTTTCCTTTTGAATAAAAAGTAGCTGGGTCAATATTCGCTTCTTTTTCTAAATCAAGTACGACGATATCAGCTACGCTGCCTTCTTCTAATTTCCCGTATGGGAGTTTAAAGCATTCCGCTGGTTTTACAGTCATCCAGTCGATTAGCTGTTTTAATGTCCATTCGTTCGTTTTAACAAAATGGGTATATAGTAATGGGAATGCCGTTTCTAGACCTACAATTCCGAAAGCAGCTTGCTCCATCGGTACATTTTTTTCTTCCGCTGCGTGTGGAGCATGATCAGTTGCGATAAAATCTATCGTACCATCCAGTAAGCCTTCTAAAAGTGCCGCCCGATCTTCTTTGCTGCGAAGTGGGGGGTTCATTTTCCAATTACCGTCATTTCCTGGAATAGCTTCTTCATCTAAAATTAAGTGATGTGGTGAAACTTCAGCAGTGACACGAATTCCCGCCCGTTTTGCATCTCGCACAACACGAACAGATTCTTTTGTTGAAATATGACAGACATGATAATGACAACCTGCAGCTTCTGCTAGTAAAACGTCACGTGCGATTTGGACAGATTCAGCAATATTCGGAATACCTTTCAGACCTTCTTTTTCAGCAAAAATCCCGTCATGGACAACGCCACCATAGATAAGTGAGTTATCTTCACAGTGAGCCACAATCGCCATATCTAGTGCTGCTGCTCGTTTCATCGCTTCATACATTGTTCCAGCTAACTGCACGCCTACCCCGTCATCTGTAAAAGCAAATGCACCAGCTTCTTTTAAAGCTTCAAAATCAACTAATTCGTCCGTTCCAAGGCTTGTTGTAATCGAAGCATATGGTAACACGCGAACTTTCGCTGTTTCTTTAATTTTTGCTTGTAAACTTTCCATTACTTCTTTGGAATCTGGAACAGGTTTTGTATTCGGCATCGAACAAATTGTCGTATAGCCACCGCGTGCCGCCGCTTGTGTTCCTGTTAAAATGGTTTCTTTATGTTCCCCGCCCGGCTCACGAAGATGTACATGGACGTCGATAAAACCTGGGGCAATTAATTTCCCTGTCGCATCAAATTCCTCGCCGCTTGTTACTTCAATGGAATCCGCAATCAAATTGACTTTACCGTTTTGAATAAGTACATCTTTGTTTTCCAGTTCACCTGACGCGTTTAATACTTGCCCATTTTTTAATACGTACATAATTTCGCCCTCATTTCCTGTTCTTTTAAAATAGCTTCCAAAATGGCCATTCTTATAAAAACGCCATTCGTCATTTGCGTAACAATGCGTGATTTTTCGCTTTCTACTAAACTATCAGCAATTTCCACATCTCGGTTCACAGGGCTTGGGTGCATAATGATTGCATCTTCTTTTAACTGCTTTGCCCGATTTTCCGTCAATCCAAATTTTTCGTGGTAGCTTTCTTTCGTAAACTCATCTGTTCCACTATGGCGCTCATGTTGTACACGCAAAAGCATCAACACATCCACTTTTTCCACAATTTCATCAACCGATAAGTAAGTGCCATATGCTAAGTAACTTTCGTCGAACCATTCTCTCGGTCCGGAGAAAAACAGTTCCGCACCAAGTCTTTTTAACACTTTCATATTGGAATTGGCAACTCGACTGTGACGAATATCACCAGCAATCGCTACTTTCAAACCCTGAAAAGTACCAAATTGTTCTTTTATTGTAAATAAGTCAAGTAGTGATTGACTCGGATGTTCACCGCATCCATCACCGCCGTTCACAATAGCAATGTCTAATTTTTCGAGTCCCGCATAGTAATTTTCTTCTGAGTGTCTAATCACTGCGACATTGACCCCGACGGCTTGCATTGTGAGCAGTGTATCGTAGAGCGTTTCTCCTTTTGTCATGCTAGAGCTCGCTGCATCAAAAGAAACAACCTCCACACCTAACTTTTTCTCTGCTACTTCAAAACTCGTATGTGTTCTCGTACTTGGTTCAAAAAACATATTGACCGCGAAAGTCTGTTCATTAAAAGTCGCTTTTTTCCCGCGTTTAAACTGTGCCGCCTGCTCTAATAAATGCTCGATTTCATGGACGGTTAATGCTTCCATTGACAACAAATTTTTCATTTAAAGCGCCACCTTTTCTACTTCATTTTATAGAAAAACCTCTGTAAATTTTTTGTCTGCAGAGGTTTTTTTGTCATGTGTTATGCTGATCTGTGCTCGGCTGGTAATACTAAGTTTAAGATAATCCCAATAACTGCCGCGAGCGCCATACCAGATAGCTCGAACGTTCCAGCTTTAATGAATAAGCCGCCAATTCCGACTACTAGTACAACCGAAGCAATAATCATATTACGATTAACACTTAAATCAATTTTATTTTCAATCATCATTCGAAGTCCACTCGTTGCAATAACCCCAAAGAGTAACAGGGAAATGCCGCCTAGAACTGCTGTAGGAACCGAGGTGATAACTGCATTGATGTAACCGATAAATCCGAAGAGGATTGCGAAAACTGCCGCTCCTCCGATAACAAACACGCTATATACTTTTGTAATTGCAAGAACGCCAATGTTTTCACCGTAAGTCGTTACAGGTGGTCCGCCGATGAACGATGCGATAATCGAAGCCGTACCATCTGCAAGTAAGGAACGATGAAGTCCTGGGTCTTTAAAGAAGTTTTTATTCGTAATTCGATTAAGTAGTAATTGATGCCCCATATGTTCCGCCATTGTGACAAACGCAAGTGGCGCCATACTTAGAATGACCGTCACGGTAATTACTGGGTCGATATTTACAAATGGAATGCTGAAATCTGGAATTTGGAAGAAAGAGGCATTTTTGATTAACGTGTAATCTACCATCCCAAAAGCCATACTTGTTAAGTAACCGACTGTGAAGCCGAACAAAATTGGAATCAAGCCCATAAATCCTTTGAAAAACATCATTGCGATTATGGTTGCAAGGAGCGTAATTACTGCTACTGCCAAAGTTTCTAAACTGTATTTACCATTGTTTGTTCCCATCGCCATCGCTGCTGCACTTGGAGCAAGCGACAAACCGATAACCATGATTACTGGCCCAACAACAATTGGTGGTAAAACCTTTTGAATCCAGTCAACACCAGCGTAGTAAACAATTAGAGAAACAATCGCATATACTACACCGACGGAGAACGTTCCGACCATAACTGCGCCCGGACCTCCGCCAGATTTTGCTGCAAGTAGTGCAGTAATTGGTGCAATAAAGGTAAAGGAAGAACCTAGATATGCGGGGATTTTCCCGCGAGTAATTCCTAGATAAGCAAGTGTCCCGAGTCCGCTAGATACAAGCGCCACTCCCGGACTTAACCCTGTCACACTTGGCACAAAGATAGTAGAGCCAAACATGGTGAAAAGGTGCTGGATGCTAAGAATAATCCATTTATTGAAGCTTGGTCTTTCGTGTATATCTAGTACTGGTTTTGTCACTGTTTCTGTCGTTTCTGTCATTTTCTTCCCTCTTTCTTCATAAAAAATACCCCTTGTCTGTGTCGACAAAGAGTATAGAATAATCCCCTATAGAAATTAATCACTCTTTGTCAGCCTCACAGGACTGCTTTTAAAAAAGTGTTACATTGTTATTCATTTTTGTTAATAATAACCGCATCTTCTTCGTTGTCCACATCGGTTAGGCGAACTTCTACTCGTTCGTTTCCTGATGTCGGAATGTTTTTCCCTACATAATCTGCTCTAATCGGTAGCTCTCTATGGCCCCGATCAGCAAGCACTGCAAGGTGAATTTGCGCAGGTCTACCTACATCCATTAATGCGTCCATTGCGGCACGCACAGTTCGACCTGTATAAAGCACATCATCTACAAGAACGACTTTTTTTCCATTAATATCGAATGGAATGTTCGTCCCATGTACAGCGGGTTCGCGAGTCTTATCATCTTTGAAAGATAAATCATCTCGGTAAAGTGTAATATCAATATCTCCAACTGGAACATCAATACCCTCAATTTCAAGTATACGCTTATGCAAACGCTCTGCAAGATAGATACCACGCGTCTTAATACCGACAAGCGCTAAATTCTTCGTGCCTTTATTCCGCTCGATGATTTCGTAACTTACTCGAGTGAGCGCACGTTTGATTGCCGCCTCGTCCATGACAACTACTTGTTTTTGCATCCGAAATCTCTCCTTTTGTGCAAAAAAATAACCCTCTGCCAGTGTAAGCAAGGGAACGCGTACGAGTATACAATTAACCCGTCAAATTATCGTCACCTTCTTAGCCTCTCTGGACTATGTTAAAGGACTTTATTTCATTAGACTTATCTTAACTGATAGAACTCTCCTTGTCAATCAAAAAAAAGAAAAACATGTTATACTATTAATAATAAAATAAAGGAGGCCAAACATATGGCTATATCTAAAGCAAAAAAGAAACGTCAAAAGCTCGTACGCGAAGGTCATTTGAATCCTGAAATCAAGCGTAGCCCCTTTGCACTCATCGATTTAAGTTCCAAACAAACAAAAACGAAAAAAGGATATCTTTATAGTAAGAAGCGGAAGAATCACCAAGAAGATGATTCTTTTTTTGTGTATTTTTTTAAGTTTTCACATTTTCTACATATTAACAACTTGAAATAGTCTACTTTTACCAGAAATTAGTCCAATTTAACTGCTCTATGTGCTATGCTGAAATAGCTAAAAACATGGACTTAAGAGGTGAATACAATGGGCATAATGAATAGCTTATTACAACAGAAAGAAATGGTCGTGAAAGATTGGCTAACGTATTATGTATCTGTGGATGATCCATATATCTTCACATTAAAAAATGATCATCGTTTAATGGATGAAACGGGCTTTGTTTTAGAAAATTTGTTTATTGGAATGACTGAAGATTTAGGAAAAATGAATGCTTTCGCGCGTGAGCTTGGAAAAGCACAGTTTATTACTTCACTCGGAATTTCTCGTATTTTATTCCATATTCGCTTACTGGAAGAGTTTTTGCTCGATTATGCATCAGAAATCAAAACAAAATCTGCTAATTATCGTGAATTATATTTATTTAGCATCAAGCTTCATCAGGTATTTAGTAGTTTCACGCAAAACTTAATCGAAGGCTATACCCGTGCAAATGAACAAAAGATTATACAAAAAGAAAACCAAATTATTAAAGAATCAACCAAACTAATTTGGATTGCCGAAAATGTTTTTCTGTTACCTTTAATTGGAAGAATTACCGATGAGCGAGCAAAATAACTTACTGAAACAGCGCTTGTTGAAGTTTGTGAGCAACCAGTGAACTATTTAATTATCGACTTATCTGGCGTGCAGTTAGAGTCTCCTAACATCGGCAAGTACATTGAGTATTTCTTCTCTTCGCTTAAATTAGTAGGTGTAACTCCGATTATTACAGGTATGCAACCGCAAACTGCCAAAGTGATGGTTCAAGTTAATTTAACTGAACAACATGGTATTAAAACATTTGCAACCTTACGCCAAGCAACAAAAACACTTATGAAAGAAAAAGAAGCAAGAAACGCCCGTAAATAGGTGTTCTTGCTTCTTTTTTAATATTCTTCTTGACGTAATGATTTTAAAGCTTTTTCAAAGGAACTAGGAAGTGGCGCTTCAAACATCATTCGTTCTTTCGTTGTCGGATGATCAAACCCTAATTTTGCGGCATGGAGAAATTGGCCATTGCCTTTGATTGTATTTTTAGGTCCGTATTTTGGATCTCCTGCTAAAGGATGACCAATATATTTCAAATGAACTCGGATTTGGTGCGTACGTCCAGTGTCTAATTTGCAATTAATTAATGTGTAACCTGGTAAACGCTCTAATACTTCAAAATGCGTTCTCGCTTCTTTCCCATCGCGTACGACTGCCATTTTTTGGCGGTCTTCTTTTGCACGACCGATTGGCGCTTCAATTGTTCCTTTTTGGTGGACAATGTCACCGTGGACAAGTGCGATATATTCTCTATCCGAAGTTTTGTCTTTTAATTGTTTGGCTAGTGATTCATGGGCATGGTCATTTTTAGCAACCATTAATAAGCCAGATGTATCTTTATCAATTCGGTGAACAATTCCTGGACGGATTTTACCGTTAATTCCCGATAAATCATCACAATGGAATAGTAAAGCATTCACGAGCGTTCCACTTGCATGTCCCGCAGATGGATGAACGACCATTCCTTCAGGTTTATTTACAACAAGCATATCTTTATCTTCAAAATAAATATCGAGTGGAATATCTTCTGCTAAAACTTCTAGTTCTTCTGGTTCACGCACTTCGTAATGAATTTCATCGCCAACTTGTACTTTGTAATTTGGCTTCGCAAGTTCTCCGTTAACCGTAATATCACCGTTTTTCAGCATGAGTTGTATTGCTGAACGACTTTTTCCCATCATTTCGGCAATCACTTTATCCACACGTTCACGCGCATGACTTTCTTCTATAATCAATGTTTCATTCTGCATTATTTAATTCCTTTCGTTTTTCGGTCGTCTACAAAAACATACACGAGCATTAGTACGACACCAACTGAAAGCGCGGCATCTGCCACATTAAAGATTGGGAAGTAATAATTTCCCCATACTGTCTGTACAAAATCCACTACTTCTTGATGCAAGACTCGGTCGATAAAATTACCAATCGCACCACCTAGAATAAACGCTAAACTAATAGAAAATAGTCGCTTTCCTTTGGCATATTTTTGCATAATATAAATTATAATTCCAATAACAACAACAGTAATAAGATAGAAAAACCACATATGTCCTTCCAAAATACTCCAAGCCGCCCCGTCATTACGGTAGCTTGTCCAGTATAAGAAACCAGGAATAACTTCTATTTTCTGTCCAATTTCCATATTTTGAACAACAATCCATTTAGTTAATTGATCTAGCGCAATCACTGCTAGGGTGATTAGATAATAGTACATTTTCCGAACCCTCTTTTCACATCAGTTAGATAAAAAGTACGCGCTCCCCTTTAAAAATAAGAAGAGCGCATCACTTCTTTGTTATTGTATGATAAATTGAAGCAAAAATAAAGCTGCAATTACATACATGACTGGTGAAGTACGTTCCTCATTTTTCGTGAAAGCACGAAGGATTGGATACGCAATGAAACCAGCTGCAATTCCGTCTGCAATACTATACGTCAGCGGGATTAACACAATAATCAGTAGTGCTGAAAAAGTTTCTGCCGCATTCGATAAATCCATTTCTTTAAATTCTTGCAGCATCGACATACCGATAATAATTAAAATCGGCGCAATCGCACTGTTCGGAATAAAAGATAATACCGGCATTAAGAAAAGGGATGCGATAAAGAACAGACCAGTTGTTATTGTTGCTAAACCAGTTTTTGCTCCACTCGCAAACATCGAGCCACTTTCAAGTGCAGAGATCGTTGGGCTTGTACCAAATAAGCCAGATAAAAAGGCTGTCAGTGAGCTAGCTTTTAAAATGCGTGGTAATTTTTCGGTTTGCTTCAGTTGCCTTACTTGTCCATTGGTAAGTCCAACTGTTTCAAACACAATAACCATCGTCATCGTAAAGACGGCACTCCAAAAACCAACGCTCGCCATTCCGGAAAAATCAGCTTTAAAGAGTACATCACTCCACGGTGCAACGCTTATCGAAGCACCTCCAGCTTTCCCGGCAACACCAAACATCACACCAACGACTGTCCCGATTATTAAACTCCATAAGAAAGCGCCTGGAATTTTTCGAATAACTAGAATCATCGTTAATAGTAGTGTTACAAGTGTTGCTAATACGAATGGATCGCCTAAATCTCCAACGGCAATAATAGCATGTTTCCCGCGCGTGACGATTCCGCCCTTCTCAAGCCCTAGGAAGATTAAGAATAAACCTAACCCAACCGTAATCGCTTGTTTTAAAATTAGGGGAATAGCTTCATTTAGTTTTCCTGCAAGTGGTGTAAACGCAAGAATCATAAATAGTAAGCCACTCATCGTAACAGCAGCGAGTGCAACCTGCCAACTTAGTCCCATTCCTTGAACAAGGGTATACGCAAACAGCGCATTAATCCCCATCCCAGGCATTAGAATAAGCGGTGCATTTGCCCAAAATCCCATAATCAAACAACCTAACGCCGAAATAAAAATCGTCGCAAGGACTGCTCCTTGATAAGGAACTCCAGCCTCCGCTAAAATCGAGCTATTGACGACAATAATATATGCCACCGTAAAAAAGCCAATCATACCAGCCAAAAATTCGGTCCGGAAATTGGTTTTATGCTCGTTCAGCCGAAATACTTTGTTGAAAAATTTCTGCATACTTTTTCCTCATTATGAAATTGTCCCTCTCCCAACCCGCAGAGTATTGCCCCTGCCACAGAACTTTATTATAACAAAGATAGTACATATACGAAAGGAAAAGTTTTTTGTTACGCCGCCAGAACGCCTTATTTATGCTATAATCTGAATGGATGCAAAAAGGAGATGATTACTTGCAAAAAACAGTCACATATGGGGCAAAATGGAAACAATTTTTAACGATATTCACACCGATTGTCATTACGCAACTCACGCTTTTCTCTATGACATTTTTCGATACGACGATGAGCGGAAATTATTCAAATCAGGCACTGGCTGGTGTAGCAATTGGGAGTTCGTTCTGGGCTCCAGTAAATGCTGCTTTTTCTGGGTTACTGATGGCCATCACGCCAATCATCGCCCAATTAATCGGAGCGAAGAAAGAAAAACAAGTCAAAAACACGGTGCATAACGGTCTATATATTGCTTTATTTTTAGCTTTTATTTTAATTCTTATTAATTTTTTGGTCGTTCCAACGATTTTGACACACATGCCCGTTACGGCAGAAGTCGCGGGGATTGCTCGTCATTTCTTAAATGGCATTTGTATCGGAATCCCGGCTTTCTTTATTTCCGCGATTTTGCGTTCTTTTATTGATTCGCTTGGTTTAACTAGGGTAACGATGCTCATTACACTTTGTACCGTTCCATTTAATATCTTTTTAAATTACTGCTTTATTTTTGGAAACTTTGGTTTTCCGGAAATGGGTGGAGCTGGTAGTGGTTACGCGACAGGGATTACGTATTGGCTCGTTGTTTTAGTTAGTGTTATTTTGATTCAAACACAAACTAGATTACGAAAATTTGGTATTTTCAAAGGGCTTACGGCACTTCGTTTTTCTAAGATAAAAGAGATCATCGGCATTGGCGTTCCAAATGGTTTGACAATTTTATTTGAAACGAGTATTTTCTCAGCGGTAACCATTTTAATGGGAGCCTTTGGGACGGAGACAATTGCGGCACATCAATCCGCAAATAGTGTCTGCACACTGCTCTATGCTTTCCCGCTTAGTGTTGCTTCTACGTTGACCATTCTTGGCGGGTACGAGACAGGGGCAAAACGCTTAAAAGATGCCAAACAGTATCGTCATATTGGTATGGCTGCTGCGATTTTCATTGGTTGTGTAAATGGTGCAATCCTATTTTTCTTCCGCGATATTATTGCTGGTTTTTATACGAACGATCCCGCTTTGAGCAATTTAATCATGCATTTCTTAGTTTACGCGATATTGTTTCAATTTGCGGATGCTGTCCTGTCGCCAGTTCTCGGGGCACTTAGAGGATATAAAGATGTTACGGTCACCTCGATTGTTGCCTTTATTTCTTATTGGTTGATTGGGCTTCCAGTAGGCTACGGTTTATCGTTTACGAATCTTGGCCCATTCGGTTACTGGATAGGGTTAAGTACTGGCCTGTTTGTCGCCGCATTTATTTTATCCATTCGGGTTCGTAAAACGGAGCAAAAACTTTCTTTCAACACAAAAGACGCAGAGATTTCGAGTTAATCTCTGCGTCTTTTTTTATTTGGCTAAACCATCATGAATTTTATCTAAATTGTACCGCATCATTTCTAAATACGTGTCGCCCACTTCACCTTTTTTAGCAGTGGAGTCCGTGAAGATTTTTGCAAAAATTGGTACGCCTGTTTCTTTAGATACACTTTCCATACTACGTGGATCTACGCTTGTTTCGACAAATAAATTAGGTACTTTTTCTTTTTCCACGATACCGACAATTTGTTTCATTTGGTCTGGAGTACCTTGACTTTCTGTATTTATCTCCCAAATATATGCTGCTTTTAATCCGTAGCGAGCTGCAAAATATTTAAAGGCACCTTCGCTAGTTACTAATGTTTTTTGATTTTCTGGCAAATCTGCAAATTTTTGTTTTGCTTCTTTATCCAGAGTAGCTAATTTGTTGATATATTTTTTCGCATTCTCTTTATAAAAATCCGCATTGTCTGGATCCGCTTTTACAAGTGCATCACGAACATTTTCAGTATAGATAATTCCGTTATGAAGATCAAGCCATGCATGTGGATCTGTTTCAGACGTCTTGCCTTTTTCCGTTAAGTATTTGGGTTTTACACCTTTACTTAACTCCACCACTTGCTCCTTGTCGTCTCTTGATTTATCCGCCGTTTCTAACATACGATCAAACCAACCATTCCCTGTTTCCAAATTCAATCCATTGTAAAAGATTAAATCAGCATCCGCAGCACTTTGAATGTTGGCTGGCAAGGGATCATATTCATGTGGATCAACGCCAACAGGCACAATACTATGCAGTTCAATTTTATCCCCGCCTACATTTTTTACAATATCTGCTAATATCGAATAGGTGGCTACGACATTTAATTTGCCGTCTGTTTTTTTCGAATCGCTATTTTGACTGGAACACCCCGCAAGCACAACTACTAATGCGAAAAGAGCTACAACTATTATTTTTTTCATTCGATAACCTCCCTTTTTTTAAAAAATAGCAAACCTTGTTTCGGTGCGAATAAAAAGGCAATAAAGAAAATAATCGTCGCAACTAAAACCATCGCCGCACCAGATGCTAAGTTGAAAATGTAACTAAAGTAAAGTCCGATAATCGCACTCACTGCTCCAAATGTAGAAGCTAAAACAATCATTTTGGATAATTTATTCGTAAGCAGATAAGCTGTTGCAGCTGGCGTAATTAACATCGCCACAACTAAAATGATTCCAACCGTTTGCAAAGCGGAAACCGTTACAAGTGTTAAAAGTAACATCAAGAAGTAATGCAAGAATTTCACATTGAGACCATATGCTTCTGCCATCACTGGATCAAATGAACTAACTAGAAACTCTTTGTAAAATAGGGCTACTAATGAAATCACGATAATGGCAATAATAATCGTCATCCACATATCCGAACTCCGCACCGCAAGCACATTTCCAAATAAAATATGATACAAATCCGTACTACTTTTCGCAAAGGATATTAAAATAATACCTAGTGCGAAAAAAGCGCTAAACACAATACCAATCGCTGTATCATTTTTTATCCGACTTTTTTGATTAACAAAACCGATTCCAAGTGCCGCTGCAATGCCAAATGTAGCTGCACCAATAAAGAAGTTCATACCCATCATATAAGAAATCGCTACTCCTGGTAACACCGCATGAGAAATCGCATCTCCCATAAGCGACATACCTCGTAAAATAATAAAACTACCAATAACACCTGAAACAATGCCAACTGTCACAGAAGTAATAAGTGCCTTTTGTAAAAAACTATACTGCATTAATCCTTCTAAAAACAACATCTATTACACCCCCGTCGCAAATGCCACCGGTGCGTCACCGTAAGCAAATTGAATTTTCTCTTCTGTAAATGTTTGCTCCACTGGACCGTGCGCGACTAACTTCTTATTAAGTAAAATGATATCGTCGAAGTAAGCAGCCACTTTATGAAAATCATGATGGACCACGACAATCGTTTTCCCATTATCTCTTAGCTTTTTTAACAGGCGCATAATCAGCGCTTCACTCGTCATATCAATACCTGCAAATGGCTCATCTAAAAAGAAAATTTCCGCATGTTGGGCAAGTGCTCGTGCGATAAAAACACGTTGCAGTTGGCCGCCAGATAGCTCTCCTATTTGTCTTTTCATAAAGCCTGTCATTTCTACTTGTTCTAACGCATCTAATGCGAGTTGTTTCTCTTTTTTTCCGGGACGCTTAATTAATCCGAGCGCCGGATACGTTCCGAGCAACACCATATCAAAAACGGTAATTGGGAAAGTTAAATCTACTTCACTCCGTTGCGGTACGTATGCGATTTTCTTTCTCCAATATGTAAGTGGTTTGTCAGCCAATGTGACCTGCCCTTGTTCACGCGGAATTAGTCCCATCATTCCTTTTAATAAGGTTGATTTACCTGCTCCATTTGGACCAACAATACCCGTTAGTTTTCCTGATGCTATTTGAAGTGTGACATTATCAATTGCCACCTTTTGTTTATACGCTATTGTTAAACCTTGAATTTCCATCTAAACCACCCTTTTCCCACAAGACTAATTTTTACACATAACTAAAAATGTTTCCCCAGAGCAACTTTAGTTCAAAGTATAACGGAGAATCTTTTTCTTGTAAAGTAAAATGTTCAAAAAAATCCCGTAGTCGATTAAACTACAGGATTTTCACTATTATTATTTAATTGATCCGTCTGCTAATTTTTTGAGCAGTTTGCGGAATTCTGCTTGTTCATACTCAGAAAAAACAGCAAAACGTTTTACAATCATTTCTTTTTTCTTTTTATCAATTTCTTTGACAAATTCCTCGGCATTTGGGGTTAATTTCAGTTCAATAATTCGGCGGTCTACTTCTGAACGATGTCGTGTAATAAACTTTTCTTCGACTAAAGTATCCGTAATGGCTGTGATGTGACTGGCTGAAACATCAAGCGTTTTAGCTAATTCTGATGTTTTCGTAAGTCCACTTGAAATCAAGCTCAAGACCCGATACTCGCTACCACTTAACCTTTTGTCGAGTACTGCCTCTACTTCATGACGAAAACTATTAAAAATCCGCTTAATCAATGTTTCAATTTCTAAGTATGTTTCCATTTTCGCTACCTCCAGTTTTTCAAAAAAGTCGTACGTTTACTTCACCAAGGCTTTTGCTTTTTGTAGTTGTGGATCTGTTTCTTTTAGATGTTTTTGTGTTAATTCGACTAATTTATCGGTTGTTACACCTGTCATAATTCCTGTCACATCTAATTTATTTGCTGCTTGGAATCTTTGAACAGCATATTCTGTGTCTGTATCGTATAAGCCATCTACTTTCCCAACATTGTAATCTAGTGCTTTTAGCAATGTTTCAATGGTTTTAACATCATCACCGAAATCGCCATTTTTGTAGACTTTGGTGGAAGACGGGATAGTCATAGTTGCATAATCTGGCATGTTCACAACTACATCTGGCGTAATACCTTTTTCATGAATCCATTCGCTATTAGGTGTTAACCATTTTGCGACAGTTAATTTAAGCGTGGAGTCATCAGATAAAGTTGTTGCCGTTTGGACCGTACCTTTACCAAATGATTTCGTGCCGACAAGTTTAATGCCACCAGATTCTTTTGCTGCAGCAGCAAGGATTTCTGAAGCACTTGCACTACCACCATCTATTAACATAGTGGTTGGTACTTTTACTTTATAATCTCCATGTGAGCTACTATCCGCTTTAATGGCTGATTTATCACCGTCTTTGTCCTGCTCTTGTACAACAATTTTGCCATCGGGAACAAAGAGGCTAGAAATCGAAACTGCTTGATCAAGTAACCCACCAGGATTTCCTCGCAGGTCAAGAACAAGGCCCTTCATGCCATCTTTTTCAAGGGATTTCAATGCCTTTTCAAGCTCATCATAGGTTGTTTCTGAAAATGTACTAATGGTGACGTGCGCAATTTTGTCACTGCCCATTTCTTTGTACACCGTTTCGATTGGAATTTCATCACGAGTAATCGTGACATCAAATGGTTTATCTTCGTTGGAACGTTGAATGGTCAGGGTTACTTTGGTGCCTTTTTCACCACGGATTTTTTGTGTTGCTTCTGTTGCTGTATCGCCTTTAACAGACTTCCCATCTACTTGTGTAATAATATCTTGTGGCCGTAAACCAGCTTTTTCGGCTGGAGAGTTTTTGATTGGCGAAACTATTACAATAGCCCCATCTTTTTCTTGAATCTCCGCACCAATACCTTCAAAACTAGCAGAAATTGTATCGTTAAACTCTGAAGATTCTTTTTTCGACATAAATGTGGAATAAGGATCATCTAATGAATTGACCATACCATTTATTGCTCCATCTATCATCGTTGTAGATTTTGTATCTTTATAATATTTGCTTGTAATTTCGTCGTATACATCGTAGAGCTTGGTAAATTCTTTTCGTTCTGGAATGCTCACTTTTACTTGCTTGTCATCCCCTAAAGACATTACGATTGTAGTCACTAATGCCGTCACAAAAACAAAAGCGAATAGTAGCATTATAAATGGGAATAACTTCATTTTTATATAACCATTGCCGGGTTTTGCTTTTTGTTCTTCGTCTTTCTCCACGTTATTTGGTTCGTTTTGTGGGGATTCTTCCATCTTTCTTCACCACTTTCTATGTAAAATGTGGCTAGTAATAGCACATTTTATTTAACTCATTTATTTTACCAGTTTTCCATTCATTTTGGTATCTTTTTTTCATGCTACACAAAAAAGGAGGATTCTGGACAGAATCCTCCTTTTCGCTTTTAAATTAAGCTACTTCATAACCTGCTTCTTCCACAGCATCAATTAACGCATCTTCTGTCACTTGTCCTTTTTCAAACTCAACAGTAGCTGTTCCTTCATCAAGTGATACTACTGCACTTTTCACGCCATTAACTTCTGATAAAGCTTTTGTTACGCGAGCCTCGCAGTGAGAACAAGTCATACCTTCTACATTTAATGTTAATTTTTCCATGTTAAATTCCTCCTATGATTTAAATTTATATCTTTTTAAGCGAAGTGCGTTTGTGACAACAGAA
The DNA here is from genome assembly GCF_000307025.1 of Listeria monocytogenes ATCC 19117. Lineage (GTDB taxonomy): Bacteria > Bacillota > Bacilli > Lactobacillales > Listeriaceae > Listeria > Listeria monocytogenes_B. The sequence continues at coordinate 1,920,560 of NC_018584.1, forward strand.
ACGGAACTAAATGCCATCGCAAGTCCTGCTACCCAAGGGGCAAGTAAGCCTAGTGCCGCAATTGGAATACCCGCACAGTTATATGCTAGCGCCCAGAAAAAGTTTTGACGGATGTTTCGCATGGTTGCTTTGGAAAGTTCGATTGTTTCTGGAATGAGTGTTAAACGATGACTTACAAGTGTTACATCTCCTGTTTCAATCGCAATGTCAGTTCCAGTACCGATACTAATCCCAATATCACTTGCCGCAAGAGCTGGAGCATCATTAATGCCATCACCAACGAATGCAACGATATGACCGTCTTGCTGTAATTTCTCGACTAAGGCGCTCTTATCATTTGGTAGTTGTTCGGCAAAGAACATATCAATACCTAAATCTTTAGCCATATTTTCTACGACAACAGATTGGTCCCCAGAACAAATTGCTGTTTTAATACCTTGTGCTTTTAGTTTTTGGATAGCTTCTTTTGCTTCTGGTCGTGGTGTGTCAGATAAAGCGAGGGCACCTGCGTATACACCATCAATTGCCATTGCTACGACTGTTTTTCCTGCATGCATCCAACTTTCGATTAATTCATCATCTTCTTTTGGAATCGTTGTAAGGGAAGAAACATAGCGGTAAGCACCTAGTTCCACTTTACTATCATCCAGATTACCGGTCATGCCGTGCCCAGCTTTCGCGCGGATTTTCCCTTGTTTCACTGCGGAAGCATCTATATTCTCTGGCTCTAACATCTTAATAATCGCTTTCGCAATCGGATGCTCTGATTGTTGTTCCATTAAGAATAAATAAGGGAAAAAGTGATCATTGGCTGCTTTTTTATCACTCACTTCTAGTTTACCTTCTGTTAAAGTACCAGTTTTGTCAAAAACGATAGTATCCACTTTAGAAGTACGTTCTAAATGTTCGCCACCTTTAAATAATATCCCACTTTCGGCGCCTTTACCAGTTCCAGCCATGATAGCGGTTGGCGTTGCAAGACCAAGCGCACAGGGACAGGCGATAACTAATACCGCAATCGCAGCTTCAAGTGAACCATCCACCGTTCCAGTAACAAGATACCAAATAATAAAGGTTACAGCAGCAATCCCAAGTACAATTGGTACAAATATGCCGGAAATTCTATCTGCCAAACGTTGAATTGGCGCTTTAATACCTTGCGCTTCTTCCACCAAACGAATAATGGATTCTAAAACGGTTTCTTCCATTCGTTTCGTAATTTTTGCTTGGAAAGCCCCGTCAAAGTTAATCGTTGCGCCAATAACAGAATCGCCTGGTTTCTTCTCTACTGGTACAGGTTCCCCAGTAATCATCGCTTCATCAATACTCGTTTCACCAGAAATAATTTCGGCATCCATCGGAACTTTTTCACCCGGACGAACAAGGATAATATCGCCAATTTTCAATGAATCTACTGGCACTAACCATTCTTTTCCTTCTCGAATAACGGTCGCTTCTTTTGCTTGTAATTCAAGTAAACCAGCAATAGATTCGGTTGTTCTCGATGTTGCGTATGATTCAAGTAATTTACCTAACAAGATTAAGGTGATTAACACAGCACTTGTTTCAAAGTAGTAATGCGGCATCACGCTCGGATCAATCATGTGACGAATGTATTCCACTACACTATAGAAATAAGCAGCAGAAGTCCCAAGTGCGACTAATACATCCATATTTGCACTTTTACCTCGAAGCGCTTTATAAGCCCCATCATAAAACCGCCAACCAATATAAAACTGAACAATCGTTGCGAGTACTAATTGGATGGTTGGATTAATCCAGTTACCAATCGTTTCCGCAAACACCATTTCATGAATGTACGGAATATGTGTCACCATGGTAAGAAGTAATGGTAAGGAAAGAACCGCCGAAAGAATAAAACGTCTCACTTCTTTTTTGAAATTCTTTTCTAACACAGCATCTTTTTCTTCTTTAGACATTTTTTCCGCCGCGTCATAACCCGCATGTTTAACAACTTTAATCAAATCTTCTGTCGATGTAACTTCCGGGTCATAATATACGGCTGCATTTTCCGTTACTAAGTTGACATTCGCTTTTTCTACACCATCTGCTTTATTTAACGATTTTTCAATTCTCGTGGAACAGGCCGCACAAGTCATTCCAAAAATGTTTAAATCTTGTCTTACATATTTATCACTCATCGTATATACCCCCCTCAGGTTTTCGAAAATTGACGTATTGCTTTAAGTAAGTCCTCCATTACGTCATCTTCCCCATTTTTTGCTGCATCTACAACACAGTGTGCTGTATGATGTTCTAGTACTTGTAAACCAACATTTTTGAGCGCTTTATTCGCTGCTGAAATTTGAACTAAAATGTCTGTACAATATCTATCATCCTCGACCATTTGAGCGATACCGCGGATTTGGCCTTCGATACGTCGCAAACGATTTTGAAGTAATTTCGTTTCATCTTCTTTGCGTGGAACAATTGGTTGATCGTGTTTCATTTTTTCTCCTCCTTTGTTTCTACAATTAACAGTATACCCCCTATAGGTATTTTATGCAACCATTTAATTTCTGAGAACAAAAAAAAAGCCATAAACAAATGCTTGTTTATGGCTCAAAATCTTGTTATTTCGCGGCATCTACTTTCTTTTGAAGTGCCTTAACATGTTCAAAAAATTCTTCTAAAGTCCAGTTGTTTTCGTAAATAATCGTTGCCGCATCCTTACCAACATAACGATAATGCCAAGATTCATATTGATACTTCGTGATAGCTTCTCGCCCTTTCATATAACGCAAGATAAAACCATAATTGTGGGCATTTTCTTGCAACCATTTGCCTTCAGGAGTTGTTCCGAATGCTTCTGTGAGTTCATATGATTGGTTTTCTGATGAGATATCCATCGCTAAACCAGTTTGATGTTCGCTAGTACCTGGATACGCTACTGCTTCTCTCGCTTTTTGGTCACCTTTCGCATTTACTTCTGCTTGGAAGACTTCTTGCTGGCGTTTGTACGATCGATAACCAGATACGGCGAATAGTTTCTTACCATCTTTGTTCGCAGCTACGAACATTTCTTCTAATGCAGTTGCTGCTTCTTTTCTTAGCTGTGCTTTTTCGACTTGTTGGCTGCCAAAAGAGAATGTAACATTTGGACGAACCAAGTCAGGGGGGGTATATGTTGGTTGCAATGAATAATCTTTGTTAGCTAAAACCAACATATTTTCCTCATTTTCAATATACTTTATACCATCTTTTTCTGTTAATTTATTTTGTTTATCAATGTATGGATAAAGTGGATCTTTTTCTAATTCCGCAAGTGTTTGATTGCCTGACGATTTTTGCTCCACTTTAGCGATGGAATCAGCATTTGTGCCACCAAAATATTGATCTTCCACTGTGTGGACACAACTGATGCTAACAGCTAAAGCAATTGTTAATAAAGAACTCATATCTGTTTATCAACCTTCCTGTATACATTAAGTCTAATTCTAAGTTAGTAATTAAAATTATTTTATTGCTGCTTCAAGTGCTACAACAATCATATCATTGAAAGTAGTTTGGCGCTCTTCCGCGGATGTTTCTTCCCCAGTGAAAATATGGTCACTTACAGTTAAAATAGCTAAAGCACGACGACCATATTTTTGTGCTAACGTATAAAGTGCCGCTGCTTCCATTTCAATTCCAAGCACACCATAGTCTGCTAATTGTTGTTTGTCTAGTTGATCATTATAAAAACGGTCTGCAGAAAAAACATTCCCAACTTTAAGCGATAATCCTTTTTCGATACCTGCATCATACGCTTTTTTTAGAAGAGAAAAATCAGCTACTGGTGCAAAATCTACGCCAGCAAAAGTATTGCGATTAATTTGCGAATCCGTTGATGCCGCTTGTGCAATGACAACATCACGTACTTTTACATCCGCTTGAATGCCGCCCATAGTACCAACGCGAATCAAGTTTTTCACATCATAGCTTTGAATTAATTCATTTACATAAATCGAAATAGATGGAATTCCCATACCAGTTCCCATAACAGAAACTTTTTCGCCTTTGTATGTACCAGTAAATCCTAACATGCCTCGCACTTGGTTGAATAAAACGACATCTTCCAAAAATGTTTCCGCAATATATTTTGCTCTCAATGGATCTCCTGGTAATAAAATAGTTTCTGCAATTTCCCCTTGTTTTGCTTCGATATGTACGCTCATCTTTTTTCCTCCTAGTGTTTGTTTTTCTCTTCATCTAGCAAATAAGCATCCCAAAGTTCATCAAAAATAGACATTCCCGGTAAATACGGCGCATTAAACTCCAGATAATCACAAAGAATATGGTAGTTTCTTGTTTGCTTTGGAAAACTATGATCTCGGTATGCATTGTTGGCAAATTCCGTTTTCTGATCTGTTAGCTTCGGGTCCCGATATGTCATTAAAAAATGATAAAATGATCTTCCCAACGTACAACACACTCCGCTCTTTTTATGCTTTAACTATAGTTGATTTCCTGAAAAAAATAAAGTTAATTTTCGATTTTACGTAGAATTTCTTCTGCAAGTCGATGTGTTTCTAAGGCATCTTCTTTGGAAATTGGTGCTTTTTCCCCATTTCGCACGGCCGTTAAGAAGGCTTGGATGATAGATACAAAACCTCTTTTGTAAAGCGTCGTTTCCCAATCTCCAAAACGCTCAAACCGCTCTGTTGTCCCTTCATAAATATGCGTTTCCGTAACATTTTCTACTTCATATTTGGCGCTCGGGGTCATCACTGCTAATCGTTCTTCGTTCACGCCGCTATCTCGGTTCATAATCGCCGTTGCCACTTTACCTCCCGCTGTAATTTGTACCGTTATACTTGCTAGAAGGTTCTCTTGCCATACCGGAACGACATGTAACTGTTCTATTTGGGCATCTAGTAAAAAACGCACGGTATCAATGACATGAATAAAATCGTCATAAATAAATGTACGAGCCTCACCCGGTTGCGCCGCGCGATTTTTTTGCATAATAATCATGTTGGTATCTGTTAAGGCTTTTAATTCTTGATATTTTGGCGCGTAACGGCGATTAAAGCCAGTCATAAGTATCGTATTTTGTTCTTCAGCTAGGCGTGTTAATTCTTCTACTTCGGATAAATTGTCGGCAATTGGTTTATCCACATAAACTGGAATATGATTTGCTAGAAAAGTCCGGATTACTTCTGGGTGGCTTGCTGTAGATGAATGAACAAACGCTGCATTCACGCCAGACTCAATCATAGAATGAATACTTTGATGATAATGATCAAAACGATATTTCTCACTTAAATGCTTTAATTTCTGCGCATCCCTCGTGTAAAGATGTACCTCGATATTTTCCATTTCAGCAAAAACTGGCAAATATGCTTTTTGTGCAATGCCGCCAAGCCCTACTACCGCTATTTTTAACATGTGTATCGCTCCTTATCACAACAATGCCAGAGAATGATTTCGCGATATTATTCTACGCATTTCATTTTCTGGCATCATGTGTTTATTCAAAGATTTTCTTATATGCTTGGTAGCCTTCTTCTTCTAACTTATCCACAGGTATGAATCTGAGCGCTGCGGAGTTAATGCAGTAGCGAAGTCCACCCTTATCTTGTGGTCCATCTGGAAAAACATGCCCTAAATGGGAATCAGCATCAGCAGATTTCACTTCCGTCCGAATCATACCATGGGTCAAATCTCGATGTTCAATAACTTCTGCTTCATCAATAGGCTTAGTAAAGCTCGGCCAACCACAGCCAGCATCGTACTGGTCATTGGATGAAAAAAGCGGCTTTCCTGAAACGATATCTACATAAATGCCTTTTGCCTCATTATCATAAAATTCATTTTGAAATGGGCGTTCGGTACCCGCTTTTTGGGTCACATTATATTGTATATCTGTTAGTTGTTGAAGGCGCTCGTTCTTTTTACTTTCATCCATTTGATTTCACCCTTTCCAGTTGGCATCTATGAATGCAGCACGACCTGAAGCAACTTGATATCCCTCATAGTGCGCTTTTTCTTTCTTGTAAAAATCTTGATGATATTCTTCAGCAGGATAAAATGTTTCTGCTTTGGCAATTTCTGTGACAATCGGCTTTTTAAATCTACCACTCGCATCAAGGGCTGCTTTTGATTTTTCAGCAATTTCTTTTTGCTCTTCATTGTGGTAAAAAATAACTGGTCGATACGAATCACCACGGTCAACAAATTGGCCTGCCGCATCAGTCGGATCAGTTTGTTGCCAATATACTTCGACTAATTTCTCATATGGAAAAACTGCCGGATCAAATGTGATTTGGATTGCTTCTGTATGTCCTGTTGTCCCGCTGCAAACTTCTTTATAGGTTGGATTAACCGTATGACCACCCGTATAACCTGAAATAACTTTTTCAATTCCTGGTTGCGTGTCAAAAGGTTTTACCATACACCAAAAGCATCCTCCAGCAAATGTTGCTTTTTCAAGTGATTCTTTTGTCATAAAAATGCCCCCTAACTAGGATTCAGCCAGCCAAATTACTTAACTGGTACTAAAAGTGTAAACGAAATGTCATCTTTCTTCAAATTTAGCGTATCAGCACGTACTTTTGTGCCGCCTTGCAGTTTTAGTTTATCTAGGGAAAGGTAGATTTTTTCCTTTTTAGGCATAATTGTCACCCAATCAGGGAATTTATAGTTTTTGCTTACATAGTTCATTACGTAAGACACGGGCAGTGGCAAAGCGCCAACGGACATATCTTTAAGCGTCAACTCAACATTGCCATTATCGACAACTTCCGGTGAGAATTTCAAGCGTAGTTCGACTGGTTCACCAAAAATTTCAGCTTCGGCAGTAAAATTAACATTATTTGCGACGAAAACTTTATAACCGATATCTTGATCTTTGCTAAAATCTTCTATATAAGAACTAATCAATTGGTTTAAGTCAGCTTTTGTTGTACTCGTTTGAAATTCAACCATTGATTTATTGCTAATCAGGGATGGCGTGGGTTCATCTTGCGGGCTGAGTTTGAATACTGCTACATAAATCCAGCCAGCAGAAATTAGAAGTACACTAATTAATGTGATACATACCCATTTCCAATAATTACGTTTTGGTTTTTTTGGAGCCGATCGTGTTTCTCTCTGCACGATTTTAACACCTTTCTATTTGGGAATATTGCCTTCGTTTAATTGTTTTACGATGGCTTTGTCTAATTCCGATGTCATCTTCTCATATCCTCTATGATTAGGATGGAAATAATCATCTGACAGTAGCGAATTAGGTTTATCTTTATTATCTGCATTTCGGTCTTCTAAAACTTTTGCAATAGGTACAAAATAAGCATTGCTATCTTGCTGGATAGTTTTCTTGGAAGCTTTATTCCAATCAGAGATAATCTCGTCAAATTGTTTGATATCGCTGAAATAAGTTGTATATGGATTGTAAATACCCATTAAAAATATCGCTGCATCTTTGTTATAGGACCGAATGTCTTTTAGAAGTGTCTCTAACTCTTGTTGGAATTCTTTGTTTGCTTTTGTAAAATCATCTACATTTACATTTAACAGACGAGATTGCAAAATAGCCATGACATCATTTCCGCCAATGGTGATTGTTATTACATTCGCATTTTTGACATCTTCTTGGAAGTCTTTGTTTGTTTTTAAACGTTTTTCGAGTTGGGTTATTTTGTTTCCAGATACCCCGTAATTACTCGTTTTTACGCTTGGAATGTTTGATTCTTCTTCTAGTTCTTTAGGGATAATGCCGACATATCCGCCCTCTTTGTTTTCATCACCAACACCTTCTGTTAATGAATCACCCATGGCAACGAGATTAATCGGAATTTCTTTTGATTCTTTATAATACTTGATACCAAAAACTGCGCCAACAAGAAGTGCGATAACAAGCACGCTCCCTGTAAGCCACAGCCATTTTTTCTTTGTCATATGCAATCACTCACTTAGTCAGTATAGTACATAAATGCAAACGCACCAGTTCCAGCATGTGTGGAGATAACTGGGTCTGCAAAAAATAGTGGAATTTCTGTTAAACCGGTTATTTCTTTTGATTCAGCGATGAAATCATCCGCCAGATTAAGCCCATCCGCATGAACAACGTCTAGATGCTGAATTTTTTTCGGTTCATCTTTAATTAGGTTTAGGCAATATTGTAATACTTTTTTGTTGCTGCGGACTTTCGTTTCTTCTTCCAATTGTCCGTCAGTTAATTTGGCAATTAATTTGATATTTAAAAGACTACCGAAGAAGCCTTGCATCCGTCCAACACGTCCACCTTTAATTAAATTATCGAGTGTTACGACAACGATATAAAGTTTTGTTTTGTCACGAATATCATTAATTTTTGCGTGAATTTCCTCTACAGAATAATCGCCCGACTGAGCCATTTCAGCAGCTTTTAGTACTTGGAATGCTTGCCCACGAGCTGTATAATCGCAGTCTACAACCGTAATATTTCCTTCTACCATATCAGCTGCTTGGCGAGCCGCATTGACAGTACCACTTAGTTTTTCAGTTAAGTGGATAGAAAGAATTTCATAGCCTTCAGCCGTATATTTTTCGTATGCTTCCACAAAAGAACCAATCGCAGGTTGAGAAGATTTTGGTAATTCTTTTGTTTCTGCCATTCGTACCATAAATTCTTCTGGTGTAATGTCTGTTTTAGGGTTGTATATTTGCCCATCAATTTCTACGGTTAAATATAAAACATCAATATTCCATTTTGCTGCTTCTTCTAATGTTAGTCCAGCAGTTGAATCTGTGATAATTTTTATTTTTCTCATATAGCCACATCCAGTTTTGCTTATTTTATCTTATTATAACATCCCCGGCAGTATACACAACCTATAAACTAGTTTTAAGAAAAGAGAAAGAAATGGTATTTGTCTTTCTATTCTGTATTTTTTAGCGTATGATAGATATATAAAACACACAAAATTTGTAGAAAAGTATGGTGATAAAATGAATGTCACTTCTTACAATTGGAAAGAAGAAGTAGCCAATGCTATAACGCATGGTATTGGGTTTATCCTTAGTATTCCCGCGCTCGTCTTACTTATAATATTCGCCGCCGGAAAAGATAATCCTCTTTATTTAACAAGTTTTTTAATTTATGGAATTTCCCTCATGTTGCTTTATATTTGTTCCACCCTGCTTCATAGTTTTAAACCTTGCAAGGCGCGGACGGTTTTTAACATTATGGACCACGCAGCGATTTATGTATTAATTGCTGGCAGTTATACGCCATTTGTTTTGATTACGATTCAAGGGACACTCGGCTGGACACTATTTGGTGTCATTTGGGGCCTCGCAATTGCTGGGATTATTTATAAGATATTCATGACTGGCAAATTAAAACTTTTGTCGACAAGTGTTTACTTACTTATGGGTTGGATGGTTATGTTTGCCATTAAACCGCTTTATGCCGGGCTGACTCCAACTGGGTTTTGGTTACTTGCAACTGGTGGGATTATGTTTACAGTAGGTGCTGTTTTTTACAGTATCCCTCGTGTCCCGTATATGCACGCGATTTGGCATTTATTTGTTATCGCGGGAACCGCTTTTATGTATTTCTGTATTTTATTTTATGTTTAAATAACGCAATGCAAAGGCCTTCTCCAATGCGAGAAGGTCTTTTTATATAGTATGTCACAATTGAGACTTGTTTTTAATTATGTCATACTATATAATGATTAGCATAACACAATAAAAGGATGTGATTCCCATCGAACTTTCTCCTAGACAACATCAAATTGTTGCCTATGTTCGCGCGAATGAGCCTGCTACAGGTGACTCTATCGCTGCGCATTTAAAACTAACACGAGCCACCATTCGAGCTGACTTGTCAATTTTAACCATGACTGGCATTTTAGATGCTCGTCCAAAAGTTGGTTACTTTTACTCTGGTTTAGAAACGAATCCAATTCACTTTGATGAAATTCGTCAGTTAAAAGTAGCCGATATTATGACGCAACCATTTTTCGCAAAAAAAGAAACGAGTGTGTATGATGCGATTGTTATGCTCTTTATGGAAGATATTGGTAGTTTATACGTCGTTGATGAGGATCTTTTGGTTGGGCTTGTCTCTAGAAAAGACTTGCTAAAAGGCGCCCTTGCTGATGCAGATACAAAAGCGACGCCGATTGCGACAATTATGACGCGGATGCCAAACCTCGTTACCGTTACGAAAAACGACACTGTGTTACATGCCGCAGAACAACTCGTATTCCACCAAATCGATTCGCTTCCTGTTCTAGAAAACACCAAAGTCGTCGGAAAAATTTCAAAAACCCGTATTACTGCGCTATTTGTAGATACAATTAAAAAGGTTTAGTAGGAGGAAAATATGGAAAATCCGGTTATTATATACGTTATTTCAGATGCTATCGGAGAAACTGCTCAACATATTATTCGCGCGGTAACAGCTCAGTTTTCGCTTAATAAGCCTGCGGACATTCGCCGCCATGCTTTTATTCGTGATGAGAGCACTTTACTTGAAACGTTAGAAGAAGCCAAAGCGGCAGATGGTATCGTCGTTCAAACGCTCGTACAAGCTAAATTAGCTGAGTATGCCACTAATTTTTGTGTGCAAAACAATATTCCAAACGTAGATTTGTTACATACACTAACCGCTGCGGTCGAAGCAAAAACTGGCTTAAAATCTAAACAAGACCCAGGAAATATGCGTCGTCTTGATAGCAATTATTTTGATCGTATTGCTGCCATTGAATTTGCAGTAAAATATGATGATTGTAAAGATCCACGTGGCCTATTAGATGCAGATATTGTTCTTGTTGGGGTATCAAGAACGAGCAAAACCCCTCTGAGTAGCTTTCTTGCCAATCAAAATTGGAAAGTTGCTAATGTACCACTTGTTCCCGAAATTCCGATTCCAGCTGAACTTTTCCAAATCCCAGCGGAACGTATTATCGGCCTTACAACCACCCCAGAAAAACTAGCGCAAATTCGCAAAGTCCGTTTAAAATCCATTGGTTTAGACGAAGCAAGCAGTTATTCCAGTGAAAAACGCATTTTAGAGGAACTAGAATATGGTTATGACACATTCAAAAAGCTTGGCTGCCAAGTCATTCATGTAGAAGATAAAGCCATTGAGGAAACCGCTGCCCTAATCACGGAAATTATCACGAGTTACCACTAATTTGAAGAGGTGAATAATGTGAGAAAATTTGTCTATCAGTTCAGTGAAGGTTCTAAAGAAATGAAAAATATTTTAGGAGGAAAAGGTGCTAATTTGGCCGAAATGACGAATATCGGTTTGCCTGTGCCTCCTGGTTTTATTATCTCGACCGATGCCTGTAACGATTACACGGCAAACAATAAACACCTTTCCGAAGCTATATTTGAAGAAGTAAAAATTCATTTAGCAGAACTGGAAAAACAAACCGGGAAAATTTTCGGATTTGCAGAAAACCCTCTACTCGTTTCCGTTCGTTCGGGTGCCCCTTTTTCGATGCCCGGTATGATGGATACCGTGCTCAATCTCGGTTTAAATGACCAAGCCGCAGAAGGGCTCGCCAACTTAACTGGTGATGCTCGTTCGGCTTATGATTCATACCGCCGTTTTATTCAAATGTTCGGTGACGTTGTTTTTGAAATTCCAAGCTACCAATTTGAACAGGCTCTTAGTCGCATCAAAAAAGCAAACAACTACCGCTTAGATACAGAATTAACTGCGACTGATTTAAGCAATCTCATCGATGCTTACAAACTAATTTTTAGCCAAGCAACTGGTATAGACTTTCCACAAGATCCACTGGAACAACTGCGGCTTGCGATAATCGCTGTTTTTGATTCCTGGATGAATCCTCGCGCTGTTATTTACCGCAGATTACATGATATTGATGCAAGTTTTGGTACAGCCGTTAATATTCAAGCGATGGTTTTTGGAAACACTGGAGAAACGAGTGGAACTGGCATTACCTTTACCCGCAATCCTTCCACCGGTGAAAAGAAGGTGTTCGGGGAATTTTTACTGAATGCGCAAGGTGAAGATGTGGTTGCAGGAATTCGCACCCCTGAGCCGATAAGTGCGCTGGAAGAAAGAATGCCCACTGTTTACAAGGAACTCCTCCAGACTTGTGAACTTCTCGAAAATCATTATTTAGACATGCAAGATATTGAATTTACCATCGAAAAAGGCAAACTCTATGTCTTACAAACTAGAAGTGGCAAGCGAACAGCCAAAGCAGCTATTCAAGCGGCCATTGATTTTGTCCATGAAGGAAAAATCACTCGTCAAGAAGCCATTATGCGTGTGGAAACAAAACAACTAAACCAATTACTTCATCCAACTTTTCTTGAAAGCGCTCTTAAAAATGGTCAAGTCATCGCAACTGGTTTACCTGCAAGCCCTGGTGCTGCAACGGGGCAAATTTTCTTTGAAGCAAAAGAAGCTGTCCAAGCAGCCGAACGTGGCATTCCTGTCATTTTAGTTCGTAATGAGACTTCTCCTGAGGATATCGAAGGCATGGCACGGAGTAACGCTATTTTAACCGCTCATGGTGGTATGACTTCTCACGCTGCCGTCGTTGCCCGCGGAATGGGAAAATGCTGTATCGCTGGATGTGCCGAACTTACTATTAATGAAAAAGATAAAACGATCATTCTTCCTACTGGCGACACACTGCATGAAGGTGATGCGCTCTCCCTTGATGGTAGTTCCGGCAAAGTTTACCTTGGAGAAATTGCCCTCAGAGAAGCGAAAATTGGTGGCCATTTTGATGAGCTGATGGCCTGGGCTGATGCGGAGAAAAGATTAATGATTCGAGTAAATGCAGATACCCCAGCAGACTTTAAAAAAGCGCTTTTATTTGGTGCGGAAGGTATTGGTCTCTGCCGTACCGAGCATATGTTTTTTGATGAAAAACGAATTCCTTATGTACGCCAAATGATTTTAGCAGAATCATTAAACGAGCGCGAATCTGTTTTAGCAATTTTAAAAGAAATGCAAAAAGCCGATTTCAATGAATTATTCCGTATTGCAGACGGTCGTTCGGTAAACATTCGCTTGCTTGATCCACCTTTACATGAATTTTTACCAACAATGAAGCAAGAAATAGAACAATTGGCTGGCGCGATGAATCGAACCGTTCCTCAAATTACAAACCGAATCAACGGACTAAGAGAAGCCAATCCCATGCTCGGACATCGTGGTTGCCGGCTTGCTATTACGTTCCCAGAAATTTACCGGATGCAGGCGGAAGCAATTATCGAAAGTGCAATTATCGTTCATAATGAAGGAATAGATGTTCACCCGGAAATCATGATTCCACTCATCGCTACGAAAAACGAACTTAGCTATATAAAAAAAGAACTGCAACAAGCAGTCCAAGCTATTTTTGATAGAGAACAAGTGGTGATTCCCTATGATATCGGAACAATGATTGAAATTCCGCGAGCGTGTGTAACTGCAGACGAAATCGCCGAGGAAGCAGCGTTCTTTAGCTTTGGAACCAATGATTTAACACAGCTCACTTATGGTTTTTCACGTGATGATGCGACCAAGTTCCTAGCCGATTATTATGAAAAAGATATTTTACCTAAAGATCCATTTGTTTCGATTGATAAAAATGGTGTCGGCGCACTAGTTGAAATGGCAGTTACACGTGGACGAATGACTTCGGAACATTTAAAAATGGGGGTTTGCGGCGAACATGGTGGCGATCCGGAATCTATCCAGTTCTTCCATCAATTAGGACTTAGCTATGTTTCTTGTTCCCCGTACCGCGTTCCCATTGCCCGCCTTGCAGCAGCTCAAGCAGCATTAGCTGAGAAACAATTAGTTCCAACTATCTAAAAAAAGCCAGATGACAATCAAATAGACTGTCATCTGGCTTTTTCTCCTATTATTTTTCACAAATCGCAAAGTAATTTCCTTCGTTATCCGAAAAATTGAACACCCGGCCCATTGGTAAATCGACCAAATCACCAACCGTAATGCCTTTATCTTTATATTCTTCATAAAGTTCTGCGACATTATTTCCAAATAGTAAAATAGATGGTGTCCCAAGATTCATTTCTGGGTTCATTTCCGCCACTTTCTTTTTGTTTTGAAGAACAAAAGTAGTTTCTACACCTTTTGTTGGCGCTATCTCAATCCACTGAATTTCGCCATTTACCACTTCTTCTGAAACTACGACAAAATCTAATTTTTCTACCCAAAAATCTCTCACTGCAGCTTGATTTTCTACATATAACATCACTTGACCAATTTTTTCAACCATCGTTCATCGTCCCCTCGTCATTTCTTTTTCTTTTAGTCCAAACTCCGCATAAAAGTCACGCTTCATTTCTAATAAATAGCGCAAATCATTCATAAATTGGAATAAAATCGCTCTATTTTCAAATTCTGCTCGTGTCTCTGGGAGCTTACTACTTCGAAACTCATGCACCATCTTAGTAATTTCCGCCACTAAATCCTCTGCTGTATTATGCTCATCTAACGTCTGTGCTGTTTTTTCTGTAATTTCTGCCAGCGCCATACTTTGCTCAGAAGAATGATCAAACGCGACTAAATGCCGTTTCATCTGTGTTAAAATTCGATATTGCACAAGCCGCATATCGACGTACTGCGAATAATAGTGGGAAGAAGCAAAAAACTGATTGTCTAAATTTCTTGCTGCTTTTTCCTGTGCATAGTCTAATGTACCCTTTAATTGATTTAATAAGCCAAACTCATCATGATACTCCGACTGATTCCGAAGCCCTTGCGTCATTTCCGTCAAAATTTGCCGCATAATTGCTTCTATTTTTTGTTGGCTGCGTTTTAATTCGTCTTCCATTTTTGGCATATATAAATTTAAAATAATCGCTATGCCAGCGCCAACTGCCATAAGTAACAGTTCATTTTTAAACCAGAAAAAGGATAATGATTGTTCGAGTAAAATATGCGATACGAGTACCGAGCTCACAACAATTCCGTCAGCAACATGCAGTCTTACAGCAAGCGGAATAAAAATCAGTAAATAAAGTCCAAAACTCACCGCGTTATAACCAATGAGCATGAAAAATACGGCAGCAATAGATAGTGCCAAAACGGTCGAATAAACCCGCTGAATCGCTAGTTGTAAAGACCCTTTTTTCGTATTTTGTACACTTAAAATTGCGATAATCCCTGCCGAAACTGCATATTCCAAGTGTAGCCATTCCGCCAAAATTATCGCCAGTGTCGCTGCAATCGCGGTTTTCACCGTTCGCATTCCAATCCGCATATGTCCACTCCCCTTTCTATGTCCAACCTATCATAGCACGAAAGCGAAAATCGCAAAAGAAAAACCTTGAAGATCATTCCTCAAGGTCCTACATTATTCTTCATCTAGTGTTTTTTTGAAACGTGCTCGGAAAAAGTATCCTAAACCGACCACAACAAGTATCGCAATGACGCTATAAATTATTGTTGAAAAGCTATCCATAAAAACAACAATTTCATTCCATGACTCCCCAAGCACAGCTCCAAGTCCAATTAAAACTGTATTCCAAAGTAAGCTTCCCGCGGTCGTCAAAATTAGAAACCTCGACATTTTCATCTTGGTCATCCCAGCTGGAATCGAAATCAGGCTTCGTATTAGTGGAATCATTCTACATAAAAATACAGCCCAACTTCCATATTTCAAAAAGAAACTTTCTGCGCGTTCAATATCAGATTCCTTCAGCCGCAAAATCCGGCCGTATTTTAATACAATTTTCGTGAGTCGTTCTTTACCAAAATAAGAAGCGACTTTATACAGTAAAATTGCGCCCACAACAGAACCTAGTGTTGCTACAATAATCACCATCACGACATTCAATGATGTAACTGTCGTCATAAATCCACCAAAAGTTAAGATAATCTCAGAGGGAATAGGTGGAAACAAGTTTTCAACCATAATCAAAACAAAAATACCTATATAGCCAAAATCAGCCATAATACTTGTAATCCAAGTTTCCAAAAAACACACTCCTGTACTTTATTTCCCTTTTAAAGTAAGTGCTTGCTTTTCAATTCTACTATACTAGCTCTACTTTTTCAATCAATTTGGTAAAAGAAAAAGAATTTGGCATTTTACACACCAAATTCTTTTAAATTTATTTTGCAACTAGTCGCATTTGTACAGCTTCTATTCTTAAACTTTCTCCTGTTGTTCCTGCTGTTGCTCCATCTTTAACCCAACTTTGCCAACCTTTATTTTGGACATGCGCTCTATACTGCACACTATAATTTTTAGCCATATTTCCAGTTAATTTCACTTGGAAAGCTTCCAGACGTTTTGACTGTCCACGAGTTCCAGAAATTTCCCCATTTTTCAACCAACCTTGCCATCCACTACCTTGTACATGTGAGCGATATTGAATATCTCCAGAATACGGCATCCCTGATAAACTAATTTTCATTGCTTCTGCTCGTAAGCCAAGGCCAACTGTGCCCGAAGTCATACTATTAGCAACGTTTCCCATCCATCCCTTACTTTGGACGTGGAGCTCGTAATTTATCCCTTTTTGTTTGCTTACAGAAAGATTATTGTCAAACGCCCAAGTATAAATATTATTTAGTTTTTCTTTTGTTATTCTTGTACCAAAGTTGTCCCCGGTACCATTTAAATATTCATATGCGTTTACTGCTAAAATCTGTTTTTTAGAATTATAAACACCACTACCACTACTACCACCTGTTGTATCTAATCTATAAAAAACATTATTTGCAGTGACTTGAGAGATATTTCCAGTTTGAGTGTACAATTTCCCTTTTTTGTCACCATGATAACCACTAATAGTAATTGCACCAGATGTATTAGTTGTTAACCCCATTGTTCCAGTTTTTGTCCCAATATTTTTATCTAATTTAATAACACCATAATCTTCTGTAGAAGGTTCTTTTTTTGTCCATTCTTTTGGAACATACATTTTTCTTGCTTTTGCTGTTCCAAAAGGAGCTTTCGTGCCATTATATCCAGGATATACAGTCACTTTTTTTGCCCATCCACCATCTTTTTTACCATATAAACAATGAGCGGCTGTAAGTACAGAATCTTCACCAATCAATTGTCCACTACCTATATAAGTTTTTCCATTTGGAAATTCCATTACAAGGTAAGCGCTCGTTGAATATGGATATTGAGTTGTATTTGTTACAAGTTTTCTACCATCTCCGCCAAAAATCGTTTTTAAACCTGGGGTTAGAACGGCTTCCTCATTTTCAATAGTTAATCCTGATAAATCAACCTCAACTTCATCAGATGTATCTAACGTCCCCGTTGTTGAATTAACATCTTCTAAATCACTAATCTCATCGACTATAAACTCTTCTCCGTCATTTGTTACCGTTTCCCCAACTATCTTTTCATCGATTGGGGCTTCCTCTGCTGCTTGTGCAACAATTCCTCCACCTAATAAAAATAGAGCAAAAGCAAGCATCAAAGTAAATATTCTAAGCTTTTTCATAGTTGCATCTCCTTTTTTTGTCTATTAGCAAATAAATATATCAAAAAATCACTTGATTGTATCGCATTGTTGAAACTTAAATTAGTTTAAAACTTCCCAATATAAGTCAATTTTCTTAGTAGCTATTTTTGACATATTTATTTACTGTATAACTATAATAACATATTCACAATCATACTGTACTATGCAGCTAGCATTATTTAGAACTCAAAGCATATTAAAAAGCAGCCAAAATATATCAGCTGCTTTGTAGTTTACATCTTTAATTCTGCTTTACTCGCGAAAAATCCTGCTAAACGATTTTTCACTTTTCGGATGCCGCCAGCTTCATCACTTTCTAAATTCATCGGCATTACCGGTTCATGTAAGCTCATTCGTAGTAAGAACCAGCCTTCACCAATCGCACCTTTCGTATTCACACGAATTCCTTCTTGGTTCACAGGTTCTAATTCCATATCCGGATCAGCTTCTACGAAAGTCAGAAAATCAGCTAGAACTTCTTTTCCATAAGCTTTAAAATCGGTTGCGGTAATACTCAAACGAATTTCTTCGCTTTCAGCCGGTTCTCTTAAATCGGCTATTAAATCTGGCAAATCTTTTCCATTTTTTCGTAAAGTGGCATAAGTCATTAAAATTTTGGCAATGAGATAAGCGCCATCATCCAAGAAATAATTTTCTTTTAATGCGGCATGACCACTTACTTCGATAGCAATTTCTGATGGTGTTCCGTCTGCATTTAGGCGCAGTGCTTCATTGATAACATTACGATAACCACGTTTAAATCGGTGTTGTTTCCCGCCTTTTGCCTCGATAAAGGTTTGCAAATGCCCAGATGTTGTGGAGTCAGTCACGATAGTTGTTCCTGGTTTTTCTTCTAAAATAATACTAGAGATAACAGCAATTAATGGGTTGCGGTTTAAACTTTCGCCATTTTTATCCATAATCGCAGCACGGTCTACATCCGTATCAAAAATCACGCCTAAATCCGCTCCACTAGCAAGGACCGCTTTTTTCAAACTAGCCATAGCTTCCTCATTGTCAGGGTTCGGAATATGATTAGGAAAATTTCCATCCGGATCTAAAAACTGGCTTCCAGAAATGTCTGAGCCAAGTTCTGCCAATACTTTCTCAGCAAAAAAGCCGCCAGCGCCGTTCCCTGCATCGACAATAATATGGCTTCCTAGAAGTGGCTTCATTTTGTCAGCTGCATCTGTGATTCCAGCTCTAATTTTATCCGTTAAGTCTGCTGCATATGTAGAAAGTAAATCTTGTTTTGTTACCTTCCCAAGATTTAGTCCATTTTCTATGAATGATTTATCTGCGTGAGCCACGATATAATCAATATCTTCGTGTTCAGCTCCACCAGATTTCGTAAATAATTTTAGTCCATTATACATAAAAGGTAAGTGGCTCGCTGTAATCATAATGCCGGCATCGCAGTTATAGTCTTCGTACTGAGTTGCCATAAACATGGCCGGCGTAGTTGCAAGCCCTACATCCACCACATTGATTCCTGCAAAAGTTAACCCTTTGACAAGTGCCGCTTTTAAACGTTCAGCTGAAAGTCTGCTATCATGGCCAATTGCCACTTTCGCTTGACCTTCCACTTTTTTCTCCTCTTTTAGCCATTTCGCAAAGCCATAAGCAATCTTTTCTACACGTTCGTCTGTTAGCGTAATCTGATATTTTTCCGTAGCAATAGCTATTCCACGTATGTCTGATCCGTTTTGCAGTGCTTCTAACGCTTTCGTTTCTGATTGATTCATGTCATTCCTCCAGCTTCTGTATTTTTCCCCTTCATTATAGCTTAAATTGCGAAATTTTCACATAGCTTTTACAAAAGATGTGCTCTATTCGCGATAATAATTTGCAAGTCAACGGTTAATTCTTCCGGTGGGTTTCCCAGTAATTCGCTTTTTTTATCCGCTTCAATATGCCAACCAAGTGGCGTCATTTCAAGAAAATCTGCAAATAATTCTTTGGCAATCGGCGCTTTGTAGGTCACTCGTTCGACATGTTCTACGCTTAACTTTTCTGCTAATCGTGATGTGACCGACTCATTCGAATAACTACTTTTCTCATCAACATAAATAAATTCACGTAATTCGCGTAAATAATTCGCTTCTGGCACTACTTTTAACAAAAACCCATCCTTCTTTAAAAGCCGTTTGAACTCCACGTAATTCGATGGCGATAAAATATTTAAAATGACATCCGCCGTCTCTGCTTGATTCGGACAATTGGCTAAATCAGCTACCGTCCAAGAAGTACCAGGATAGTCGCGTGCCGCTTGTTTCACTCCCTCTTTGGCGATATCTAAGCCAACCGCTTGGACATTAACACCAGTCGCTTGTAAATTTGATACGACTCGCGCCAAATGACTTCCTTCCCCGCAACCCGCATCATATAAAACAAGTTGTTCTTTTTTCTTCTCCGCAATAATTTCTGTCACTCGTTCGATTAATTTTTCAAAAAAGCCACTCGCAATCACTTTTTTACGGGATTCGAATAATGCTTGATCGTATTTTGTTTTATGCGCTTGTTTTAGTAAATGTACGTAACCTGGTTTGGCGATATCAAACCCGTGACCTTCTAGGCATACAAATGACTGCGGCTCTTTAAACTCGAATGCTTCGCCACAAATCGGACAAGCAAGAAGCGCCATATTTTCTTTCAAAGCGCGTTTATTTATCTCCATTTTTGATAACAATTAATACTCACTCCACTCGAAAAACGTTGCCCGCAAACAGGCAACGTTTCTACTAATTTCTTTCATACGTATAAAAAGTGTAATTGTACTTATTTTTTTCATCTTTTTCATGGAATTCTTTCGCCACTTCGGAAAAATTCTCCCAATCCACTTCAGGAAACGCAGTATCAGCCTCAAACTCTGCATCAATTTTTGTCACAATCAGCTGATCTGCCACATCCATAAATAAACGATAGATTTCTGCACCACCAACTATATAGATTGTTTCCCCTGTCTCAGCAAGAGCTAAAACAGCTTCTTTTGAATGAAGTATCTCTGCATCATCTAACTTGAGACCTTGATCTCGTGTCAATACGATTGTCTTTCTATTTGGTAAAGCTTTTCCTAACGATTCATAGGTTTTTCGCCCCATGACAAGTGTTTTCCCAGTCGTCGTTTTTTTGAAAAACTGCAAATCTCCTGGTAAGTGCCACGGCATTTTGTTATCTTTTCCAATATTACCAGCGCGGTCTTGTGCCCAAACAAAAATAATCATCCAAGAAAACCTCCCTTATACTGAAATTGGTGCTTTAATTGCTGGATCTGGATTATAACCATCCAGTGAAATATCCGCTACATCAAAATCAAAAATCGTTGCTGGTTTATCTGAAAGCACTAATTTTGGAAGTTTGTGCGGTGTTCTAGACAACTGTTCTTTCACTTGCTCAATATGATTATTATAAAGATGCGCATCACCCATTGTATGGATAAACTCACCAACTTCCAGCCCTACTTCACGTGCAATCAGGTGTGTTAGAAGTGCATAGCTTGCAATATTAAACGGTACACCAAGGAAAATATCGGCACTACGTTGATACAGCTGACATGATAATTTTCCGTCCGCTACATAAAATTGGAATAGCGAATGACATGGCGGTAAAGCCATATTCGGAATATCTTCTGGATTCCAAGCAGACACAATCAAACGACGCGAGTTCGGATTCGTTTTAATCATTTCAATCAAATCCGCTAACTGATCAATTGTTTCTCCTTGTGAAGTCTTCCATTCGCGCCATTGTTTACCGTAAATATTACCTAGCTCACCGTATTTATTCGCGAACGCTTCGTCTTCTAAAATCCGAGCTTTAAACTTCTCCATCTCCGCTTGATACACTTCTTTGAAAGCTGAATCACGCTCAGCACGCAGTCCAAAGTCAGTCATATCTTCGCCTTTATAATCATCGCTTTTCACAAAACGCTCAAAAGCCCATTCATTCCAAATATTATTATTATGCTGTAAAAGGTAGCGAATATTCGTATCTCCATGTAAAAACCATAGCAGTTCACTTACTACAAGTTTAAATGGTACCCGTTTTGTTGTCATAATCGGAAAGCCCTCTTGTAAATCAAAACGCATTTGATAACCAAATGTGCTGATTGTTCCAGTTCCAGTGCGATCTCCTTTTTGTGTTCCATTCTCTAAAACGTACTTTTCTAAATCCAAATATTGTTTCATCGTTCGCACTCCTTATTCCGCGTATTGTGATAAAAATTCCCAGCGTTCCATCATTTGTTCGAGCTCCGTTTCTTTTGCCGTGATGAGTTCGCTAATTTCTGCTGCTTTTGTAAAGTCTGCTCCGGTTTGTTCCAATGTTTCATTAAGCGATTCAATGGTTTGTTCTAATTCACTAATGGCATCTTCAATTCCGTCCCACTCGAGTTGTTCTTGGTAGGTGAGTTTAACTTTCTCTTTTTTCTCAGGTGCTGCCTTTTCGACCGAAGTATTCGCCATTTTTTTCATTGATTTCGCTGGTTTTGCTTTAGCCTCCAGCTCTTTCAAATAATCACTATATTCACCGTAGAAAATTTCTACTTCACCAATTGCTCGGAAAACGAGCAATTTGTTTACGACTTTATCGAGGAAATATCTATCATGGCTAACCGTAATTACGGTACCATTGAATGATTCTAAATAGTCTTCTAATACGGTTAATGTTTGCGTATCTAAGTCATTAGTCGGCTCATCCAGTAATAAGACATTTGGTCGTTCCATCAAAATGCGAAGTAAGAATAACCGTCGTTTTTCTCCACCTGATAAGCTACCAATTTTCTTCCCGTGGGAATTTGGTGGGAATAAAAATCGTTCTAACATCGCACTCACACTGATTACTTCGCCACCAGAAGTTGTGACTTGCTCTCCCGCTTCTTGCAAATAAGCAATCATTCGCATATCCGGGTCCATTTCTTCATTTTGTTGCGTATAGTAACCGATTTGTACGGTTTGACCTGTGACTACTTCCCCAGCATCTGGCGCTAGTTTTCCAGCCAACATGTTCAGTAAAGTCGATTTTCCAGTTCCGTTGTTCCCTGTAATACCAAGGCGTTCACCAGGTTGGATAATCAAGCTGAAATCCTGCAATACTTGTTTTTCATCAAAGCGTTTTTCCAAGTTTTTCAGTTCGAAAACATCTTTTCCAAGACGACTAGTAACAAAATCAATCGCCAGTTCTGAGTCATCGGTTTTTGTTTTCACTTTTTTCTCTAAATCGTGGAAACGGTCTTGTCTGGCATTTTGTTTAGTGGCGCGCCCTTGAGGACCGCGACGCATCCATGCTAGTTCCTTACGATAAAGGTTTTTATTTTTCTCAGATTCACGGACTTCGTTTTCCATCCGAATGGCTTTAGATTCCATGAATTTCTCGTAGTTCCCAACGTATCGATAAGCCGAACCCCGGTCGAGCTCCACCATGTGATTTGTCACTCGGTCAAGAAAATAACGATCATGGGTAACAAGCAAGACAGCCCCTTTAAAGCGATTTAAATATTCTTCCAACCAACG
This sequence comes from Listeria monocytogenes ATCC 19117, assembly GCF_000307025.1. GTDB lineage: Bacteria > Bacillota > Bacilli > Lactobacillales > Listeriaceae > Listeria > Listeria monocytogenes_B. The sequence goes on from NC_018584.1 coordinate 1,943,497, forward strand.
AATTGACTGAAAATCCAAGTGGTTGGTAGGCTCGTCCAAAATGAGTAAATCTGGCGTCTCGATTAAGACTTGCGCCAAACCTACCCGTTTTCGTTGCCCACCAGAAAGCTCGCTTATTTTCGCGGTTAAATCTGTAATTCCTAAACGCTCCAAAATCGTTTTCGCTTCTGTGTTCATATCCCAAGCCGCACTAGCATCCATTTCTTGGCTGGCGGCTGTATAAGCATCGTGTAATTTGGTATTTTCCGCATCAAGTGACATCGCAAGTAACACTTCTTCGTACTTGCGCATTGCCCGAAGCGCCGCAGTATCCCCGTCAAAAACAGCCGAAAGAACTGTATCTTCTTCATTAAATTCAGGATCTTGCGCCAAATAACCAATCGTATAATCTTTTGCTTTCGTAACAGTACCTTTATCCCCAGATTCACTACCAGAAATAATTTGCAATAACGTCGATTTCCCGGTACCATTTACACCGATTAAACCAATACGTTCGCCCTCTGTTATCGTTAGCGAGATATTTTCAAACAGGCTTTTTTCACCATATGTTTTTGTTAAATTTTCCACTTTTAATTGTTTCATTTAGTCCCATCCATTTCCTGTTCGTCCTTATCTATTCTAGCTGAAAACATAGAACATAGCAATTGCTTAAGATGAAAAAAGTTCCAAAAGCGGCTCTTCCACTTTTGGAACTTTTACTTTTAAAATAAACCTTGTGCATTCCCATTTTCATCGACATCCATATTAAGTGCCGCTGGTTTTTTCGGTAAACCTGGCATCGTCATTACATCGCCTGTTAAAGCAACGACAAAACCAGCACCAAGTTTTGGAATGAATTCGCGAATGTGAATAACAAAATCAGTTGGGCGTCCAAGTAATGTTGGGTCATCCGATAAGGAATATTGGGTTTTCGCCATACAAATCGGATAGCGGTCCCAACCATATTTTTTGAATTCAACGATTTGTTTCTGCGCCTTGCTGGAAAGTTCCACACCAATACCACCGTAAACCTTCGTCACAATCGCTTCTAGTTTTTCTTCTATCGACCACGCATCATCATAAATGCGTTTGTAGTCCGCTTCTCCACTTTCAACAGCCGCAATGACTTTATCCGCGAGTTCAAGGCCACCGTCGCCGCCTTTTTCCCAAACTTCTGTCAGAGAGAAAGGAATGCCGTGTTCTTCGCAAAGTGCTTCTAATTTCGCTACTTCTGCGTCAGAATCGGTAATGAATTTATTAATGGCTACAACATAAGGAATACCAAATGTTTGAATAGATTCCGTATGTTTTTGTAAATTAGTAAAACCTTTAGCTAGCGCATCCACATTTTCTTCGCTAAGCTCGGTTTTCAAAGCGCCACCGTGCATTTTCAGTGCGCGAATCGTTGCTACAATAACAACGCAATCTGGCGCTTTTCCAAGGGCAGGAACTTTAATATCTAAAAATTTCTCGGCACCAAGGTCTGCACCAAATCCAGCTTCTGTCACTACATACTCACCTAGTCGAAGTGCTGTGCTTGTCGCAGAAACACTATTACATCCGTGAGCAATATTAGCAAAAGGTCCACCGTGTACGATGGCAGGTGTATGTTCTAATGTTTGCACCAAATTAGGTTTTAAAGCATCTTTTAATAGTAAGGTTAGAGCGCCTTCGTAGCCCATTTCGCCAACTGTAATTGGTTCTTTTTTATAGTTATAACCGATCACGATTTCACTTAAACGTTTCTTTAAATCTTTTAAATCACTTGCTAAACAAATGATCGCCATAATTTCAGAAGCAACCGTAATATCAAAACCGTCTTCACGTGGAACCCCTTGAATAGGACCTCCAAGACCAACAACCACTTTTCGAAGTGCACGGTCGTTCAAATCAACTACACGTTTCCAAACGATTCTTCTACCGTCAATATCTAGGTCATTCCCTTGTTGCATATGGTTATCAATAAATGCCGATAAAGCATTATTAGCTGCTGTAATTGCGTGGAAATCACCAGTAAAATGTAAATTAATATCTTCCATTGGAATAACCTGCGCGTATCCGCCACCTGTTGCCCCGCCCTTAATACCCATGGTAGGTCCGAGCGATGGTTCGCGAAGTGCAATAACGGTTTTCTTATCTTTTTTAGAGAGTGCGTCGCCAAGACCAACTGTCACTGTCGATTTCCCTTCACCAGCAGGCGTTGGGTTAATCGCCGTAACAAGAACAAGTTTTCCTGGTTCTTTATCTTTTAGCGAGTGAATGGTATCATAGGATAACTTTGCTTTATACTTTCCGTAAAGTTCGAGTGCATCTGCGTCTAGTCCTAAATGTTCCGCAATAGTCGTAACTGGTAGAATTTCTGCTTTTGATGCAATTTCAATATCTGATTTCACTTTATTTGACATGATATCCCCTCCGAATATGTATATTGTAACAAAGAATTAAGATGTTTTGGCTTCTTTAGTGCATCAAAAAAGCGCGACACCAAGCGATGTAACACCATTTTGATTCTAAAGTAAAGCCTGATTGCGCAAAAATCAACATCTCAACCTTGGATTACCGTTATTCCTTTGTTTCTGGTTTGGTCGTCTCCATCGCCTTGAGCGTCTTCAGTGCATCCGGATGATTTTCAAAAAACTGAACAACATCTCCAATTCGGTCAATCGAGTTCCAGCTCAAGTGGTGTTCAATACCTTCCACATCATGATAAATATGGGACGGATCTACGCCAATAATACTTAAAAAACTCTCTAATAATGCATGTCTTTCTAGGAGCCTTTTCCCCATTTGTGTTCCTTTAGGCGTCAAAATTAATCCACGATATTTCTCATAGATTAAATATTCGTCTTTATCCAGTTTCTGCACCATTTTTGTTACAGAGGAAGGATGGACAAATAGCTCATCAGCAATATCCGAAACCCTGGCATAACCTTTCGTCTCAATAAGGGAATAGATTTTTTCAATATAATCTTCCATACTAGGTGTTGGCATAGCTATACCCTCCAACTTAAATTCTTTCACATAGCCAATTGTACTATAATATCGCCCTTTCTAAAAGCAATTACCCTTTCAAAAACGAAATTTCTCCTAGAGCGGTCTTCCGAAAAAAAACCGTAATTAGTACCAATTTAAGACATTTAAGTCAAAAGTATGCCCTTACAAGTCCAAAAATTTAAAAAATATCGAAAATCAGCTTGACGTTTATAGGTATTTTGATTTATAGTGTTAGTATCATATGCGGCAACGCTATGAACTGAAAAGGTAGTATTTGCGAGAAATTTTTTTAAGTTAAAATGAAAGCGTTTTAACAAATGATTCTAGCAATTATTAGCCATACTTAGGAGGATTTATTTCAATGCAAAATGGGAAAGTAAAATGGTTTAACAATGAAAAGGGTTACGGTTTTATCGAATCAGACGGCGGCGAAGATATTTTCGTTCACTTCACAGCGATCCAAGGTGATGGCTACAAATCTTTAGAAGAAGGCCAAGCGGTAACATTTGAAGTAGTAGAAGGTAATCGCGGCGCTCAAGCAGCCAATGTAGAAAAAGCCTAATCCAGTTGCCAAATAGACACGGACTTAAAACCGGTATCCTTTTACCGGTTTTTTTATTGCAAAAAAATAGCTTTCCTTCTATAATAAAGCCACATCTATTCATCTAAATAGGAGGCACATAATATGGAAGTTTTCGTCGATGGTGCAAGTGCGGGAAATCCTGGACCAAGTGGGGCTGGAATCGTCTTAAAAGCAGAAGGTATTTATGAACAATTCGCCATTCCGCTCGCAGTTATGACGAATCATGAAGCAGAATTTATTGCGATTAAACTCGGACTGGAAGAAGCCATAAAAAAACAAGCTACATTAATTCGTCTATACTCAGATTCGAAAGTTGCAATCGAAGCAATTCATAAACGACATGCGAAAAATCCTTTATTCAAGCCGCATTTAGAAGCAATTTTAGAAATGGCCGATTCATTTGAATTGTTTTTTGCTGAATGGCGTAATGTAAGTCAAAATAAACAAGCCGACCAACTTGCGCGCCAGGCTATAAAAAAACAGAAGCAACCTGGAGTCAAATAACCAGATTGCTTCTATTTTTTATTCGATATCGCGCGTTAACGTTTTTAAACCGTATTTTTCAACTACAGCAAAAGCATCCTCGCGGAAACCGTCATATTTCAAGCTAGGCAAGTCTATTTCTAGTGGGACTTCTGTATGAATCCGAGCTAATTTTTGACTTAATTCTAGCATCGCTAAGTCTTCTTGGATTTTGGTTTGTTGCGCTGGTTTCAGTTTATCCAGGTTGTTCAAGACGCCTTCAATAGACTCAAATTCTTGAATAAGCTTAATCGCTGTTTTTTCACCGATTCCACGAACACCCGGATAACCATCTGAAGTGTCGCCCATTAATGCTTTCACATCAATAAATTGTCTTGGAGAAATACCCATCTCTTCAAAAAATGTCGCTTCATCATATCGTTTATAATTGCCGTAACCTTTTTGCATAATCCAGACATCATTCGTCGGTGCGATTAGTTGCAGTAAATCTTTGTCGCCACTTAAAACAGTTGTAGCAATCGTATTACTCGCTTGAACGGTAATTGTCCCAATACAATCATCTGCTTCAAAACCCGGCACACCTAAATTGACAAAGCCAAATCCAGCAGCTACCTCTTTCGCTAAATCAAACTGCGGAATCATTTCTTCTGGTGGCGCTGTTCTGCCTGCTTTATAACCATCATATAATTCATTTCGAAATGTTTGCGACCCCATATCCCAGCAAATTAGTGTATGCGTTGGGTTACTCTGGCGAATCGCTGCAAACATGTGGCGCATAAAACCTTGCACCCCATTCGTCGGGATTCCATGTTGGTTAAACATAAATTGTTTGGAAACGGCTGTTGCATAAAATGCTCGGAAAAGTAGTGCCATTCCATCAACAACGAGCAAATTTTCTCGATTTTCGGTCATATATAATCCTCCAATTTCCTTCTACTGCCATCTATTGTAGCATAATTATAACTGGCTCGCAGAAAAAAAGGAGCTTTTTACCAGCTTGCTTTTGTCACGCCGGGTAATTGTCCTTGATGTGCTAGTTCACGAAAACGAATCCGCGACATACCAAATTTACGCATGTAGCCGTGGGGACGTCCAGTTAGTTCACAACGATTGTGTAGCCGGGACGGGGAAGAATCGCGTGGTAATTTGCGTAATTCATCGTAGCGGCCTTCTGCTTTTAGCGTTCGGCGAAGTTCCGCATATTTTTCCACGAGCGCTTGTTGACGTTCATGTTTGGCAACTTTTGATTTTTTAGCCATGTGTCTCTCCTTTCTTAAATAATAATCATTACGATTTACATCATACGCCGATTTAATTAGGAAAGCAAGTCTTCTGTTTTAAAAAAACCGATATCCAGTTAAACTGAATATCGGTTGTCCTATTATTTAGTTCCAACTATCGGACCATACGCGTTAGAGAAACCATTATTATAAGGCACTCCTGCTTTATTTTTACCTGCATCCCAGTTCACCGACCAAGTCATAATCCCTTTCACTGGTGTGCCTTTTGCTTGTAAACGAGTGAAAACATTTTTGACGATTTGCGGATCTTTTACATAACCAGTTGCGGCTGCATCCACATTGGCTGGTAAACCGAACACGAATTTATTAGCTGGGATTTTCAAGTAACCACGAGTCCCATTAATAAAGGAGTCCGCCATATAATATAAGAAAGATTCTTTTAATGTATCATTATTTTGCGCAATCCATTGGTTTGTTTCATCAACCCAAACACCATCGCCACCTTGATTGTATAGTTGTGGCGCAATATAGTCATAATAATTAGCAAGTGAGGTTAGGTAGCTTTCATAGGCACTACCTGGTTTTAAATAAGGAAATTCTGGTGCCATCGTAATTAGGAAATTTTTCCCTTCCGCTTTATAATGATCTTTAACGATTTTTAGCGCTGCTGGGATAACCGTTTTATTATCTCCCGCGGTAATCGCACTTTGTTCTAAGTCGATGTCTAATCCATCAAAGCCATATGTTTCTACTTGGCGGATAATTTCATTCGCGAACGCCTCTTCATCCCCAGCTTTTAGTTCCACGTGTCCATCTGCTCCACCTAGTGCCAAAAGAACGGCCCGACCTTCTTTATTTAATGCGCCGACTTGTGCTCTGAAATCGCTATCATTTATTCCCACTGGTTTAAATGTCGGAATACGATTTACCCCGTCCCCTTTCATAAAGGAAACATCTACCACGTTATAAGCTTTCGGTGTATCTTTTAGGGCGATATCAGCCGAAGTCCCTTGTTGATAGCCATCATTTCCGGAAGATTTCCAACTATGCCAGTACCCAACTAGCACCTGTTTGTTAGAAATATCTGGCATTACAGAAGCGTCATCCGTCGCCGCTTGTGCTTGACTACCAAATGCCCCCAGTCCTGCACCAACTAAAAGTAAAGACAAACCACCAACCATTACTTGTTTTCCATTCATCTACTTTTCCCCCTTACTTTATCTACCCCAAGCTTGCTTTTTTGGAGCTACTAGAAAATACCCATCATAATGAAAATAAAACTAGAAAAACAGCAAAAAAGCGAAATTGATATAGACCAATTCCGCTTTCAAATAAATGAATGTGTATAAGTAACTGAGAAAAAATAGCCCAATTAAAACTGTTTTATTTTTTACTTCGCATGTTGTGGTTCTGGATCTGCTACTTTTTTATCTTTGCGATGTGGAATCATATTGAAAATGATATTCAGTGTAATTGCTGTCACACTGCCCGCAACAATTCCATTACTCGTAAATAAGCGAACAAAGGATGGGAAGGCATTGAACAAATCTGGTACGACTGTAACGCCTAAACCAACACCAACTGCACACGCAATGATTAACAAGTTTTCTTGAGAAGTGAAATTAACTTTTCCAAGCATCTTAATCCCTTGTGCGACAACCATGCCGAACATCGCGACCATAGCGCCGCCGAGAACTGGTGTCGGAATAATCGTTGTCACTGCGCCAATTTTTGGAATCAGACCAAGAACAATAAGGAAACCAGCTGCCGCATAAATCACTTTACGTGTTTTAATACCAGAAAGTTGAACGAGTCCAACGTTTTGCGAATAAGCCGTATAGGGGAATGTATTAAATACGCCGCCAAGCATAATCGCAAGCCCTTCTGCCCGGTAACCACGCGTTAAATCTTTTTGCGTTAATTTGCGTTCGGTAATATCAGATAAAGCGAAATATACTCCCGTTGATTCCACCATGCTGACAAGCGCAATTAAAATCATCGTAATAATTGCCGGCCACTCAAAGGTCGGTGTGCCAAAATAAAATGGTTTTGGCATATGGAACCAGCTCGCCTCACTCACAGGACCAAGCGAGATCCCTTTATAAAGCGCTGCAAAAAGCGAACCACCAACCAGACCTATTAAAACAGCAATCGCCTTCGAAAACCCTTGTCCAAAACGATACACTAAAATAATTAAAAGTAATGTTCCAAAACCAAGGCCGAGATTATACATTGAGCCAAAATCTTTTGCTCCTTCTCCACCAGCAAGATTATTAATTGCAACGGGAATAAGTGTTAAACCAATCACTGTTACAACCGAACCAGTCACAACAGGAGGGAAAAATCGTACAACTTTGGAGAAAAATGGTGCTATTAATAATACAAAAAGTCCTGAAACAATAATCGAACCGTAAATCGCGCCAATGCCCATATCTTGTCCAATTAAAATAATCGGCGCAATAGCTTGAACCGCACATCCAAGTACAACCGGTAAACCAATTCCAAAGAAGCGGTTAACCGTTAATTGTAGCAATGTCGCAATCCCGCACATAAAAATATCAATCGAAACTAAGTAAGTCATTTCTTCTCCATTAAAACCTAGTGCTCCACCAATTAATAGTGGAACGATTACTGCTCCTGCATACATTGCTAGAACATGTTGAAATCCTAAAGCTGCAATTTTCCCTTTACCTAACATTTACTCCTATTCCTCCTCTAAAAATAAGATTTCTTCGTTTTCAAGTGAGGCAATTCGTGCTAGTGAATAAACTGGAATCCCTGTTTTATTTAATAATTCGCGACCTTGTTGGAAAGATTTTTCAATCACAATCCCAATTCCCGCCACTTTTGCTCCGGCATGTTCTGCAATTTCAAGTAAGCCGAGTGCCGCCTGACCATTTGCTAGAAAATCATCAATAACTAAAATCGTATCATCTGCTGTTAAAAATTGTTTTGATACAGAAATATCATTCGATTCTTTTTTAGTGTACGAATAGACAGTGCTTGTGAATAAATTGTCCGTTAATGTCACTGATTTTTTCTTGCGTGCAAACACGACTGGTACGGAAAGCGCGAGCCCTGCAAAAACGGCGGGTGCGATACCCGATGATTCAATCGTTACAATTTTCGTAATCCCTAAATCTTGGAACCGTTTAGCAAATTCATTTCCCATCGCTTGCATTAAAACCGGATCAATTTGATGATTTAAAAAAGCATCTACTTTTAAAACATTCCCCGGTAAAACCGTACCTTTTTCTTGAATAAACTCTTCCAGTAATTTCAAAATGATTCTCCTTTCAAAATAAAAAAACTGCTTCTCTAAAAATAGAGAAGCAGTATAGAAGCCACCAATTTTCGGAGTGACTTCTTTATACAAACTACTCATAGTCCGGTTATTTACGGTAACCAGGTAGAAACTCGTCGCCCAATCGCAACTATTATATAAGTATTTCGGTTTTAAGTTATGTTGTTTATTATAGCTTTCTAAAGGAGCAGGGTCAAGCTAATTTTTTACTTATTGAATTGGTAAACATAAGCGTATCTTTTTTCTAGTAAATCTAGCAAATACGTTGGATTTAAGCCTTCTCCAGTTGTATCTGTTAGAATCTCGAGAGGTTTCTTCGTTTTACCAAATTTATGCACATGTTCAGTCAACCACGTTTTTAATTCCGAATAATCATCGCTTGCGATAATCGCATCGATATTCGGAATTTCTTTTTGCATTTGGTTAAAGAACTGCGCCGCGTACATTAAACCTAATGCATAAGACGGGAAGTAACCAAAATCGCCACCAGCCCAGTGAATATCTTGCAGAACGCCATTTGTATCATTATCTGGACGAATGCCGAGATATTCTTCGTATTTGTCGCCCCATGCTTTCGGTAAATCTTTTACTTCTAATTCACCGTTAATAAGTGCTTTTTCTAGTTCATAACGAATCATAATATGCAGCGGATAAGTTAATGTATCAGCTTCAATTCGAATCAGCGAACTTTCAGAGATGTTCACTGCGCGGTAAAAATCTTCCAAAGTCACATGATCAAAAGCCGGTTTTGTAATCGCTTGGAAGTCAGCATAATTACTTTTCCAAAATGCTAAACTAGAACCGATAATAATTTCATAAAATAATGATTGTGATTCATGAATGCCCATTGATGCGCCGTTTGCAAGTGGAGTACCTACAAGTGCTGCATCAAAATTTTGTTCGTAAATCGCATGACCACCTTCATGAATCGTACCAAAAACAGCCATTTTAAAATCATTTTCATTGTAACGGGTCGTAATACGAACATCGCCAGTATTTAAACCAGTCGCAAAAGGATGCACGGTTTCATCTAAACGACCTGCTTCAAAGTCAAAGCCCATTTTATTCAGAATGCGAATGCTAAATTCTTTTTGTTTTGCTTCGGATATTTTGGTATTTAAAATCGTCGCATCTGGCTTCACGCCTTCATTTGCGATTTTTTCGCGAATCGCCATAATTCCGTCGCGTACTTTTTCAAATACGGAATCAAGCACAGATACGGTTACACCTGGCTCATATTGATCAAGTAATGTGTCATATTTATTTTCTTCATAACCCCAATATTCAACAAATTTACGCTTCATTTCAAGGATTTTTGTTAAGAATGGCTCAAAAGCTGCAAAATCATTTTGTTCGCGAGCTGTTGTCCAAGCCGTTTCTGCTTGCGCTACTAGTTTAGTATATTCCGCGTATTCTTTACTTGGGATTTTTTTGTTTAAATCATATTTTTTTTGAGATTCTTCTAAAGTTTTAAGAGTGATTTCAGATAGATTTTCTTTATCAAGGTTAAGTCCAGCAATAAAAGCAGCCATTTCTTCAGATGTTTGCATATTGAAAATCTCTTCAGATAGAACGCCAATAACATCAGAGCGACCTTCCATTCCTTTTGACGGGGCGCCTGTACGAAGATCCCAATAAACTAATGCCAGTGCTTCTTCCAGTGCTTCCATCTTTTTAATATACGCTAAAAATTCCTCTTCTAATGTTTCTACCAAACTTAACTCCTCCATTCAATCAATCTTCTTTTTTAGGACGTGGTTTTCTTGGACCCCAGTATTGATATAAATCTGTGCGCAAGTAACCATTGTATAATTTCCGTTTTTTCGTCGCTTTTTTACCATAAACTTCTTCAAAAAGTTCATAAGAGGTAAGGACATATACTGACCATGTCGGCATGCGTTTATAAACAATACCCATTTCGCGGTAAAGTTGGCGCACTGCTTCCTCGTCTTCTAAACGTTCCCCGTATGGTGGATTCGCAACAACGACCCCGTACTCATCTTCTGTTTGAAAGTCAGCTACTTGTAGTTGTCTAAAGGTAATTAAGTCACCAAGGCCAGCTTCGACCGCATTTTGCTTTGCGATTTCAATTAAACGAGCATCAATATCGCCACCAATAATATTTAGCGGTTGATCATAGTTAGCTAAATCTTCCGCTTCTTGTCTCGCATCCGCCCAAACTTGCTTCGGCATCCAATCCCATGTTTCTGACACGAACTCGCGGTTAAAACCAGGCGCAATATTTTGCCCAATTAGTGCCGCCTCAATTGGAATTGTTCCAGAACCACAAACGGGATCATAAAATGGTCTATCTGGATGCCAACTCGTAAGTAGTACAAGTGCCGCCGCCATTGTTTCTTTGATTGGCGCACTACCTTGTGCTAAACGGTAACCACGTTTATGTAATCCCGCACCACTAGTATCAATTGTTAGCGTCACTTCATCTTTTAAAATAGAAACTTCTAACTTAAATAACGCGCCTGTTTCCATCAAACGACCAGAACGACGATACTTTTCACTGACACGGTTAACGATGGCTTTTTTTACAATCGCTTGGCAATCAGGCACACTATAAAGCGTTGACTTAACTGATTTACCAGCCACTGGAAACTGTGCATCAAGCGGTAAATAATCTTCCCAAGGTAAAGCTTTCGTCTTTTCAAATAGTTCATCAAATGTCGTTGCTTTAAAAACACCAACCACAATTTTCACACGGTCGGCTACACGAAGCCATAGATTGGCTCTAGCAATTGCAGATAAATCTCCTTCAAAATATACTTTACCGTTTTCTACTTTTGGGTCATAGCCTAAACGCGCTACTTCTTTCCCAACAATTGCCTCTAAACCCGAAGCAGCCGTTGCCACCAACTGAAATGATTTCATTGTTTCCCATCCTTTAATTAAATTTCTAATGAAAAAAGCTGTTTTAAGAGGAGGAGGTTTGTTTTAAATAGGCATTCAACCAGGTCGAACACCCACCTTAAAACTTGCGCTCCGGCCTTCTAAAACAGCCTTCAATGTTAAATTAAATCCTGTAAATAACGCTCTGTAAGCCATGTTCTGTTCTTTACTACGTACAGGGTAATAGTAAAGAGATAACCATCTATCTGCGCAAAAATACATTTGCGCCTCGTCCCTTGTTCTTGATTCCTCGGGAAAAGTGCCCCTACCATAAGTTTGAGTTTCTCGCTCGTGGGGTTTACCTCGTTCCACTTCCGAGCATTTCTGCCGGAACTTCGTCACTGTGGCACCTTCAAGGTTATAAGACCATATCCGAAGACTTAGGTCATTCACCTGCCGTCAAACCGGAAATCCGGAATGCCCTGGCTTATTGTTTGACCAGGCACGATCACTACGGGCATCACAGCACCGTGCGAGCATGGACTTTCCTCTGCTTCCATAAGAAAACAGCGATTATCCGAACGTTATTCATTTATTCTTAACTTACTTATACTAGCATACCTATTCGTTATCGTCCAGCTTATTTCCAAAAACATGTTTTTCTAAATTAGAAAGACGCTTTAGAATATCAAAGTTGGTCGTTCCAGCAGGTTGTGCCGCTGCTTGGAAAGTTGGAGCTGGTTGTGTTGAAGTTCTAAGTGGAGCATTATCAAGCTCTTGTACAAGTCGAATATTTTCCGCTTGAAGTGCTTCGATTTCTTGCGTAAATGTACTGTAATCTTTAATAACCATGTCTAAAAACTCGTCAACATCTTCAGGACTATAACCACGAAGCCCAGTTTTAAATTCTTTTTCCAAAATTTCTTTACCTGTTAAGTGATACTCAAATTGTTCCGAAGTCATATAACTCCACCTCTATCTCTATTCTTACGTATTTTTGTTCTAATCATATACTTACCCTTATTTTTTCAAATCTCACACCATTTGTCAATCTATTCGAGTGTTTTTTATGAAAATAACTGTTTACTTCCATATTAAAACGTTTGGTTCATATCCTCTACAACTTCTTGGAGTGCATAAAAATCAATACAGTCTATATAATAATTAGACTGTTCTTTTGCTTGAATCGCTCGGTCATAAAAGAATTTCGGCGAACCTTCTTTTTCTAAATCATATACAAGTAATGCGCCATCCGTATTATCAATAATAAAACCATCTCTTGCCGCAAATTGCGCTGGACTTTCATAAGGACGCTTCGTAATAAAAGCATGGTAATCGGCTTTTTCTAGTACTTCGCTCGCCCATAATTGGTTCGCTTCATTCCAGTTAGCACTTTGCTTTTCAAACGGTTCAAGGATTGCTAGTTTAATCGGATAGTCTGCTTTTAATTCTGCAACCACATCGCCAGCCCAAAGTTCAATTCCTAACTGACCAGAAATAATCACCCATTCAAGCCCATCTTCCACGAGTGGAAGCAAATGCCGTTTAATTGTTTCTTTTATATAAACCGCTTCATCTGCATCCTTTTTAAAAATTCCCAGTTCAAAATTTTTATACCCCGTCACTGCGATGGATTTCACATCAATTCCTCTTTTCTTTTTAAGAAATCTCTCACTCTCGTTAGTGTATACTTGGTAGATTGGTAGTGATCTAGGAAGTGTTTATAAAAAGACTTTCCATTAAATGCACTTACTGCAGTCATTTGAACATTATCACAAGCTTGTCTTAATTGTAGTTCTCCTAAATAAGGAGGACGCTCTTTGTTTACCCACGGAATAGCTAATTCTAAAAACGCATCCGCGCTATTTTTTGCTTCGTCAACGAAAGGTTTCATATCTTTATAAAAATCAAACGGCTTTGCTTCTTCACGGTTACTTAAATATAATTCCCAATTTTTTTCGTTTTGAAGAAGCAATTTTTCCGTACGGTTTAAAAGTTCCATTCTATCACTCTTTTCTTCACATTTTCAGATACTTCAAGCATAGCATAGGACGCAAAATCTTGCCTAAAATTAGATTATTAGCTAAAATATGGTAAAATAGACGAAGGTACGTTCTATTTATGAGGTAGTTTCATGCCGAAAAGAGCTATTTTGCATTTAATTGATACTATCATTTTCATTTTTATTTGTTATAATAGATGATAGTCTAAAATTCAGAATAGAAATTTTCTGATAGAGGTGAAAAAAATGGCTATTGGTTACCCTAACGGCAAGAAGTATGCAGCGAGTCATGAGGTTCTTCCTCAACAAAAACGGAAAGCTCCTGTAACTTATGGTAAGCGTGGTATGTCTTTGGAAGATGACCTAAATGATACGATTGCGTATTATTTAACTCACGAAATAGCAGTCATCCACAAAAAACCTACCCCTGTCCAAATTGTCAGTGTGGACTACCCAAAAAGAAGTAGTGCCAAAATTAAGGAAGCCTACTTCAAAACACCATCCACAACAGATTATAATGGTGTGTATAAAGGAAAATACGTTGATTTTGAAGCAAAAGAAACGCAAAATACAACTTCTTTTCCGTTGAGTAATTTTCACGATCACCAAATGACACACATGGCAAACGTCTTAAAACAAGATGGTATTGTATTTGTCATTATTGCTTTCCAAAAACTCGGAGAAACTCATTTCATTCCCTTTGAGAAATTTTATCCGTTTTGGGAACGTATGCAAAGTGGTGGAAGAAAATCAGTTACTATAGCAGAAATACAAGATGTATCAGACCAAATTCCTTATGGTCTAAATCCAAGGCTTGACTTCTTGCAATCCATAGACAAATTATACTTCTAGTCAAACCTTTTTTAAAGGAGAGAGATTTTTAATGGCAGATAAACCGCAGACAAGATCTCAGTATCGCAATAAACAAAGTGGTGGTTCTAAAAAGAAATCCCAAAAACGAGGAAAACGAGTAGTAGCGAATATTTTCAAAACTATTTTCTTTGTGGGATTATTTTTAGCTTTCTTTGGTATTGCGGCTGGTGCAACTGTCTTTTACGATTACGCAAAAGATGCACCAAAACTGACCGACTCCAAGCTACGAGATCCACTTTCATCTAAGTTACTTGATAAAGATGGAAAAGTTTTCGCAGAAGTTGGAACCGAACGGCGGGAATATATTGAATACAAAGATATACCTGAAACACTAAAAAATGCAATTCTAACAACGGAAGATGCGCGTTTTTATGAACATGATGGCATTGACCCAATTCGACTTGGTGGAGCAGTAATTGCCAATTTGACAGACGGTTTTGGCGCAGAAGGTGCAAGTACCCTTTCGCAACAAATCATCAAAATGTCCTATCTTGATTACACAAATAAAACACTTGCAAGAAAAGCTCAAGAAGCATGGTTAGCTCTTCAATTAGAAGAAAAATATAGCAAGAATGACATCTTAGAAATTTATGTTAATAAAGTCTATATGTCAGACCGTGTCCACGGCATGCAAACAGCTTCCGAACATTACTTCGGTAAAAATTTGAAAGACCTTACGTTAGCTCAAACAGCCCTACTTGCAGGTATGCCACAAAGTCCGAATAACTACAATCCTTATGAACACCCAGAAGCAGCAAAAAAACGTCGTGATCAAGTTTTAACAAATATGTATACACATGATAAAATTACAAAAGAAGAAATGACCGAAGCTCAAAAAACATCTATCACTACCGGACTTCGCTCGAAAAAAGATCGTGAAGATAAAATTTACAAATACGATTCTTACGTCACACAAGTGTTAAGTGAAATTCCAAAAGAATACGATGTTTATCGTGATGGTTTAACTATCCATACAGCGCTTGACCGTGATGCCCAAGAATATACGGAGAAAATGCTCAATACGAACGAAATTGTTAACTTCACTGATGATGAAATGCAAGCCGGTATAGTGCTTCAAGATACTAAAACTGGACGTGTTCAAGCAATCGGAGGCGGACGTAAACAAAAAGTAACTCGGGGATATAACTATGCAACCCAAGTAAAACGTTCTGTTGGGTCTACCATGAAACCAATTGCTGACTATGGTCCTGCTTTTGAATATTTGGATTGGTCGACTGCCCATATTTTAGAAGATGAACCATATACGTATTCTGGCGGAACCCCTATTAACAACTGGGATTTCGCATACAAAGGACCAATTTCAGTAAGACAAGCACTTTACCAATCACGTAATATTCCAGCCCTAAAAACCCTTCAAGCTGTTGGGCTAGATAAATCCGAGGAATTTGTTAATAAACTTGGCATCACCTATGATGAAGGACAAAACGTAGAATCCAACGCTATTGGAGCAAACAGTTCCAACCCAATGCAAATGGCTGGTGCCTATGCTGCATTCGGTAACAAAGGAATCTATAACAAGCCACACACTGTTACAAAAATCGTTTTATCAGATGGACAAACAGAAATTGACACAGAACCACAAAGTACTGTTGCTATGAAAGAATCAACTGCTTATATGGTTTCAGATGTTCTAAAAGATGTTCTTTCTATCGGAACAGGTACATCAGCAGCCGTACCAGGCGTACCTGCTGCTGGTAAAACAGGTACAACGAATATTCCACCTGAATTCACTTC
This sequence comes from Listeria monocytogenes ATCC 19117, assembly GCF_000307025.1. Taxonomy (GTDB): domain Bacteria; phylum Bacillota; class Bacilli; order Lactobacillales; family Listeriaceae; genus Listeria; species Listeria monocytogenes_B. The sequence goes on from NC_018584.1 coordinate 1,959,552, forward strand.
GAAGTACTACTACCCTAGTGGTGCTGCCCGTGACTCATGGTTCGCTGGATATACAACCAATTATTCGATTGCTGTATGGACCGGCTATGATGACAAGAAAAAATATGTTTCAGCAAGTGAACAAAAAATTGCGCAGCGGATGTTTAGTAAATTAATGGCTCATGCATCTGCCGGTAAAACTACTGCAGATTTCAAAATGCCTAGCAATGTTGTTTCCGTCCCAATTCTAAAAGGAAGCAACCCAATTGCACGCGCTGCTGCAGGCACTGCAAGTGATAAAGTAAGTTACGAATTATTCTTATCCGGAACCGCTCCAACCAAAACTGCTTCTACTCCAGAAGACGAGAAGAAAAAAGCAGAAGAAGCTGCGAAGAAGAAAAAAGCGGAAGAAGATAAAAAGAAAACAGATGAAGAGAAGAAAAAAGAAGAAGAGGCTAAGAAGAAAGCAGAAGAGGAAGCTAAGAAAAAGGCTGAAGAAGAAGCCAAAAATCTTACTGCCCCTGCCGGCTTAAGAGCAAGTTATAATGCCGGCTCTAAGCAAATCAATGTTTCTTGGTCTGCGGTAGATGGTGCAACCTATGAAGTAACAGTCAATGGTTCTACTACAACAGTATCTTCTACTTCCGTTTCAGTAAGCGGAGGTAATCCTGGAGACACTGTTTCCATTAACGTCGTCGCTGTTAAAGACGGTAATCGAAGCCCTGCCTCCTCTACTACAGTTAAAATTCCAGATAGTTAATACAAAAAGAGCGGAAGATGTTTAAACTATCTCGCTTTTTTTATGATCTTTTCGCAATTAATTTACGCTGTTCTAACATTAATTCATTTAATTGCCGAAAACCTAAATACGTATTACCTCGCTTTAATACATATTCTAACCGCTCGTCTAAATTGAGTGGTTTTGTCTCCAACGTTTTAATTTGGTCCATCAAATTATCTAGCTGTACTGGCCGGTGATTACTCCAAAATAAAATAGATAAAAAAATACCGAGCGCATCTCTAACCGTTACAGGAGATGGTTTTTTATGCACTTTCAAATCAGCTTCCATACTTTCAGCCAAATTAGTCATATGTTTCGCCAATTTGCGACAAGCTCGCTCTGTTTCATTTTTCCAAGGAATAACTCCACCACCTTTGGTAAAAAACTGTTGTTCTTGCCAAAAAGGTAGACCACTAACATAAATGGATTCTGGATCATATTCTTCTAAAATAACATCCGGTGCTGGGAAATCAGGATGTGTTAATTCTACTGCATATTTAAATTCAGCCATCGAATCCCCTCACTTTCGCTTGTTTTTTTCCTTCTCTGCATAAATAGAGTAAGGGACAGGTCGGGCATTCTGGGTTTCTTGCTTTACAATGATATCTTCCAAAGAAAATCATATAATGATGTGCATCAGACCAGAGTTCTTTTGGTAGCTTTCTTTTTAACGTTTCTTCCACTTCTACAACAGAATCTTTCCATCTACAAATCCCTAAGCGTTTACTAATTCGTTCGACATGTGTATCTACTGCGATTGCTGGAATACCAAAGCCAACTGATAAAACAACATTGGCCGTTTTTCTACCTACACCTGGAAGGCTCTCAAGTTCCGCATGCGTCTTTGGTACTTCCCCATTAAATTCGATTAGAATTTTCTCGGATAATCCTTGAATATTTTTTGCTTTATTACGATATAAGCCAATAGAGCGAATATCTTCCATCAATTCTTCCAGTGGAACAGCCAAATAATCTTCTGGTGAGTGATATTTTTCAAACAGCGAGGCAGTCACGCGATTTACTAACACATCTGTACATTGAGCGGATAAGACAACAGCCACCAGTAATTCAAACGTATTTTTATGAACTAGCTCACAGTGTGCTGCTGGAAACATTTTTGCCATTTCTTCTATGCATAATACGGTTTGTTTATTCGATAACAATTTGTGTACCTCACCCTTTTCTTTTTTCAAGCCAGTCGTATAGAGGAATCGAACCTGCGCTTTTTTTCACTTCCGTTTGGTTAATTGCTTGGCTTGTGCGCCCATTTTGATGAAATTCTTCCGCTACACGCTTGGCATCTTCTATTGTCTTAACCCCTTGTTTCGACCAGTTAAGCAGAATCCTATCAATATATCGGAAATTTAATTTTTGCGAAATAACAGCTTCTTTTAATGCTTCTTTGATTAAATCCGGGCTCGTTCTATCTTGCTCTACCCACGCGGATAACATTTCTGCTTCCATTGGAGAAAGCGGTCTTCCAAACTCTGCTTCGAATAGAGTATATAAACTGGTTTGTTTTTCTAACTCTTTTTCATGTTTACTATCTGCTTCCTTGTTTTCATATAAAGCGACTAGTTTACCCCAGAGTGGTGCCAAATTATATTGTTCAGAAATCATTCGTGAATTATCTTGGCTTTGTTCGATAGCAATCACACCTTTTTTCAAGAGTGAGTCCATCGTTTTAATTGTTTCTTCCAGTGGAAGCGTTGTTCTATTGGTTAACATTTCCATCGACGGGAAAAATTCTGCCTCTGCTGCAAAGGATTGAATTTGAAGTAATAGCACTAGTTCTACTTCGTTTAAGCCAATGGTTGCATAGTTTTTCACTAGCACTTGCGGTAATGTCACTTGCCCTTCAGCCATCCATTTTTCAAGAATTTTTGGATTCATATTTAACACCTCACTACAAAATTATAACATGGTTTTCGAGGGAAAAATATAAAAGTACTGCTAAAATCATGAAATCCCGCGGAAAAGATTATTTTCAATTTAAAGTCCACAAAAAAAGTGAAGCCAGTTTGTTGGCTTCACTTTTTAACTTACGGATATAAACGGTTTAGTAAACGTGGGAACGGAATGGTTTCACGTACATGTTCTGTGCCCGAAATCCAAGCAACTGTACGTTCTAAGCCAAGACCAAAACCGGAATGTGGAACAGAGCCATAACGAGCTAAGTCAAGGTACCAGCTGTAGGCTTCTTGATCCAAATCGAAGTCTTCCATTCTAGCTTGAAGCGTTTCTAAATCGTGAATACGTTCCGATCCACCAATGATTTCTCCGTATCCTTCTGGAGCAATCATATCAGCGCACAACACAACTTGATCGTTTTCTGGATCTTCCGGCATATAAAATGGTTTAATTGCTTTTGGATAATGTGTAATGAAAACTGGTTTTTCGAAGCTGTCTGCAATCGCTGTTTCATGTGGTGCCCCGAAGTCATCTCCCCAAACAATATCATCAAAGCCTAATTCGTGTAAACGTTCGATTGCTTCTGTATAAGTAATACGCGGGAACGGTGCAACCATTTTTTCTAAATGACTAACATCACGACCAAGGCGATCTAGTTCTAAGCGGCAGTTATCAAGAACTGCTTTTACTAGGAATGCCACGTAGTTTTCTTGTACTTGTAAGCTATCTTCTAATTTGTAAAATGCCATTTCCGGTTCAATCATCCAGAATTCAATTAAGTGACGGCGAGTTTTTGATTTCTCAGCACGGAAAGTTGGACCGAATGAGAATACTTTACCGAAAGCCATTGCTGCTGCTTCCATGTATAATTGACCACTTTGAGATAGAAACGCATCTTCATCAAAATATTTCGTATGGAAAAGTTCGGTTGTTCCTTCTGGAGCACTTCCGGTCAAGATTGGTGGATCGATTTTTAGGAATCCTTCTTTATTGAAAAACTCATAGCTAGCGCGTATAATTTCGTTACGAATTTTCATAATCGCATGTTGACGGTTAGAACGTAGCCATAAATGACGGTGGTCCATTAAAAATTCCGTGCCATGCTCTTTTGGTGTAATTGGATAATCATGTGATTCGCTAATTACTTCTACACCAGATACAGCCATTTCATAACCAAATGGTGAACGAGTATCTTCGTTAATTGTACCTGTGACATATAAACTTGTTTCTTGGGTTAATGCTTTAGCAGTTGCGAAAATATCATCGCCAACTTCTGCTTTTACGACAACGCCTTGCATAAATCCTGTTCCATCACGTAATTGTAAGAAAGCAATTTTACCACTTGAACGCTTATTCGCAAGCCATGCTCCAATAGTTACTTCTTTTCCGACAAATTCGGATGCTTGATTGATTGTAATTTTCACTTGTCTACACTCCCTATTTCATAAAACTTTTGATTCGATTTATAGCTTCTTGGAATAAGTCTGGATTTGTTGCATAAGAAAGGCGTATATAATCAGGCATTCCGAATCCTGAGCCTGGAATGACTGCGACTTTCGCTTCTTCTAAAAGAGCTGCTACAAAAGCATCTACATCCTGAAAACCTTTTTTATGTGCCGCTTCTTTTACTTCAATAAAGAAATAAAAAGCGCCATCTGGTTTTTTCGGTTTAAAACCTGGAATGCTACTTAGTTCTGGATAAAAACGTTCCATTCGTTCTTCAAAAGCTTTGTACATTTTTTCTGGAACTTCTTGACTACCAACATACGCTTCAAGTGCAGCATACTGGGCATTAGCAGTTGGATTACTTGTTAAATGATCCGCTAACTTACTCATTCCAGCAATGATTTCTTTATTTGCAGCTGCGTAACCAATTCGCCAGCCCGTCATTGAATATGCTTTAGATACACCATTAATAACAATAGTTAAATCATACAAACGGTCACTCAAACTCGCGATAGAGACTAAATCAGCTTTGTTACCATAGTATAATTTTTCGTATATTTCATCAGATAAAATGTAAATCTGATGTTTTTCAGCAACTTCACCAATAGCAATAAGCTCCTCTTTCGTATAGCACATACCAGAAGGGTTATTGGGTGAATTTAAAACGATTGCTTTTGTTTTTTTCGTGATAGCTTTTTCAAAATTTGCTGCTGAAATTTTGAAATCCGCGTCAAAACCAGTTTCTACAAAAACAGGAATACCACCTGCTAATTTGACTTGTTCGGGATAAGTTACCCAATATGGAACTGGAATAATGACTTCATCGCCTGGATCTAAAATCGTTTGAAACGCAGAGTAGAGTACATGTTTAGCACCAGTACCTACGAAAATCTGGTTCGTTTCGTAGTTTAAGAACTGATCTTTTTGGAGCTTATCAACAATCGCTTGTTTTAGCTCGATGATTCCACTAGAAGGAGTATATTTGGTGAATCCTTTGTTCATGGACTCAATTGCTGCATCGATAATATTCTGCGGGGTATTGAAATCTGGTTCCCCAGCACCTAAGCCGATAACATCAATTCCTTCTTGTTTCATTTGTTTTGCTTTAGCCGTAATCGCAAGTGTTGGCGACGGGGCCACTCCTTTGACACGTTTTGATAACGGTAAGTCCATTTTATTCCCTCCTCCAATTTAGTTACAAGTTTTCAATCTCTCTGTACCATTCACCTGTTTCAAAGTTAATGTCAAAGTAGTTTAGCTTGTCATTCTTATCTAAGTAGGCAACTTCCCAAATAGGCGTTTCTTTTTCCATTCCTAAATTCACATGTAAAATTTTCTTTGGATTCTTTTCTTTTGTGACTTTATCGCGTGCTTGTTGTTCTGTAATCCCATCAGATGCGAATTTAACATATACTTTGTCGGATTTTTTCTTTGGAACCCAAACAATGATATTCTTATTCTTACTGTTCTTACCAGTTAATACGTAATACACTTCTTTTGGCCCATTATAAAGATAAAATTGATCTGTTGTTTTTAAATCAACTTGGCCACTTATTCGGTCTAAGGCTTCTGTTTCTGCATTGGTTACTGGTTTTTCTGCATATCTAAAGTACAGAAAAGCTGCTACGACAAGCACAATAATTATGCCGAGAATAATCGCTATCCATTTGCCAATCTTACGCTTAGGTTTTCTATTTCGCAAAATAATCTCGCTCATTTCTATTTCTAAATTACCGGAATTCCTCCGGCGATATGCATTTTCATTTTCGCATAGATACATTATAGCAATAGCGGCCTAAGATTTGAAGTCATATCAGGAAAAATTTAACCTTCCTTAAAGAATTCACTCACTTCTTCTAATAAATCCGCCTGTTTGCCTTTCAAGATTGGCGCGCTTGGGATTGACTCTAAAAATGCTTTTCCAAATTTTGTCGTATCTACTCGATTATCAAAAACAAATACGATTCCGCGGTCGGATTCTCTTCTAATTAACCGACCAAAACCTTGCTTAAATCGCAGTACAGCTTCAGGTAGAGAATAGGTTTGGAAAGCATTCTCCCCGCGTTCTTTGCGAAGGGATATTTGTGCTTTTGTATAAGGGTCATCCATCGGAGCGAATGGTAATCTCACAATAACTAGACATGACAAGTCTTCTCCTGGAATATCAATCCCTTCCCAAAAGCTTGTCGTACCAAGCAAAATAGACTTATCAAACATTTGGAATTGTTTTGTCAGTCGTGCGGCGCTTCCCGCTGAAACTCCTTGCGCTAGAAGGACATACTCTTCTAATGATTTTTCATTTTTCATATGATAATACGTTTTTTGTAACATATCAGAAGCGGTGAAAAGAACGAGCATCCGTCCATTCGTTTTCACTGCTATGTGGCGAATATATTTCGCAAGTTCCAAGGTATATCGCTCAATTGGTGTGTCTTTAATTGGGGGCATATCATCTGGAATCATCACTCGCGCATTTTCTTTATAATCAAACGGTGAAGGAATGCGTTTTTCCATAATTTGTTCTTCTTCCAGACCGAGACTTTTCCGTAAATAATCAAACTTCCCTTTTACGGTTAAAGTTGCCGAAGTCATGATGACACTTTCTTTTTTAGCAAAAAAATGTTTTCCAAGTGTCGGCTCCACTTCCATCAAGACAGCTTTTAGACGAATGCTAGAAATAGAATGATTTTTGTCAGCTTGTAAATAAATGGTCAAAATAGGCGACTTCTTATGCAACATTTGCTCCAGTTGTTTTACCATATTCTTCCAATCAAGTAAAAAAGCATACATTTCTTCCAAAAAGGCGCTCTCTGCCTCACCTAGTTCATTTTCTTCTTGTTTCCCCTGTTCTAACAATGTTTCCATATTTTTTTCGGACTCTTTTAGCAAATGTAATACTTTTTCAGCAGCGTAATAAACCTTGTCATTCCAAGCATCTTTTTCGCTGTTTTCTACTAAGACAACTTCTTGTAAATTTTTACGCGCGAAGTTTAACTGCATTTTCAGAAGACCGAAAAACTCTTCCACCGCATCACTTAACTTCATTGCCGCAATATCTAAATCATATAAACTGTCTGCTTCTGGGAAAGCCATTGCAAGCCTTGTGAGAAGGGAATATTTTTCTAAAGAGCCTAGCTGATTCAAAAAATATTTTATTTTTCGGTAAGACAGAACAAAACTTCCTTGCATACGAGCACTATCCGCAAAATGATGGGCTTCATCAATTACTGCAAAAGCATACTTAGGCAATGTTTCTCTTCCCGAAAAATGGTCATTTAAAAGTAGTGCGTGATTAACAATGACTAAATCTGCATTTTTGGCTTGTTTGATGTTGAATTTATAGAAATCGTGTGCGAGCCAAGGATCATGTTTTTCAGATAAAAACCAGCCTGTGTGCTTCATCCGATTCCAGAATAACTCCCCGCCGCTAGATAGGTTCACTTCATCAATATCACCAGTCGTTGTTTCCGTCAGCCATACGAGCAATTTAAGCTTCGTCACAACTACATCATATTGCGTATCGACTTCTTGAAGTAACTGCTCAAATTTAAACAAATTCAAATAATGATCGCGCCCTTTTAGTAAGCTAGCTTTCACTTTGAATCCTGTTAATTTCGTTAAGAGTGGCACATCTTTTTCAAACAATTGAGCTTGAAGCAAGTTGGTGTATGTACTAATAACTACCGGTAATTCAGCTTGTTTCGCTTGGTAAATAGCTGGTAAAAAGTAACCTAACGATTTCCCAATCCCTGTTCCCGCTTCAATCAAGGCATGTTTTCCTGATTTCATCGCTTGGAAAACCAAATTCATCATTTCAAATTGACCACTTCTTGCATAAAGTGGCGCTCCAGCTTTTTTGAATAGTGCCATTTTAGCTTCGTCTGTTTCAGGAAATTCAAGTAAATCTGCTCTACTATAGGTGGGCTTTTCGACTTCTTTTTTGCGAATAACTAGTCCACGATGTTCTACGAATGCTGGATCAAGTGGCTTGTTTTCTCGCTCTTTTCGCATTTCAATTTCAAATAAGAGCTCTGGTAAATAGCTTTTTAGACTGCCAGAAATCGTTGTCATTTGACGAATGACAGGTAGTGGTAAATTTTCTAGCTTTTCTAAGAGAAGGAGTAGTAAATCTGCTGTCACTTCCGCATCACTATCCGCACGGTGCGGTTTATCGTGCCCAAGATTAAATTCATCGGACAAGTCTTGTAGTTTATAACTATCGATGCCCGGATACATAATTCTAGCTAATTCCACAGTATCGAGTTTTTTCATTTTGCCAAGAGAAATTCCTGCACGCGTCATTTCTCGTTCTAAAAATGTCCAGTCAAATGACACATTATGTGCCACAAAAATAGTATCTTCTAGTAAATTCGCGATAATCGGTGCGACATCTTCAAACAGTGGAGCATTTTTAACGTCTTTTGGGGAGATTCCCGTTAATTCTTGAATAAACGCAGGAATCGGTTTTTCTGGATTTAAAAATGTCGTGTATGTTTCCAGACGTTTTCCTGATTCAACAAAGCAAGCAGCGAACTGGATAATCCGGTCCTCTCGTGAAGCTTGATTTCCTGTTGTTTCTAAATCGACGACTATATAGCGTTTCTGTTTCATCTGCTCCACCTCTTTCCTTCACTGCTTTTATTCAAAAATAACGATGCAAACAAACGAGTAGCTTGAGCAGAAATCCACTCAAGCTCCCCGAACTGATTATAAAGTCGTATGCGCTTTTTCTTCTGGAAGAATCATTTCAATATGATTTTTTTCATCTAAAACAACTATTTTGGGTTCATGTGTTTTCGCTTCTTCGGCAGTAAACATTCCGTAACTCATAATAATTACTACGTCGCCAACTTGGACGTGTCTAGCTGCAGCTCCGTTTAGACAAATCACACCACTTCCTGGCTCACCTGGGATAATATAGGTTTCAATTCTAGCACCGTTATTGTTATTTACAATTTGAACTTTTTCGTTTGGAAGCATATCCACTGCTTCTAAAATAGCAGAATCAATCGTAATACTTCCAACATAATTTAGATTGGCTTCTGTTACAGTCGCTCGGTGAATTTTGCCATTCATCATTGTTCTAAACATTTTTTACCGCCTCTTCACATTTATTAATTCATTATCAATTAAACGAGCTTTCGAATATTTTACTGCCGCTGCAATGATTATTCCTTTGGTCCAGTCTGTTACTGGTGTAAATTCAGGATAGGAATAGAGCGCTAAGTAAGCAATGTTCTCATGGGATGGTTGCTCATTTATTTTATCTGTCATGACTTGGACTATTTTAGCCTCATTTGTTTCCCCAGATTCAATAAGTTCTCGCCCTAGTTGTAAAGCTTCATGAATCACCGGTGCTTCTTTTCGTTCTTTTTCTGTTAAATAGACATTTCGTGAACTTTTGGCAAGTCCATCTGCTTCTCTAACAGTCGCAATGATTCGTAAATTTATAGGGAAAAAGTAGTCTTCTACTAGACCTGAAACAACGGCCACTTGTTGAGCATCTTTTTGACCGAAATAGGCGTTATCTGGGTTCACTAAATGAAATAGCTTCGTTAAAACCGTTACTACTCCGTCAAAATGACCTTCACGATCAGCACCATCAAGTACAGAAACTCGTTTGATGACATGTAGTTTGGTTGCTAGTTCGGTTGGATAGATTTCTTCGACTGTAGGTACAAATAAAATATCCACGCCGCCTTCTTCTGCGAGCTTTGCATCGTGCGCTTCATCTCGAGGATAAGCATCAAAGTCTTCGTTCGGACCGAACTGGGTTGGATTAACAAAAACACTCATAACGACAAAATCTGTTTCTTTTCTCGCATGGCTGACAAGTGTCATATGTCCTTCATGTAAAAAGCCCATCGTCGGAACGTAACCAATTGTTTTATTCGCTTTTTTTTGCTCTAAAATAGCTTCTTTAAGGTCTTGTTTATTTCGAATAATTAACATTTGCTATTCCCTTCCATAAAGGCCTTTTAAGTCTTCTTCAGCCATGGTAAAGCTATGTTTCACTTCTGGAAACGTCGCTGCTTTTACTTCTTTTACGTAGCTTGCTAGTGCTGGTTCGATTCTTTCATCAATGTCCGCATACGCTTTTACAAATTTGGCGCGACGACTGATTCCATAACCGATAATATCGTGATAAACGAGTACTTGTCCATCTGTTTCTACGCCTGCTCCAATACCAATTGTAGGGATAGAAAGTGCTTTACTTACTTTTTCAGCGAGTTGACGTGGAATTGCTTCAAGTACGAGTGCAATCGCTCCAGCAGCTTCTACAGCTAACGCATTATCCATTAGCTCTTGTGCTTCTTGGGCAGATTTAGCACGTACTTTATAGCTTCCAGTTAAGCCAACACTTTGCGGGGTTAAGCCAAGATGCGCGACAACTGGAGCACCTGCTTCTGTTAGGCGAGCAATTTTGTTAACGACTTCTCCTGCTCCTTCTAATTTTACAGCATGAGCGCCACTTTCTTGGATAATCTTCCGTGTATTTTGGATAGTTTCATCCACTGAACCATGATACGTCATAAACGGCATGTCTGTAACAACAAATGTATCTGGTGCCCCGCGCTTCACGGCTTTTGTATGATGAATCATATCATCCATCGTAACTGGTACAGTTGAATCGTAGCCTAATACTACCATTCCAAGTGAATCGCCGACTAAAATCATATCAGCTTCTGCTTGTTCTACATTCTTAGCAGAAGGATAGTCATACGCGGTTATCATCGTGATTTTCTCACCGTTTTCCTTCATAGCAAAAAAGTCTACTGGTCTTTTCATTTTCTTAGCTCCTTTTCGTCCCTGTTAAATTACTTTAATCAAGGCAAAAAACATATTTTTTTAGTAGCATTAGTATGATCCGGTAAAGGTATCATCCATTCATTGCTACCATATGTATAATAACATAAATAGATGCTTACTTAAAGTATGTAAATTGAAGAGAGGCCTACTCTGAAACCTCTCCACTTACTTTATTCATCCAATTCGTTAATTTCGCCGGTTCATCCGTTGCTGCATAGGTAGACGCTACTTTTCCATCTTTTAAATAAACCATCGTTGGGACAGAATCGATGTCCATTTTTTCTAAAAGAGCAATCATATCATCGCGACTCTTTTCGGAGGCTTTATCTGTGTTATAATAAGCCATTTTTTGGTCTGGTTGTCTTTTTTTAAGTTCTTTCTTTAAAATAGGTTGAAATGCTTGGCAATCTTCACAGGTCGGACGCCCAACGTAAACAAAGCCAGTTGTTTTATCGGCCATTTTTTGCTTGAAATCTTTGGTGGAAATGGTTGTTAGAAAAGAGGCGCTTTCTTTTTCTGTTTGATTTGCTTTCTCTTCCGTTTCTTTTTTATTATCGCCGCATGCTCCAAGTGTAAGGATTACGGTAATTGATGTTAATAGTAATAGTATTTTTTTCATCTAAACAGCTCCTTCGCATTTATTGTACTTGATTTTTCCCAAAAAAGAAAAACCCGAAAAAGTGATTTTCACACTATGTTTTCGAGTTAAAAGATATGTTTTTGGGTATTTTATTAGGGTTAAAACGTTCTTTTCTATAGTGTTTCGTTATTTTTCATTATCTAGCAAAATATCTGCGGAATAGATTGAATGTACTTCACCGAGTGCGTCTTGGAGTAAGAGTACACCTTCATCAGAAATCCCTTTTACTTGTCCATGAATTTTGCCTTTTGTTGTGCTAGCAGTTAATTTTTCGCCAAATGGAATGGCTTTTGTTTCCCAAAGTAATTTTATCGGTGCGAATCCTTTATCTAGAAAAAGCTCATAATATTTTTCTAAAGAAGTGAGAATTTCTTGTAGTAAAGCTTTTCTTGAGACGCTTTCGCCTAATTCCAGTTTCAGAGAACTTGCTTTGTCTTTAATTTCTTCTGGGAATTCCTGTTGATTTACATTGATTCCCATACCGATAATTACTGCGTGAATCGTTTCTGCCTCCGCTTGCATTTCCGTTAAAACACCACAGATTTTTCGTTTACCAATGTAAATATCATTCGGCCATTTGATTTTCGGTTCGAGCTTTGTGCTATTTTCAATCGCTTCTGTGATTGCGAGTGAGGCGATAAACGTGAACTGGGGTACTTTTTGAATAGGGATTTGTGGTTTTAAAATTACACTCATCCAAATACCTTCCCCTTTTTTGGAACTCCAAGGGCGAAGCAAGCGACCTTTTCCAGCTGTTTGCTCATCGGCTACGATAACGGTTCCTTCAGGGCTAGATTCGATTTGCTGATGGGCGATGATTTGTGTAGAGCTAACCGATTCATGGATTTCCAAATGCTGACCGATAAATTTGGTTTCTAAACCGAGTAGTAGTGCATCTTTCGTGTACTGTTCTGCTGTTGCTGACAAACGGTAACCACGGTTTCTGACTGCTTCGATTTCAAATCCTTCTTTACGGAGAGCTTCCATTTGCTTCCAAACGGCTGTGCGCGAGCATCCTAGACTATCCGCAATTTCTTGCCCTGATAAATAAGTACCATCACTTTCTGTAAATAAAGCAAGTAATTTTTCTCGATTATTCTTCATGATAGCCTAGCCACCTTTTAATCTGAATTTTTTCATTGTTTATTTCATTGGAAAGGACACCACATTCCACTTTATCAAGCGTCTCTTTTACCCATGGACCTGCGCTTTCTCCAGACCATTTTAATAAATCAGCTCCAGTAATAGCTAAGTCTTTTTTGGAGTGAATTGGTAACGCCTCGTATGCTTGACTTACTTTATGTTGGTTGTTTTCTTGCCCTCGAATAACATTTAGTTCATTTACTAATGAGAAAACTGCCTTGCCAGCATGATAAAGTTCTTCTGTTAGCCATGTCTCTTTCATGTTTAGCGCGTATTGATACGCTTTATTCACTAGTTGAATTGTTTTATTGGGTAATTTCCAAGCTTTAAGAAATGCGTTAACATTGTTAGGTTTGACAGCAACGACGAGTCCAAGCCAAATCGATTCTTCGGTTGTTCGTTTTTCCCAGTCCCAACTAGCAAACTCGCTTAGTGCTGATTTCTCGTCTTTTAAGCCTGGTAAATAAGTTTCCATTTTGACTTTTAAAAGTAGTTCTATCGCACGTTTTGCTGCTTTGCCTTTCATCATTTTTAGCCATTCAACCGTAATTCGTTCAACGGAAGTATGCTGTAACAACTCTATTTGGCTTTCTAAAGCTTTTTCGGTTTCTTTATCAAGCTCAAAGTCAAGTTGACTCAGAAAGCGGACTGCTCGCATCATTCTAAGCGCATCTTCATGAAAACGTTCGGAGGCTTTACCAACTGCTTTGATTTCTTTATTTTGAATCGCTAGTTGCCCAGAAAACGGGTCTTGTAGCGCAAAATGTTCATCCATCGCAATGGCGTTCATCGTAAAATCGCGACGTTTTAAATCCTCTTCTAGGGAGCGAATAAAGGTTACCTCGCTTGGGCGCCTGAAATCTTCATACGTCCCTTCCGTTCGAAAAGTGGTCACTTCATAAAATTCATTATTTTCTCTAACTGTAACAGTCCCATGTGCAATCCCAGTGTCATAACTTGTCTGAAAAATCTCTTTTACTTCTTCTGGGAAAGCACTAGTTGCAATATCCACATCGGAAATCGTTCTATTTAGCAAGTAATCTCTGACAGATCCGCCAACAAAATACGCTTCAAAACCCGCTGTAGTTAATTTTTGCAATACAGGAAGCGCTTTTAGGAAAACGTCATTCATCTGTCATCGCTCCTTTATTCATCATTCCGTCTTAAGTCTCGCCAATCTAGGAAACCAGCTCCTAAACCACGAATTAAAATTTCTGCTGTGCCAATATTTGTCGCTAAAGGAATTTCGTATACATCGCATAATCGAATAAGCGCCGTCACATCTGGTTCGTGAGGCTGCGCAGTGAGTGGATCCCGCAAGAAAATAACTAAGTCCATTTTATTTTCTGAAATCCGCGCACCAATTTGTTGATCGCCACCAAGCGGGCCTGATTTAAAACGATGTACCGTTAAGCCAGTTGCTTCGATAATGCGTAAACCTGTCGTCCCGGTTGCATATAATTGATGCGGTTCGAGCAAATGTTTATATGCAGTTGCAAATCCAACCATCAAATCTTTCTTTTCATCGTGCGCGATTAATGCGATATGCATCTCATTCACCTATCCTTAGTCTAAAATATTTTCTAAGCCATAAATAAGTGTTTCAAGTTCTTTTGTTTTACGAACAGAAAGTGCCACTCCAGACATAAAGGAAATTCGATCATAAGAGTCATGGCGAATTGTTAATCCTTGTCCCTCTGCTCCAAAAATCACTTCTTGATGTGCTACAAGTCCTGGTAAACGCACACTATGAATTCGCATACCTTCATATTCTGCGCCTCTAGCTCCTTCAATAAGTTCTACTTCATCTGCAGCACCTTGTTTAACGAATTCACGCGTTTCCGCCATCATTTCCGCAGTTTTAACAGCCGTACCACTTGGCGCGTCTAATTTATTGTCATGGTGCAACTCAATAATTTCGACGTTCGGGAAATACTTAGCTGCTTTTTGTGCAAATTGCATCATTAAAACAGCGCCTACAGCAAAGTTTGGCGCAATTAACGCACCGATTTTTTTCGATTCTGCAATCGATTTTAGTTCACTAATTTGTTCTGGTGTAAAACCTGTTGTACCAACGACCGCACGTACGCCGTGTTCTAAAATCGTTTTCGTGTTACTATACCCTACTTTAGGGGTCGTAAAATCAACGACACAATCCGGTTTTATTTCTTCTAACATCTCGCTTAAATTACCAAAAACAGGTACATCTAACGAGCTAAATTCCACTATTTCATTTATATTTTTTTCTTTTGGTTCATGGTCAAGTACGGCTACTAACTCTAAATCTGCTTCTCTTAAAACAGTTTTGACAACCTCGTGTCCCATTCTTCCTTTAAATCCAGATACTGCTACTCTCATTTTGCTTTTTC
The DNA here is from genome assembly GCF_000307025.1 of Listeria monocytogenes ATCC 19117. Classification (GTDB taxonomy): domain Bacteria; phylum Bacillota; class Bacilli; order Lactobacillales; family Listeriaceae; genus Listeria; species Listeria monocytogenes_B. Next base: position 1,974,631 of record NC_018584.1, read on the forward strand.
CTCCTTTTTTGTCCAACGATCTTTATCGCGTTCTTTAAATTTTGCCATGACCGTATCGTGTGCTTTTTCCATATCAATATCAAGTGAGTTGGCCATGCAAGTAAGAACAAAAAGGCAATCACCCAGTTCCTCTGCTACAGTTTTAGTAGGTTCACTTGTTTTCTTCGGTTTTTCGCCATAATAATGGTTAATTTCTCTGGCTAGTTCTCCGGTTTCTTCTGTAATTCGGGCCATCATCGCTAGCGGGGAAAAGTAACCTTCCTCGAATCCACCAATGAAATCATCCACTTCTTTTTGTATTTCTGCCATTGTTTTCGCCATCGGTTTTCCCCCTTTATGTGGTAAACTAAAATAGATTTTAAGACTAATTGTTAACTTCATTTCATTATACCTAAACAAATACGTCCAAGTCCATGATTTTTTACTTACATATTAAATAGGTTTCAGGGAGGAAAAAAGTTATGCTAAAAACATTACGCACGAAAAATATTTGCTTTATTATGCTTGGTACGGCGATTTACGCATTTGGCTTAGTTAATTTTAATATCGCCAATAACCTCGGTGAAGGCGGTTTAGCTGGAGTAACCTTATTCCTTCTTCACTTCTTCCAAATTGATCCAGCGTACTCTAACTTAATTTTAAATATACCTTTGTTTATATTAGGTTGGCGAGTTCTAGGCAATCGTTCCCTCATTTATACGGGTATCGGAACGGTGAGTTTGTCCTTATTTTTATGGATTTTCCAGCGAATACCTTATACGCTAGATTTACATAGCGATTTACTTTTAGTCGCCCTTTTTGCTGGTGGCTTTAGTGGTATTGGGCTTGGCCTCGTGTTTCGCTATGGTGGGACGACTGGTGGTAGTGATATTATCGCCAAACTGCTAAATCATACGAAAGGCATTAGCATGGGGCGCACGCTATTTGCTATTGATGCAATTGTTCTCGTTGCCTCACTCTCCTATTTAGATGTCCGTCAAGTTATGTACACGCTCGTCGCCGTATTCATCGGCTCTCGCGTAATTGATTTTGTTCAAGAAGGAGCTTATGCGGCTCGCGGTGCGCTCATTATTTCTAAAGATAATGACGCGATTGCTTCCCATGTGATGCTCGCGATGAATCGCGGGGTGACAGTGTTGGAAGGTCGCGGTGGCTTCTCTAAAAAAGACCAAGACGTCCTTTATATCGTCGTTGCGAAAAATGAAATAATTCAATTAAAAAATATTGTTCAAGCAATTGACCCACATGCCTTTGTTTCCGTCAGTGTCGTTCATGATGTGATGGGAGAAGGTTTCACACTCGATGAAAACAAGAATCCTATCTACTAATGTATTTACTTGGCTCATAGTTTTCTAAAGCCAAATCGACGGTGTTTCCAAGTGCTAAATCCGCTAAAAGTTTGCCAACATAAGGCCCGGTAGTTAAACCAGAAGCACCAAGACCATTCGCTAAAAAGACTGACTCAAATCCAGGAAGTTGACCAATAAGTGGCGCAAAATCAGGCGTGTATGGTCTAGTTCCGACCGCCACATGGGCCACTTTACTCGCTAAATCCCCTTCCATAAACTGGCTGACTTCTGTTAGTATTTCTGCCTTACCTTCTGCTGTTGGTTTCGTATCGAAGCCAGCAGTTTTTTCATGCGTTGCACCGACGATAATTTTCCCATTATCAAAAGGAACAATTGATTTCGCGCTCGGTGGTAAAATTACTGGCCATTCATCCGTTTGAAATTCGCTAAAATCAAGTTCCAGCAATTGCCCTTTTTGCGCTAAAATTTCTGTATGAAAACTCGCCTCGTCTAGCAATTCTTTTAACCATGCGCCTGCTGCAATGATTAATTTGTCGTAATGTTCATCTTCCCCGTCAACACGAACTTTTCCGTCAGTAGAAAAATGCGCTCGCCCCGATTTGATTTTTACCCCATTTTCTTTTGCGGCATAAAGTAGCCTTTCACAAAATAAACTACCGTTCACTCGTGCTGCTCCGCTTACATAGACCGAGCCAAATCCCGGTTTAACTAACGGAAATTTTTGCTTTGTTTCCTCTTCTGACAACTTTACAATTTCACCCATAACTTCCGCATCGAGGCGTCGTTCATTCGCAAGATTAAACAGTTCTGTTACTTTTTCTTCTGTCTTTCGAAGTGCGAGCACACCAACTTGTTTATAGCCCGAATTCCGCCCAGTATCTCCTTCGAGCGTCCCCGCCAATTCCTTATAAAAGGCGGCACTATTTTTTGCAAGCTCATACCAATATTTGTTTCGCCTTTTAGAAAGCCACGGGCAAATTATTCCGGCTGCAGCACGCGTTGCTTGTCCCGGTTCATCTGAATCAATTAGCGTTACTTGCACGTTTTCTTTTGACAATAAATAGGCGGCACTAGCTCCAACAATTCCCCCGCCGATAATCACTATTTTTTGCATCGTTACACCCCTCTATATCAATTGTGACACAAGTTGACTTTTTTATAACTCTTTGTAATAATATGTGAAAATAGTTAAGTTTACAAACTACTAAAAATCCTCTACATCATTCTATCCATTGTACTGAAATCCAGCTTTAATTACAAAAAGGCAGATTTTAGCTTATCTCGTCGTCATTACCACATATCCTCTTAGAGAACGCTTTCGCCCATTGGTTGGTTCTTTGTACTGCGTCTCAGCTAAAAATTCATTTATTTTTCCTTCTGCCTATATTAACAGTTCAGCTGATTAGTTATGCTGAGATATGGGAGATTTTTTTATGCCAAATATTCTTGATTCATTATGGAACAGCATGGCGCTTTTTTTATCAGCGCTTTTTTTTCACGGAATGGCACTGCGATCTATTAGAGAAAAAAAGCCTGCTTGGTTCCAAATTAAATTTTCTAATGAAATTATTAATTATGCACTGGGCATTTACTACGGCCTTCTAGGTGTTTATTTTATTATCCGCGGATTACCCGGCACAGATTCTGGGATTTATACAGATATGCTACTTAATATTTTAATCGTCCTGCATTTATTTTCTTCGGCAGGTCCTGCTACTATCGCGCTATTACTAATTGTCGCAGGAAAACTTTTTCTCGGTGATGCGCTGTTTGCCAATTTGATTTACGCGTTTTTAATTATCGGTTTTCACTTTGTATGCATGGAAGTCGCTAAACTTCGACTTAGTTCCGTTCAAAAAGTCGTTTTAGTCAAACTTAGTGCGATTCCCCTTATGCTATTTTATTTACATCAAAAAATACATTTATTGTATACCATAAATGACTTACCTGTTTGGATACTCTATTTTTTGGTTTCTTTTTTTATTACGTTTATTATTGTTTCAGCGGCTTATTATATCGATACATCGAATAAGCTAATTTATGATTTGCAGCAATCCACCATCCTTGATCCGCTAACAGGTTTGACGAATTTCCGTCATTTTGAAAAGGCGTTCGAAGCAGCATTTAACCATGCTACGTTAAAAAAATCGAATCTAAGTGTGATTATTATTGATATTGATTATTTTAAACGGGTAAATGATACATATGGCCATTTAGTCGGAAATGGGGTTTTATCTACTTTTAGTCAAATGCTATTAAAAATCAGCTTCCCGCCAAACACAGTGATATCAAGGATTGGCGGCGAGGAATTCGCCATTATTTTGCCAAATATTAATGTCAGTGAAACGGAGCATTTGGCGGAGAAAATCCGACGTAAAGTCGAAAAAATTGATGTTCCGATTGTTGCTTCTGGCTCCGTTATTACTATTTCTGCTGGTATCGCAAATTATGACGGCAGAAATTATCCAAATCCGAACGAGCTACTAAATGCAGCCGATCAAGCGCTATATAATGCGAAACGAAATGGACGAAACCAAGTGCATATTCGCGAAACAGAACCAGTTGTTTAAGAGAGTAAAAAGGAGATGAGTCCATTTGTTCGAACTAGTTAATTCATACATAGATAGTTTAGCGCTCTTTCTCGCTATCCTTTTTATCCAAGGGATGTCTTTTCGAAAAATAAGACAATATCGCCCAAATTGGTTCCAAAATGGTGGTAGACGGCTATTTCTTTCCATCCTACTAGGCGTCTACTATGGTTTAGCAGGTATTTATTTTATTTATGAAGGTGCTTACGAAAATAATCCCGTTATTTACACGAATATGCGGATTTTGATTTTGATGGTAACAAGTGTTTTCGGTGGCCGCGTTCCACTCATTTTCGCCTATTTAGTAATGCTTTTTGGTCGGATTAGTTTTGATATTGCTTCTCCTGTTACTAGTCGCTATGTCATTTTGATGACGCTCATTTTTGCCGCGTGTTTACTTGTTACTTTTTGGAAAAAACAACGCTTTTCGAGATTTGTTGCTTTAATCATTTTAAACTTCCCAGCGATTCTTTATTATTTCGTGAATAATTTTGACGAAGGACGAATCCTGCAAGGTTTTGAGATTATCGAGTATTTCCTGCTATTCTTTGTAACCGCCTTACTGGTATTTTACGCCTGCAATTACATTGATAAAAGTAATCTCGTTATCCAAAATTTGACGGAAACTGCGATGACGGATAGTTTAACTAATTTACCAAACATGCGCTTTTTCACCCAACAGTTTGGTTGGATTTTTGCGAAATCGCAAAAAAGGAAAAAATCTTTATCTCTTTTCATCATTGATATTGATCATTTTAAAGAAATAAACGATTTTCATGGTCATCAAGCTGGTAATACCGTTCTTGCTCAGTTTAGTAGCATTCTTAAAAATCGCACCTTCCCGCCAAGAACCATGTTTGCACGAATTGGTGGCGAAGAATTTGCTGTTTTACTTCAAAACGTTGGTACAGAGCAAGCTGCTCTAATTGCTGATTTTTTCCGTGAAGAAGTGGAACGAGCGAAGTTTCCTTATAATCCCGCAAGTGGCAAAGTTACTGTATCTATAGGTGTTGCTTCTGCTAGTTCCAACTTTTCAACAACCGAATCACTTTTCGAAGCTGCTGACCAAGCGCTCTATCAAGCAAAACAAAACGGCCGCAATCAAATTGCTGTTCATCAGGGGGAACTCGAATGAAACGATTCATCTTAATTTTCATTTTAATTATCCTTATTGGCGCCGGATTTTTCATTTTCCTTCGACCAGAACCTAAAAAAACGGTGAGTGCACCAAAAGAAACCACACCCACTTCCACCTCTGTTCAAACGTATGTAAAAGAAAACTATACTGCAAAAAACGGTTTAATTGTGGATTACAAAAATGCGCAAGAACCGCATTATTTAGCCGAGAGCATCGGACTTTATATGGAATATTTGGTCGAAGTGAATGATAGTAAAACTTTCCAAGAACAAGTAAGTCATTTAGAAAAGAATTTTATAACCGAAGATAACTTTATTAAATGGGAAGCAACCAACGCAACAACGACTAATGCGATTGTAGATGATTTCCGTATTACAGAAGCACTTTATCAAGCGAGCGAAAAATTTAGTTTCCCGTCCTACAAAAAAATGGCAGATAAAATCCTAGCCAACACCAAAAAATATAGCGCTGAACAAGGTGTTCCAGTAGACTTTTACGATTTTGTTCATAAGAAAAAAGCAGATACGCTCCATTTAAGCTATCTAAATATCCAAGCGATGCAACAGATTAATTATCGAGATAAAGCCTATCTACCAATTCAAACTGTTAATGCTGACCCATTTTTTACAGAAGTGTTTCAAAATGAACAGTTTCAATATGCTGACCCTAGTGAAGTTAATATGATTGATCAAATGCTCATTGCGATGGCTTATTTTGATGAAAATGGTGATGTAGAGCCAAATTTCGATAATTTTTTACAAACAGAATTAGCTTCTAAAGGAAAAGTTTATGCACGTTATCAAAGAGAAACAAAGAAACCAAGTTCAGAAAACGAATCCACCGCCGTTTATGCCTTTTTGACACAGTATTTTAACAAGACAAATCAAGCTAAAAATGGTAAAATCACCAAAGAGTTATTAGAGAAAATGGACACGTCAAATCCAGAAACAACCCATTTTTTCGATTATATAAATAAAGAAATAACTCTTAAGAAATAACGGAAAGAAGTTGGACAAATGAAAAAGCCCACTGTACGTGAGATTATTGATCAAAATCACTTTGATACAATATATGAACCGATTGTTGTTGTAGAAAACACACAAATTTTCGGATACGAGTCACTCACCCGCTTAAAAACAGATCACTGGAATGCGATTAGTGATTTTATCGAAGAAGCGGAACAGGATGGTCTGCAAAAAGCATTTGAGCTGCTCACGCTTCATAACGCAGTGAAACGCTTTAACAAAAGCGGAGACACGCCACTATTTGTCAATATTTCGTATGATACATTTTTAGAAAATCAAGAAGAGTTGCACGATACCCTACTTGATAACGGGAAAATAGTTTTTGAATTTTTGGAAACATCCAAGTTACCACAAGAACGAATGAACGACTTAGAAAAACAACTGCTTCAATTCCAGAAAAAACACGAAACTAAATTTGCTATTGATGATTTTGGCTCCGGTTATGCGGACTTGCATCGCGTTTTTGCGCACCATTCTGATTTTGTCAAAACCGATCGCTTATTACTACGAGATTTATTTGAGAGCGATGGCAAAAAAATCTTCTTTGAGCAACTTCATAATTATGTTAAAAAGCATCATAAATCCTTAATTGTCGAGGGAGTGGAAACAAAAGAGCAGCTAGAATTCCTTCAAGAAATCGGCATTCCCTATGCGCAAGGTTATTATTTTCATTAAAAATAAAAAAGAAAATCTGCTTATTGTCAGGTTTTCTTTTTGTTTGGAATCAGTTGTTATTCTTCTTTCCCCCATGTAAAATAGAATAGAATAAAAAGGAGTGCTGAAAAATGACTGTAAAACCAGGTTTTGACTATATGAATAATCCATTATTAAATAAAGGAACCGCTTTTTCAAAAGAAGAAAGAGCAAGCTATCAATTGGACGGATTACTGCCACCAATTATCGAAACAATTGAACAACAAGCCGTGCGCATCGAGACGCAAATAGAAAATTTAGAAACACCTTTACATAAACATCAGCTTTTAACAAACTTATATAATGAAAATCGCACCCTCTACTATTATGTCGTAACAAAAAACGTGACTGACTATTTGCCAATTATTTATACACCAACTATCGGCGACGCAGTTATCCAGTACCATAAAGAATACACTGCGCCGGATGAAGCCTTATTTATTGATGCCTTTGCACCCGAAAAATTAAGCGCATCAATAAAAAACTACGCAAAAAATAATCCGAATATTGATATGATTGTTATAACAGATGGTGAGGGTGTGCTTGGAATTGGCGACTGGGGTGTGAATGGTGTGAAAATCGCTGTTGGAAAATTAGCGGTTTATACGGTTGCAGCTGGACTTGCACCAGACCGTGTTCTGCCAGTTGTTATTGACGCCGGAACGAACAACGAAACACTTCTTAACGATCCACTATATCTAGGAAATAAACGCCCCCGCCTTTCAGAAAGTGAATATGACGCTTTTATTGCTTCTTTTGTTAATGTTATGAAAGAAGTTTTCCCGAAAGCCATCCTTCACTGGGAAGACTTTGGACGCGCGAATGCAAGTCGTATTCTGCATAATTACCGCGATAAAATTTGTACATTTAACGATGATATTCAAGGAACTGGGGCCATGGTGGTTGCTGCTGTTCTTGCGACGATCCAAGTTTCCAAAATACCATTAAGCGAGCAAAAGATTATTATTTTCGGGGCTGGAACTGCTGGAATCGGTATCGCTGATCAACTTAGTGCTCAGTGGATGCGTGAAACTGGTCTTCCTTTTGAATCGGCGAAAAAGCATTTTTATTTAGTCGACCGAAATGGTTTAGTGCTTGATAATATGACCGACTTAACTACCGGGCAAAAGAAATATGCACATCCGTCGACTGAGTGGTCTAACGTGCCCACAGATACGTTAGAAAACTTAATGGAAGCAGTTCATCCAACAATGTTAATCGGCTGTTCTGGTGTCACCGGTGCCTTTAAAGAGAGCATCGTCAAAAAAATGACCCAGTATACAGAACGACCAGCGATTTTGCCACTTTCTAATCCAACAAAATTAGCCGAAGCAACTGCTTCTGATTTAATTCAGTGGACAGATGGAAAAGCGCTTATTGTTACAGGTAGCCCTTCCAAACCAGTAGAATATCAACATACTACTTATGAAATCGGTCAAGCGAACAATGCACTTCTCTATCCGGGGCTCGGACTAGGTGCTCTTGTCACTCGTGCGAAATATATTACAGATGGTATGCTCGCTGCTGCTTCCATGGCTGTCGCTGAGCAGATTTCACCAAACAAAGCAGGCGCAGCCCTTCTACCACATGTGCGCACCCTTCGCGAAACATCGCGTGCAGTAGCCATCGCTGTCGCTAACCAAGCTATTAAAGAAAACATCCATCAAGTCGAATTAACGAATGTCACCGAAGCTATCGAGCGGGAAATGTGGCAACCTATTTATAAAGGAGTTTAGATATGTTTTACAAAACGAAGCAATCACTAGATCAACTCGTCCAAAACGGCTCCACTCCGGGAATTAGTTATCAAATAAAAACTAATTATCTGGAAGAAAATAACATCATGGGATTAAAATCCGTTTTTCCAGAAGCAGAAATCTTACCAAGAACAACAGAAAACATTTATGATATCGCTTCTTTGACCAAAGTAATTGCTACGACTACTCGTATTTTGCAACTTATCGAACAACAAAGATTCCAATTAAACGACCCTATTCAAATGTATTTACCAGATTTCCGGTACAATAATGTTACGATTTTACATTTACTAACACATAGCTCCGGCCTTGCACAAAATATCCCTAACTTCTCAATGAACAACCGAGAGGACGTTATTCGTTATGTGTATGCCACGCCACAAATTAATATTCCTGGAACAGTAGTCACATACGCCGATGCTAATTTTCTTTTACTCGGTTATTTGATTAGTAAAATGGACGGCAATTATGAAAAAGCCATCCAAAACAATATTTTAGAACCCCTGAGTATGACAAATACAAGTTTTCATCCCGCAAATAAAAAACAAGTCATCCCAACCGAACTTGACCAAACGCGCGGTTTAATTCAAGGTGATGTCCATGATTTTAAAGCTTGGACTGCCAAATCAGGCACAGGCCATGCCGGACTTTTTAGCACCCTAAGCGATCTTTCCAAATTCCGAGATGCGCTCATGCTACAACACGGTGCTCCAATTCTTTCTGAAAAAACTTGGCAACTGATGCAAATAAATCATACCCCTGGTCTCAATAGAAGTCGCGGGCTAGGCTGGGATTTACGCGGTGATTCTGTCTTATATCATACCGGATTCACCGGTACTTTTATGGTGCTCGATTTGAAACACCAAGCCAGTTTAATCGTTCTTTCTAACCGCGTTCATCCAAGCCGAGCCAACCCAAATTTCGTTGACAAACGTGACAGCATTGTCGACACTTTTTTAGAAGAAGTTGCAAACACAACGGAAGTCTAGCATATTAGCTAGGCTTCTTTTTCTGCCTTTTGCCTCCCGCCCTACTTCGATAAAAACTGTATTAACACAGCTGTTGAAAGCCTTTTCTAGTTATATAAAAGAAATTTATTTTCTTTCTGGTTTTATATTGTTTTCGTTTTCACAAAGGAGTATGCTGTTCAATGAAGAAAGATTCTAAAGACTTGTTTCTGGCTTTAAGTGAAAAGGAACACAATTGAAGGAGGAAATTATAATGACAAAAGCATGGGATGGTTTTAAAGGAACCGCATGGCAAGAAAACATTAGTGTAGGGCAATTCGTTCAAGACAACTACACTCCTTACGATGGCGATGAAAGCTTTTTAGAAAAGAGCACACCAAGAACAACGAAACTAAATGAAAAAATAAATAAACTAGTAGAAGAAATGGATGCAAAAGGCGGCGTACTTGATATGGATAACGCTATCGTATCCAATGTTGCATCTCACAAAGCTGGTTACGTGGATCAAGAAAATGAAGTTATTGTTGGTTTACAAACAGACAAACCATTCAAATTAGCATTTATGCCGAATGGTGGTCTTAGAACAGCCGAACAATGTTTAACAGACAACGGCTATTCCATTGATCAAGAATTACATGACTTCTACGTAAAAAATCGTTCTACAGCAAATGATGGTATTTTCAGAGCATATACAGACGATATCAAACGTGCGCGTCACTCCCATATCGTTAGTGGTCTTCCTGATGCATACTCTCGCGGAAGAATCATCGGCTTGTACCAAAAACCAGCACTTTACGGTGTGGATCGTTTAATAGCAGAAAAACAACAAGACTTGAAAAAAATTGCGATTTCTTCTGATGAAAACATTCGTTTACGTGAAGAAATTTGGTTACAAATCAAAGCACTTAAAGACTTAATCGTTTTAGGTAACGAATACGGTTTAGAACTTGGACGTCCAGCTGAAAATGCAACAGAAGCGGTACAATGGACTTACATGGGCTACCTTGCTTCTATCAAACAAGCAAACGGTGCTGCAAGCTCATTCGGTCGTATTCCGATTTTCCTTGATATCTATATCCAACGCGATTTAGAAAAAGGCATTATCACTGAATTCGATGCACAAGAATTAATCGAACAATTAACCCTTAAATTAAGAATGGTTCGTTTTGCAAGAACAGATGGTTACAACGAACTTTACGCTTCCAATCCAACATTCGTTACAACTTCAATGGCTGGTATGGGCGCAGACGGTCGTCATCGTGTGACTAAAACAGATTATCGTTTCTTACACTGCTTAGATAACCTAGGAAACTCAGCGGAACCAAACTTAACTGTCCTATGGGATGCTCGTTTACCAGAAAGCTTTAAAGAATATTGTATGAAAATGAGTGTAAAACATTCCTCCATTCAATACGAAAATGATAAATTAATGCAAGAAGAAGGCTACGGCGATATGCAATGTATCAGCTGTTGCGTTAGCCCACTTAACCCAGAAGCAGACAAAGACAAAGGCGAAACACATAACCTGCAATATTTCGGTGCTCGTGTCAACGTACTGAAATGTCTTCTTGGAGCTATCAACGGCGGTAAAGATGATCTTCACAAAAACCAAGTATTCGACGTTGTAGAACCAATTACAACCGAATACCTTGAATACGAAGAAGTACTAGAAAAATTCGATAAATCAATGGACTGGTTAACAGACACTTATGTAGATGCGATGAACATCATTCACTTTATGACAGATAAATACAACTATGAAAGTATGCAAATGGCCTTCTTACCATCTAAAGTAACAGCCAACATGGGCTTCGGTATTTGTGGATTCGCTAACGTAGTAGATAGCCTAAGTGCCATCAAACATGCCAAAGTAAAAACTATCCGTGACGAAGATGGTTTTGTATATGACTATGAAGTAGAAGGCGACTTCCCTCGTTACGGTGAAAATGATGACCGTGCCGACGATATCGCTGTAATGGTTCTTAAAATGTTCAAAGACAAATTAGACTCCCATAAACTATACAAAGATAGTGAAGCAACCGTTTCTGTTCTAACAATCACTTCTAACGTTGCTTACTCAAAACAATGTGGTAACTCCCCCGTGCACAAAGGACCTGTATTTGATGAAAATGGCAAAATCGTCAAAGAACCAGAATTCTTCAGCCCAGGAGCTAACCCTTCTAACAAAGCAAAAGGTGGTTTCTTAGATAACCTTGCTAGTCTTTCTAAATTACCATTCCACTATGCAAATGACGGAATCTCCTTAACAATCCAAGGAGCTCCAAAAATGTTCGGTAAAACAACGGAAGAACAACACCATAACCTTGTTGGTATTCTGGATGGTTACTTTACAAAAGGTGGTCAACACATCAACTTAAACGTTCTTAACCACGATGAAGTAATCGAAAAAATCAAAGCTGGTATCCCAGTAATCTTACGTATCAGCGGTTATTGCTTAAATACGAAAGATCTAAATGAAGAACAAAAAATGGAACTTTGCCAAAGAATGTTCCACGAAAAATTAATCGGTTAATAAGAAAAAAAAGAACCAAATCTGCGAATAACAGATTTGGTTCTTTTTTTATGCGTTCGAAACTTCCGCCGCATAAGCTCCTGCCGTGTGCCCAGTCACTAGCGCACAAGTAATATTATATCCACCCGTATAACCATTAATATCTAGTATTTCCCCGCAGAAAAATAATCCTTCCATCAACTTCGATTGCATCTCTTTTGGTTTAATTTCCTTTACAGAAACCCCACCACCTGTCACAAACGCTTTTTCAAAATCAAGCGTGCCATTCACTTCAAAAGTGAAATCTTTTAATAACTGAATAAACTGCTCGATTTTTTTCGGGCTTACTTGTTTATAATCAGCCGTTTCATCTAAGTCTGCTTTTTCAAGTAAAAACAATAACATTTTCTCTTGTAAAAGCGAACTTAACGAATTTTTCAAGGCTTTCTTCGGATTCTCTTCTAACAATTTATACACATCTTTCGAAAGTTCCGCAGCGGATACATTCGGGAATAAATCAAGACGCATCTTCACCGTGCTAGCGCCTGTTTTCTTTAATTCTCGAAGGACGAACATACTACAACGAAGAGCCGCTGGTCCTGACACACCAAAATGCGTGAAAATCATATCCATTTGATGCGTAATAATCGGCTTCCCTTTTGCATTTAAAACAGAAAGGGACACATCACGAAGCGACGTTCCTTGTAACACTTTTTGTTTAATAAAAGGCTCACTAGACGTAATTGGCACTTCTGTCGGATAAAGTTCTGTGATGGTATGTCCTGCTTTTTTCGCCCAAGCATAGCCATCTCCGGTCGAACCAGTCCGTGGAACAGATTTACCGCCAACTGCAACAATGACCGCACTCGCTGAAATTTCTTGGCCGTCTTTCAGCGTCACCCCTTTCACATGTCCATCCTCATAATCCACTTGTTTCACGGCTGTTTGCATGTAAATTTTTACGCCTAGTTTTTCCATCCGCTGAATCATTGCCTCAGCGACAGAACGCGCGCTATTCGATACAGGAAACATTCTACCGTGGTCTTCTTCTTTTAACGCCACGCCAAGTCTTTCAAAAAAGCGAATAATATCTTCATTATCAAAGGCATGAAACGCACTATATAAAAAGCGACCATTACCAGGAATATGTTTAATAATTTCTTCTGCTGGTCGCCTGTTCGTTACATTACAACGTCCGCCACCAGACATAATTAATTTACGTCCCAATTTTGGTCCTTTTTCAATTAATAGTACTCGTTTATTTTTCTCTGCTGCACTGATAGCCGCCATAAGTCCAGATGGCCCGCCACCAATAACAATTACATCATAATCCATTGTCCCGCTCCTTTACTTTATCCGTGTTTAAGTATAGCAAGCATTCGGCTCAGTGCCAAGCTTTTTTCACCAAACAAAAAACCCAAGAAAAATCTCAGGTTTTTTGATTCTAATTTCGATTCATATTCGTAAAGATAAGTAGCAATCTTAGAAGTTCTAGTACAGCTACGGCCATTGCAGCAACATAAGTCATTGCAGCAGCACTTAATACTTTTTTCGCTTGTGGGAGTTCTGAAGATGCGACTAGTCCGCCGCTTTCTAATTGAACAAGTGCCCGTTTACTAGCGTCAAATTCAACTGGTAACGTAATTAATTGGAAAAGTACACCCACTGCCATCAAAATAATCCCCAGCAACATGAAACTAGCAACGTTTGCAAGCATTCCGATAATTAAGAACACCCAAGAAATATTGGAACTAAACATTGTTACAGGAACAAGCGCCGAACGAAAACGCATAAATGCATAATCTTGCTGATCTTGAATCGCGTGTCCTACTTCATGGGCTGCAACAGCTGCCCCGGCGATAGAACGACCGCGGAAGTTAGCTTCAGAAAGAAAAACCGCTTTTTTTCGAGGATCGTAGTGGTCACTTAATATTCCTTTTGTTTCATGAACTGGAACATTCGTTAAACCATTGGTATCCAAAATATGACGCGCAACCTCGGCACCAGTTAAACCATTTGCCACACCAACTTTGGAATAATGTGCATAGGTAGTTTTTACCCGATACTGTGCCCAAAGTGGAATTGCCGCGACGATAATAAAATAAATAATATACTGACTAAACGACATTTAATCATCTTCCTCCTACTACTTTTTTTCGGTGAATATCCTTATGTTCTTAGTATAAATTAACTATCACCAAGACTCAACCTCTTTCACTCATCATGAGGAAATTCTAATGTTAAGTGCTTATTTTTTATCGTTTTATCATATACAAACCATAGAACAAATACCGTTAACCAAAATGTCGCATAACCAATTTCCGGTAAGTATTTTTCTAACCCCATATAAATCGGCATTTGGCCAAATACATAATCAATTACATCATTATGAAATACCCATACCGCTGCAATCATAAAGTGCCCGATTCGAAAACGATAAAACGGCGCATAAAGAATTCCTTCTACTGCCATAAAACCATGCGTCAAAATCAATGCCACAGAGCCCCAAACAAGCATCCCTTGGTCAATCATATAAAAAATATTCATACCAACTGCCCATAAACCATACTTCACTAAACATACAAAACCTAGTGCCTCCATTAAAGGCCAATGCTTTTTCCCAAGAAAAGCAACTAGCGCCAAAGTGAAGAACAAAATCGCCGTTGGGCTATCAGGTACAAACAGCCAAAAGCGCGGCTCTGTCATTTGTAATTGCGGTAAATACCATATGTATCCATAAATCGCTCCAAGTAAATTACCAAAGAAAAGTAATCGTAAAAAGGCCCGATTTGCGAGTAAACTATATAACAATATCCCCCAGCTCCCTTAAAAAATCCTAGCACAGCAAGGAAATGATGCATCTTTCACATCATTTCCATACTAACTAGGATTTATTTCTTATTCTTTTTCCGTATCCATTTGCTGTAAAATTCGAACTAACTTATGAAAAGCAGCTTCATCACGTGTATCCAGCGCCTCATCGATCTGTTGTAATACTTTTTCTCTTGAAAATTGGTGCACAGATTGATAAATAAGCGCATCCGCCATTTCTTTTTCCTCATCCGCAAGCTTCACTGCTGTAAAAGGATTATCTTCACGAACAAGTGCGTATTCAGGCGAAGACATTGCCTCTTCAAAATGAAGTTCTACATACAACTCTTCGTCCCAATTTAACCGAATATCATGAAATGCTTTTTCTGGATCAGTCGTCATAATGTTACCTTTAAAAAATAGGAACGGTTCGGATTCAACGCCGTGAGCACTAAGTGAAAGCCCACGCGCACACCCTTCCAAATTATCAACAAAATGAACATATTTTACAATTTGATCATGGCCAGCAATATAATTTAAAACCCACATTGCTTCTCTAGTCTTCATCTGGTGTTTATTTAAAAACCAGCGAATAAAATCTTTCTTCTCGTCTATTGAAATGGATGCCTTCATCTTTCCTCAGTCCCTTCCTGTATTCTTTTTAGCATTTAATCAAATAAAGATAAAATCTCTGTGTCTTCTGGCTCTAGTTCTAAATAGTTACGCAAAACTTCTTGTGATTTCGCGTACTCTCCTTCTTCCCTTAAAAATAAACCATATTCCTTTAAGAAAGTAGGATTGTTTGTAAAGTGCGAGTATGCCAGTTCATAATTTGCTTTTGCTTTATTATATTGTTCTGTTTCCTGATATGCAACACTTACGTCCCAGAAAATTTGTGGTTCCGAAATAACTTCTTCCCCAAGGCCTTCCACTAATTCGATAACCCCTTCGTAGTCTTCTTTCGCAAGTAATAATTTGTTCAACTGCATAATTGCTTCCGAATATTCTTCATCTAGCACAATTGCTTGACGATAAAATTCTTCGGCTTCTTCTGGCAAACGTAGCGTAACAGCAAGCTTCCCAGCCTCTAAGAACATTTCTTTATTAAATTCATCTTGCGTTAAGCCGTCCCGAAGCACTGCAATGGCTTTTTCCGGTTCGCCGTTCTCCTCATAACTTTTCGCTAAATAAGAGTAGAGCGTTGTGTAAGAGGGATCATGTTCACGCAAATGTTCGAGCGCATGAATAGCTTTCGTGTAATCTTTTGCCTGATAAGCCGTTAAACCCATCCCGAAAAGTGTATCAACCGATTCCTTATCTTCGAGCGCGCGTTCATAGTAAGATAACGCTTCTTCAAATGCCCCACTAGCAGCAAAAGCTTCAGCGATACGTTCATATACAGACACCGCACCATTCGAAATAATCGTTAATCCTGCTTCTACAGCAGTTTGATAAGACTGTACAGCGGATGCGAATCTTGCTTGCGATAAATAATATTCCCCAAGTGCAAAATCAATAATCGGCTCATTTGGCGCCATTTGTTTCGCTTCGAGTAATTTCTGCTCACTGACTTCGAATAAACCTTGCATCTGATATAAATCAGCTAATACGAGCAAACTTTCAATATATGCTTCATCTTCTTTGTTTACTTTTTCTAAATAGTCTTGCGCAGAGTCGATATCGTCTTTTTCAAGTGCTACTTCAGCTGCACGGACAAGCAACTCGCCCTCATCCTTGTATTTTGCTAATAGAAGTTCGTATAAATCTTCCGTTTCATCTAGGAATCCAAGTGTAAATAATTCTTCTGCTAAATAATATTGTTCTTCATCTGTTCCCGCTTGCACTACTTCATCAAAATATTTCTTCGCAAGCGCCATATCTTCATGCTCTAACGCATGTAACATTTTATTAGCTAATTCCATTTCTGCACCTTCTTTAATAATAAGTCGTTTTTCTATTATACCATTACTTCACTCATAAGAAAAAGTGATTGCCTCTCTTAAATAAAAATACCAGCGCTGATGTGATTAGCATACAGCACTGGTAGAAGTGATTATTTTAAAAGTGAGCGAATATCTTCAAAGAAAGTCGGGTAAGAAACAGAAACTGCTTCTGGGCGTTCTAATTCCACATCGCCTTCCTCGACAAGAAGTGCTGCAATTTGTAGCATCATGCCAATACGGTGATCCCCGTAGCTTGTTACATTGGCCGCATGAAGTGGTGTTTTCCCGCGAATAATTAAGCCGTCTTCGGTTGGAGTAATATCTGCGCCCATTTTGTTTAGTTCTGTCGCAACCGCATCAATCCGGTTTGTTTCTTTTACTTTTAGTTCAGCAGCGTCTTTAATAATCGTCGTTCCTTCTGCTTGTGTCGCTAAAAGTGCGATAACTGGAATTTCGTCAATTAAACGAGGAATAATGTCGCCACCGATTTCCGTTCCTTTTAAATCGCTAGTTTTAACTACAACCGTACCCGCTAATTTACCAGTACTTCTGCTAGAATCTTTGACAACTAAACTTCCACCCATTTGCTCAACTACATCAAAAATCCCTGTTCTAGTAGGGTTCAAGCCAACATGCGTAAGTTCAATTTCACTGCCGGGTGTGATTAAGCCAGCTACGATAAAGAACGCAGCAGAGGAAACATCGCCTGGAACCGTCATTTCTTGCCCGGTAAATGTTTGGCCACCTTTGACGCGAATGGTTAAGCCGTCCATTTCAATTTCACCGCCAAATTGGCGAATCATGTGTTCCGTATGATCACGAGTCTTTTCTTTTTCATGGATAATCGTTTCACCTTCTGCTTGTAAAGCTGCAAAAATAATCGCGCTCTTTACTTGTGCACTAGCAACTGGCATATGATATTCCATGCGTTTTAATGATTGCTTCCCATTTATCGTAATTGGAGCAAATTCAGAGCCATCTTTGCCATGCATTTTTGCCCCCATTTGTTGCAGTGGTAGCATGACACGGTTCATCGGACGTTTCGCAATTGATTCATCCCCTAAAATGACTGTGTCAAAATCTCGGCCAGCTAAAATGCCCATCATTAAACGAATCGTTGTTCCCGAGTTACCAATATCAAGTGGACCATCTGCCTGCTTTAGCCCATCAAAACCAGTTCCGTGAACAATAATTTCTTCTTCGGTTTCTTCAATTTTTACACCCAATGCTTTAAATGCCTTAATTGTTCCAAGGCAATCATCTGCACGTAAGAAATGACGAATGACCGTTTTTCCTTCTGCAATAGCCCCGAACATAATGCTGCGATGGGACATTGATTTATCTCCAGGGACTGTGATTGCGCCAACCAGCCCTTGTTTATTTGTAATTAATTTCATCGTCATTTCTCTCCTATTCGTAATGGCATGTATAGTTACTTCTTGTTTCAATGCAACGTTTCGCCCGGTCCCTGTCTTCATCCGATTGGAAAGTAATTTGTAACACACCGAAAATATCTTCCCGTGTTTCCAAAATCTTGATGTTTGTTAAACTGATTTCTTCTTCGCCCAGATACCTAGTCACTTCAGAAATTACCCCTGGATAATCTGGTACATCGACAAATAAATCGTAAAAAGATGGAATCGCACCACCTTGATGAACTGGAAGTGAATCTCGAAATTCTTTTGCCCCATCAAAAAAGGCATATATAGAACTCGCGTCTTCACTTTCAAGCATCTCAAGCGCTTCGTTCATACTGTCTCGCCAAATCGTCAGCTGTTTCGTTAACGTTTTTTGGTTGCTAATAGAAATATCCGTCCACATTCTTGGATCAGAAGAAGCGACCCGTGTAATATCACGAAATCCGCCTGCCGCAAGTCGAAATGCTGCAGGATGTTCTTCTGTAAAGCTTTGCGTCTGGTTCACTAAAGCCGCCGCCACAATATGCGGTAAGTGGCTCAACATGCCAGTAATTTCATCATGCTCATTTGGTGATAACACTAAGAACTTAGCATTCGTACCAGACAGCCACGTCCTAAGTTCAGCCACTTTGTCTTCTGCTACATCTTTCGTTGGTGTTAACAAATAATAGGCATTTTCAAACAACAGTTCTTTAGCAGCACGGACACCACTTTTATGCGAACCAGCCATTGGATGACCGCCAATAAACGTAATACCACTTTCTCTAAGTGCCGTGGATGCTTCCATGATGGTTCCTTTTGTACTACCTGTATCTGTAACGACCACATTTTCCTTTAAACGCAGCCCAGGTAAACGCGTTAATAACTGTTCTGTTTCTTTTACCGGACAACAAAAAACAAGTAAATCTGCTTTTGGCCCATCTATTAAAATACTTTCGCCAATTTCGTCAATCACACCGAGAGACTTTCCAACTTCTAACGAATGATAGGAAACGTCAATTCCGATGATATGTGCTTCTGGGTGTTTGGCTTTAATCGCAAGGGCAATAGAACCGCCAATTAACCCAAGCCCAACAATAACTACCGTCCCTTTCATTCAAAAACGCCTCCAAACACTTACAATAATTTTTCTAAAAGTGCAATTACCGCACTATTTTCCTCTTCTTTTCCGATCGTAATTCGAACAGCAGTTGGAAAACCAAGCGCCGCGCCAGAACGCGTAATATAGCCATTTTTTTCCAAGTAGCTAAAAATAGTTCCTGCTTCAATTCCTAAATCTATTAAAACAAAGTTGCCATTCGCTGGATACAGTTTTACTTGCTCAAAACGTTTCGCAAACGCTTCGTATTGTTTAATTCCATTTGCATTAGAAGTTCGGCATGCTTCAATAAAAGCTTGATCCTTTATTGCTTCTATTGCTAATTTTTGACCGATGCTCGTTGTATTAAACGGCGGACGAACGATATTTAGTTGCTCAATGATTGCTTTATCCGCAATACCATAACCAACACGAGCGCTTGCCAAACCATAAATTTTACTAAAAGTCCGGGTAATAATTAAATTTTTATAAGTGCGAATTAGTTTTTCATGTTTTTCAGGCTGTGGCGTCACATATTCAATATATGCTTCATCTAAAACAACAAGTACATCACTTGGTACTTTATCTAAAAACGCTTGAATATCTGCTAAATCAATGTAATTCCCAGTTGGGTTATTCGGATTGCAAACCCAAACAATCGTCGTATTGTCATCAATCGCATTCAACATACCATCTAAATCATGCGCACCATCCACAAGTAGCGGAATTTCTCTTACTTCGGCGCCTTCGATTAACGCATTTTGACGATACTGCACAAATGTCGGTGTCGCCATCACTGTATTTTTTGTCGTATCCAGTAAAACCCGCGTCAACAGTTCAATCAGTTCATCCACACCAGCTGTAAAAATCAGTTCCTCTTCTTCCAGTTGGTAGAAATCAGCGACCACTGTACGCAAGCTAGAAGCCCAGCCATCAGGATAAATTTCTGTTTCCACACTAGAATTGGCTTGAAGCTCCGCCACTTTTGGAGAAGTTCCCAGTGGGTTTTCGTTAGATGATAGTTTGGTGATTTTCGTTAAACCAAGTTCTGCCATCACTTCTTCTTCGCGTTTTCCAGGTTTATAAGAAGATAGACCTGTAAGTGATTTTTTCCATTTCATTACGCATCCTCCTCTTTTACTAAATCTGGGCGCAGTACTTTTGCTCCTCGTAAGTAGACATGGTTGATGGCTTCGAGTGGTTTATGTAGATCTGTGAATACCATGAAACGAATGCACATTGGAAGCGAATTTGGCACCGGAATTTCTTGCATCCCCATGACAGGAACATATTCAAAGCCAGGTGTTTCACGCACCGCCTTAGCTGGAAAAGCGGCAAAAATATCTTCTGTCACTGTAATGATGACGGATGTTAGTTGCTCACTATCTGTTATTTCATTTTGCGTTAAAATTTCTTCAAATAATTCTTTCGTCGCTGCATAAATTGCTTCCGGTGAATTAGTTTCTATTGTCGTTGCCCCTCGAATTGCTCTCAAATGCCATTCCCTCCATTTCGCATCACACGTTTGTAAGTTTCAAAAATCAAATCATCTTCCGCTTTAAAAATAACCGGTTTTCCAATTTCTTCGAGTAAAACCATACTTATTTCATTAAAAGTTGTTTTTTTATCATGACGCATATTTTCCAGTATTTTATTAAATGGAACAGTTGCATCAAATGTCGTATCATAGCCTAACTGTTTTAGCCACGTTTTAAATTCTGCTAAATCGAAATCCAGTCCGTAAATTGTCTCACTCATCGTGAGTGCATAAATCATCCCATAAGTAATCGCCTCGCCGTGCAGCCACTTGCCAAAGTTTCCGTAGGCTTCAAGTGCATGACCAAATGTGTGACCAAAATTCAAATAAGCGCGCACGCCTTGCTCGGTTTCATCTTGCGCAACGATATTTGCTTTAATTTCAATCCCACGTTGTAAAAACGGCGTCAAATCCTTCGTATAAAAGTCTTTCGGCTCCGTAAATGTATCCATTAAGGCCCGTAGTAACGTCTGATCGCTAATAAGCGCATGTTTAATCATTTCCGCAAAACCAGAGCGCATTTCCCGTTCTGGCAAGGTAGCAAAGAACTGGGTATCATAAATGACTGCTTCTGGCTGGTAAAAGTTCCCAATCATGTTTTTGCCAAGCGGATGATTGATCGCAACCTTGCCACCCACGGCACTATCATGCGCAAGAACCGTCGTAGGCACCTGATAAAAAGGAATGCCCCTCATATACGTAGCCGCAACAAAACCACCTAAATCACCAATAACGCCTCCACCAAAAGCAATTAAAACCGCTTTACGATCAAGACCTGTTTCAATCAATTTTGTCATCACATCTTCATATACACGAAACGTTTTCGCTTCTTCCCCGTTTGGCGCCACATAATAAGTGACTACAGGTAAATCAGCTAGAACCGCGTCAAGCTTTGCTTGATGAAGTTCCGCCACATGCTCGTCCGTCAAAACAAACACGTGGGAAAATTTAGCTAGGCTCTCCGTCCACTTTTCCCGGACATCTTCTAATGCGAATTCATTAATATATACTGGGTATGTTTTACTTTTAGCACGGACTGTAATTTCTGGCATGTTTAAAACTCCTTCGTTAAGTTTCGGTGTTCCTCCACATGTTTTTTAAGTGTGTCAAAACGATCACCATCAAATTTTTCTAACACAGCAACTGCAACTTCCCAAGCGACAACAGCTTCAGCTACCACACTTGCAGCAGGTACTGCACAACTATCCGAACGTTCTACACTTGCATTAAACGTTTCTTTTGAATCAATATCCACACTTTGAAGTGGTTTGTATAATGTTGGAATTGGCTTCATTACGCCACGAACAACAATTGGCATACCATTGGTCATTCCGCCTTCGAATCCACCAAGGTTATTTGTACGTCTCGTGTAGCCATCTTCTTTACTCCATAAAATTTCATCCATCACTTCACTACCAGGTTTTCTAGCAGCTTCAAAACCGACACCGAATTCAGCGCCTTTAAATGCATTAATACTTACAATCGCACGCGCAATTTTTGCATCTAGTTTTTTGTCCCACTGTACGTAGCTACCAAGTCCAGCTGGGACACCACCAACTACAACTTCTACGATACCGCCAATGGTGTCGCCATTTTTCTTCGCATCATCAATTTTTTGCATCATTTCTTCTGCCGCTACGCCGTCTAAACAACGCACTGGAGAAGCTTCGGATGTTTCTTGGATTTCGCTAACCGCGTAATCACGTGTTAAGTTCGCACGAGTTCCACCAATTTCAAGTACATGACCAGCTACTTCAATGCCAAGTTCATGCAATAATTTTTTCGCTACTGCTCCAGCTGCCACACGGACAGTCGTTTCGCGCGCGCTAGAACGTTCTAGTACGTTACGCATATCGTTATGACCATATTTCATACCGCCAACTAAGTCCGCATGTCCAGGACGTGGACGGGATACGCGACGGGATTTTTCATTTTTTTCTGGAACTGGTTCAATGCTCATAACCGTTTCCCAATGCTTCCAGTCTTTATTTTCAACAAACATTGCTACAGGTGCGCCTAATGTTTTACCATGACGAATCCCTGCTGTGATTTGTACTTGGTCTTTTTCGATACGCATCCGTGCCCCACGACCATGCCCACCTTGTCTTCTTTTTAGTTCTTTATTTACATCTTCTGCTAGTAAAGGCATTCCTGCTGGCAACCCTTCAATAATTGTTGTAAGCCCCGGTCCGTGTGATTCTCCTGCCGTTAAGTATCTCATCTGCTCATCTCTCCTTTTTCTATTTCAGCTAGATTTTCTAGCGTTTATATTTTAGCGCTTTAAAGTATATGTGTAATATCTTAACATATGCCACGCGAGAAAACAATACTTTCGTTTCATTCTTTCATCTTACCAAAAAACCGCATGAAATGGTAATTTCTCTATAAAAAAAGAGCCTAGGTTTCCCTAAACTCTATACTATGTTAAATCCAAGTGTCGATTGCCTTTTGATAACTTAAAATTTCCTGCGGTGCAAAAAACAACTGAATTTCCCGTTTCGCACTTTCTGGGCTATCCGATCCATGAATCACATTTCGATTTGTATGTACCGCATAATCAGCGCGAATTGTTCCGGGGTCAGCTTCTAACGGATTTGTTTTCCCCATCATTCGGCGTGCTGTTGCAATCGCATCGTCTCCTTCTAACACCATCGCAAACACTGGTCCAGAAGTAATAAATCCAATTAAATCCTCGAAAAAAGATTTTCCAATATGTTCCGCGTAATGTTTTTCTGCTAGTTCGCGGTCAATTTGCATTAATTTTCCAGCAACTATTTTTAAGCCTTTTTTCTCTATTCTTGTGACAATTTCACCAATAAGTCCTCGTTCTACACCATCCGGCTTAACCATTACATAAGTTTGTTCCATAAAGAATCCTCCCTCACGTTAATAATTTCTTTTATCTAAAACACGAACGATTTGTTTTAATGGTTTTAATTCAGGCACTTGCGGCAAAGAATCCAGTATTTCTACAGCTTTCTTTAAGTAGACTGTTGCTACATCTTCGGCCTGTTTTGCGCCCGCTTTTTTGACTTCTTCCACTAAAACAGCAATTTCTTCTGCTGGAGTTTCCTCCGTAACCTGGCTGATGCGTTTTTTTAGAAAAGGATCTTCCATTGCAAAGAATACTGGCAATGTCACATTTCCTTGTCTTAAATCTTCCCCAGCTGGCTTACCGAGTTCTTTTTCTGTTCCAACAAAATCAAGTACATCATCCGTAATTTGAAACGCCATGCCAACATAATAACCAAAACGATATAACTTCTGATAATCAGCTTCACTTTGACCAGAAACAACACCACCGAGTCCGCAACTAGCTGCTATCAGTAAAGCTGTTTTCCGTTTAATTCGGCGTAAATAATTACGCACACTTTGGTCAAAATTATATTTATCTTTTAATTGTTCGATTTCACCCGTAGAAAGCTCCACCGTAACATGTGATAGCATTTTATGCGCAGCAACGTCTTTAATTTCTGTCATATATTCCAGTGATTTGGCAAACAAAAAATCACCGGTATACATCGCAATATGGTTGCCCCACTTCGATTTAATCGTCTCGCGTCCGCGTCTTAAATCCGCATTATCCACCACATCATCATGCACAATCGACGCCATATGAATTAATTCAATCGCTACACTCGCATTTTTTACTGCATCAAAGTCTGCATTAGGAGCAAGTCTTGCTGATAAGCAAACGAACATTGGTCTAATTCGTTTTCCACCAGCCTCTAATAAATGAAGTGCTGCATCAGAAGTAGTTTCAGCAGCTGCGCCAGAAAGGGCCTTTTTAAGTTCTTTTTCAACTGAGTCAATGTCTTTTTGCATATTTGCATATAAAAAGTTAAGTTTCATGCTTGCCACCTTATTGTTCCTTCTTTTTAAATCCAAAGTGGGTTGCACTCGCGCCGCCACTGTGTGAAATATATCTTACGTATGAAAATCCGGCTTCTTGAAACATTTCCGCAAGTCTAGCCATTCCTGGAAACTCACGCGTTGATTCTTGTAACCAGCTATATTCTTTATAACTTTTCGCAAAAAACTTCCCGAAAACAGGCATTACATAGCGAAAATAAGCATTAAACACTTGTTTCCAGCCAGGAATATTGGGTTGAGACGTATCAATACATGCCAGCTGTCCACCTGGTTTTAGCACACGGTACATTTCTCGCAGCACTTGCATATAATCCGGTACATTTCTAAGCCCAAAGCCAATCGTCACATAGTCAAAACTATTATCTGGAAAAGGTAATTCCATTGCATTCCCATGAATAAGTTCTACATTGTGCAAATCCGCTTCTTTTACTTTTTCGCGACCAACCTTCAGCATATTTTCACTAAAATCAAGCCCCGTCACATGACCTTCAGGACCAATTTCTTCCGCCATCATAATCGACCAATCTGCCGTTCCACAGCAAACATCAAGAACATTCGTCCCTTTTTGAACACGCATTAGCTTCATTGTCTCTTTACGCCATTTCACATGTAGTTTAAAACTAATAACACTATTCATTCGGTCATAACTTGGAGAAATTTTCTCAAATACTTTATGTACTTTTTCTTCTTTAGTTTCCGTCATATCCCGAATCTCCTTCTATTTATCAGTCGTTAATAACTTCGATGATTCTTTTTCCTAGTATATTAGAAAGCGGTTCTGATTTATCTTTCAACCGTTTCACTTCACTTTTCACATCACGAATAATCGCTACTAACCAGCTTTCAAAATTAGATACGGCTTCCTTCGCAAAATAGCCATGATCAAACGCCCGCTTCAATCTGGACGCACCAATTTCTTTGTAAGTAGCAAGTTCTGTTTGGAGTCTTTTGAGCAAAAAGAACTGACAACCAAGCGCGATAAATGTGTCATCTTTCATAAAATACTTCGCAAACTTGGCAAAAATAGCCGCATTTGTTAACGTAAGCTGAGATAAATACTCTTCATCTGTTGCGACATGTAACTGGTAAATATTGGTTTTTGCTGTGTTTGTTTCTTGAACCCCGCTTTGCAATGCTCGAAGCAGTGGAATCATTTCTAATTCAGCAAGTGTGCGGTAATAGAGAGCACTATAAAAATCCCCAGCGAGAACCGTCAACTCTTGCTCCTTACGTGTTAGCTGTACAACATCGCCTGGTTCATCAATTTTTTCATGTGTATCATGCGCTAAAATCATGTACAGCGTTGCACTAACGACGCGATATGCAGAAGCATCAGTCAAATCAGAGCCAGAAATCGCTTCATGAAGAAATAGCATTTGATCTTTGTCCATTTGCCCGCCTTCATTATTCTCTTGTAAATATTGATAGACTGCTTGCTCATGTACCAACTGCTCCACTTCCTTTAGCCCAGCCTCTCTTGCCTGATAAGTCATTTAACAATCCCCTTTGAATCTCCTTATTATGTAAAAAATTATACCATAAAGGATATTTAATTATGCTTAATTAAAGCTAAAACTTCACTTCTAAGCTTATCGTCATTTTTAAAAGCACCACGAACAGCACTTGTAATTGTTTTTGTTCCAGGTTTATTTACACCACGGATAGTCATGCACATATGCTCTGCTTCCATGATGACCATTACACCCAAAGGTTTTAGTTTTTCCATCATAATTTCTGCAACAGTCGTTGTAATCCGTTCTTGTAACTGCGGGCGGCGACTTACATCATCCACTACGCGAGCAAGTTTACTAAGACCAGCAACTCTTCCATTTTGTGGTAAGTATGCTACATGAGCTACTCCAAAAAAAGGGACAAGGTGATGTTCACACATAGACGAAAAGCGAATGTCTTTCACAAGTACTAATTCTTCATGTTGTTCTTCAAAAATAGTATCGAAATGAACAGAAGGATCTTTTTTCAGCCCAGCGAAAACTTCTTCATACATACGAGCTACTCGCATTGGTGTATCAATCAGTCCTTCACGTTCTGGATTTTCTCCTACTGCTTCTAAAATAACTTTTACCGCGTCAGCAATCTTTTGCTTGTCTATTTGCTCCATCCTTAATTCCCCTATCTTTTTAGCATTATATACCTTGTATATCTTAACACAGCCAAACTTCAAGGTAAATTTAATTTGCTTGAATAAGTGATAATAATAGGGGTTTTTTTGCTTTCGTAAGTATATTCCCTATTTCTAAAACAGAAAACCACTAAAAATGGGCATAAAAAAACTAGCCTAGCTTAATTATAAAATTAAGGCCAGACTAGAGTTAGTGCTTAAAAGTCTATGTAGCTTATTTAACAGCTTCTTTAAGCGCTTTACCAGGTTTGAAAGCTGGTACTTTACTTGCAGGGATGTCGATTTCTTCTTTAGTACGAGGGTTACGACCTTTACGGGCAGCACGTTCACGTACTTCAAAGTTACCAAATCCGATTAATTGAACTTTTTCACCTTTAGATAAAGAAGTTTGAATAGTTTCGAATACAGCTTCTACTGCTTTCGCTGCGTCTTTTTTAGAAAGATCAGCTAGTTCAGCAACGCTATTTACTAAATCAGTTTTATTTGCCATTGTGTTTTCACCTCCTTCACAGAATACTACAAAATAAGCAGGTACAAGATATACCTGTATTTCTCTTTTTTTCCAAAAACAAAAATCAATTTGGAAATCTAAGGAGAATCATGACTGAAATGGCTTAACTACAAGCCTTAACAGTAATTCTGATAAAAGATTATCACATAATCCCTACAACTGCAAGGAATAATGCCAAACTGACACCGTTTCTTAACATTTTCAATCACAAATATTTTCTTTAAATGCTTGAAAACGTGATAGTATCAACCTGTTATCCATAATACTAACTTGGAAGCCTTAGAATAGCAAGCGATACCACCACAATTAGCTAAAATAGTTCTTTTTTCATAAAAATATGGGTAAATTTGCGTCTATTACCTGAAAACTCTAGGTTTCTGAGCCTAGTTTTATTCTAACATTTCTTTTTGGAAAGCTGCTTTTTCTGCCGCAGTAATTCCAATTCCTTTTTCTAAATAATTAGCTACTGAGCCATATTGTTTTTTCATTTCATCAAAGGCAATTTCCAAATATTCAGGACGAGCTTCTGCCATTGGCCTGAACGTTTCTAAATCAATTTTTTCGGTTCCATTCGAAAAGAGCGCCACGATTCCTCCCATTTCTTGTAAAATGTCGTCCTGGTAGCGATTAGTGATGGCGTAATCGCCGAAAATCGTTTTTTCTGGTACATCTAACAATGTTAGTAATAATGCCCCTAGGACGCCTGTACGGTCTTTTCCTGCAGTGCAATGGAAAACGAACGGCAATCCAGCTTTTGCATCTTCTAATACTTCTGTAAAAATTTCTCTAAAGCCTTCCACTGATTGCACAAACACGCGGTAGCTTTCACCCATCAGCGGTTCATAAATAGTTGTATCATTTGTTACCGGTAGCTTTGTTTCTTCATTTTTGGCAGTACCAATAGGAATATGTTTATTTAGCACACCTTCAATTGCAGGCGTAGGTTGTGCTTGTACTTCCGAACTACTGCGCAAATCACAAATCCATTTAATATGTAGTTTTTGAAGCAAAGCTGCATCGTTCTCATTAATATTCACTAAATTAGAAGAGCGATATAACTTACCCCATTTTACATGCTTGCCGTTTTTGGATGCATAACCGCCCATATCTCGAAAATTGAATACACTTTCAAGTGGCAAAATTCGTTCTGAAACAGTGGTTCTATCTCCGTTTGGTGTCTCTAAAAAGAAATAAATAGGAATATCCTTTGTGTCATATGAATAGTGATCAACATCATTTGTTACTTTGAAAACAGGATCACTATTATCCTCTAGTTTAGGACTACTACTTACAAAAACGACTGTGCCTTCGCTGACTTCTTCTTTGTTCCAAGTTAGTGTTACGGCTTTATCTGTACGAGTAACTTCCATATTATCCACCTACTTTTTATTATTTGGCTCTTCTGCTACATTTTAGCATATTTCATAAAAAAAGAGCCAAAATAAGCGGATAGCCCATTCTGACTCTTTCTATTAAAATGATTCTTTTTCGATCTTTTTTTCGCGACCCATTAATAAATCAACTGCTTCGCGAGCATCTTTATTTTCGAATAAAATCGCGTAAATCGATTCGGTAATTGGCATATCAATATCTAGTTTTTTCGCCCAACCATGTACTGCTTTAGCTGTTCGAACACCTTCAACGACCATGCCCATTTTTTCTAATACTTCATCTAAATTCTCGCCTTTACCTAGCATATTACCAGCACGCCAATTACGTGAATGCACACTAGTACAAGTAACGATTAAGTCACCAATACCTGTCAATCCGTAAAATGTTTGCGGATTAGAGCCAACAGCAACACCGAGACGAGTGATTTCTGCCATCCCGCGAGTCATTAGTGCCGCTTTAGCATTATCGCCATAACCAAGGCCGTCAGAAATTCCTGCACCTAGTGCGATAATATTTTTCAGCGCGCCACCAATTTCTGCACCAATCACATCATCATTCGTATAAATACGCAAATTATTATTGATGAAACGATCTTGAACAATTTCTGCAGCTGATAAATCTTTACAGCTCGCACAAAGTGTTGTCGGATGACGAAGCGCAACTTCTTCCGCATGACTTGGTCCAGAAAGAACAACAAGCGCTTTACGTTTGGACGCATCTATTTCGTCTTCAATCACTTCGGACATTCGAAGATTTGTTTCTGGTTCAATACCTTTACTCACATGCACTAAAATGGTTGGTTCTTTTAGCGCTTCATTTAACTGCTTACAAACGATTCGCATCGCATTTGTTGGAATAGCAATTACGACAATTTCTGCACCATCAATAGCTTCATCAAGTGACAATGTCGCTTTTACCTCAGTTGGTAAAATAATATCTGGCAAATAGTGACTATTCGTGTGCGATTCGTTAATTTCATTCACAATTTTATCTAAGTTTCCCCAAATAACTGGTTGATGATTATTATCAGCTAGGACAAGTGCAAGACCTGTTCCCCAACTTCCAGCGCCAAGAATAGCTACTTTTTTCTGTGTCATTATATTTTTCCTCCCGAAAACTTTACTTACGCTTACGAGCAATCACTCGAATTGGCGTACCCTCAAACGGAAATGCCTCTCTAATCCGGTTTTCTAAGAAACGTTCATACGAGAAATGCATTAGTTCTGGATCATTAACAAATACAACAAACGTCGGTGGTTTTACAGCCACTTGTGTTGTATAGAAAATCTTCAGTCGTTTACCTTTATCCATAGGTGATGGGTTCATTGCAACGGCATCACTAATAACATCATTCAGCATACTTGATTGTACACGTAATGAATGGTTATCGCTTACTTGATTAATAAGTGGGAATAGGTTATTTAAGCGTTGTTTTGTTTTCGCAGATACAAAGACAATTGGTGCATAGCTTAAGAATTGGAATTGCTCCCGAATATCTTCCGTCCATACGTTAATTGTTTTTTCATCTTTGTTAATTGCATCCCATTTGTTTACTACAATAATAATCGCACGTCCGGCATCATGCGCATATCCAGCAATTCGTTTATCTTGCTCACGAATACCTTCTTCTGCGTTGATAACCACAAGAACAACGTCTGAGCGTTCAATTGCTCTCATTGCACGTAAAACACTATATTTCTCTGTGCTTTCATACACTTTCCCACGTTTTCTCATTCCGGCTGTATCAATCATGACATAATCTTGGCCATCGAAAGTATAAGTTGTATCAATTGCATCACGAGTTGTACCCGCAATATCAGAAACAATAACACGATCTTCTCCAAGCAGTGCATTTAAAATAGAAGATTTACCAACATTTGGTCGACCAATCAAACTAAATTTCACTGTATCGTCTGGATATTCTTCCTCTTCTTCTTTTGGAAAATGAGCCCGAACAGCATCAAGCATGTCGCCAAGCCCTAGCCCATGTGAACCAGAAATTGGATACGGTTCACCAAACCCAAGAGAATAAAAGTCATAAATTTGATCTCGCATTTCTGGGTTATCTACTTTATTAATCGCTAAAACAATTGGTTTATTAGACCGGTAAAGAATTTTTGCTACTTGTTCGTCTGCATCGGTAACCCCTTCACGACCATTGGTAATAAAAATAATTACGTCTGCTTCATCAATTGCGATTTCCGCTTGTGCGCGAATTTGCTCTAAGAATGGTTCATCGGAAAGATCAATACCACCTGTATCAATAATGTTAAATTCTTTTCCAAGCCATTCCGCTGAATTATATATGCGGTCACGTGTCACACCGGGAACATCTTCCACTATGGAAACACGTTCACCAACGATTCTGTTAAAAATAGTCGATTTGCCAACGTTTGGACGTCCGACAATCGCTACAACTGGTTTTGCCATTATTTCACCTTCTTTTTTCTCGAATCCTATTTATCAAACTTTCTTTAGTTTATCAGTAAAACAGCTTACTGGCAATGAAAAGTTCGATTTGAAAAAGAAAAAGAGCCCATGGGAACAGTCTCCCTAGGCTCTTTTGCGTACAATTATTTATCGTCGTTTTGAAGACCTTTTAATTTATCACCAATTAAATCGCTCATTTGGAATCCAGTGTTTTCTTCTGGAAGTTCATAATCAGCTTCTTCAACTGGAGCATCTTTTAATTCTTTAATGCTTAATGATAAACGTTTGTCTGCTTCATTTACTTCAAGTACTTTCACTTCTACTGTTTGCCCTTCTGAAAGGACTTCTTGTGGTGTCCCAATATGTTCATGAGAAATTTGAGAAATATGAACCAAACCTTCTACTCCTGGGAATATTTCCACAAATGCACCAAAAGTAACTAGGCGTACTACTTTTCCTTCTAAAACAGAACCAACTGGCGCTTTTTCGGCAATGCCGTCCCAAGGTCCAGGTAAAGTCGCTTTAATAGAAAGAGAAATACGTTCATTTTCAGGATCAATCCCAATAACTTTAACCGTTACTTTTTGACCTTCTTCTAACGCTTCTTGTGGTGTTGCAATATGTTTATAAGAAATTTGTGAGATGTGAACTAATCCGTCCACGCCACCAATATCAACGAATGCACCAAAATTAGCTAAACGTTGAACAGTACCTTCAATCACGTCGCCTTCTTTGATTTCGCTCAGTAGCGCTTGCTTTTGACTAGCTTTTTCTGTTTCCACAACTGCACGATGGCTTAAAATCACTCGGTTATTTTCTGGTTCAAATTCTACTACTTTGAAAGTAAGAGTAGTTCCTTTGTAATCTGCGAAATCTTCCACAAAATGGTCTTCCACTAAAGAAGCTGGAACGAACGCACGAACACCTAGGTCGACAACTAATCCACCTTTAACAACATCACTGACTACTGCTTCAAAAACTTCACCAGATTCGAATTTAGCTTTAATATCATCAGATGCTTTTTCTGCATCCACTTTTCGTTTAGATAAAACAAGTATATCGTCTTCTACTTTAGTGACAATCAAATCAAGTGTGTCGCCAACGCTCACAACGTCAGAAGCTGTCTCCACATGTATATTGGAAAGTTCACTTATTGGAACGACACCATCAAGTTTGCTACCTGGAATACCAACATAAACTTGTTTATCTTCCACGCTTGTAACTGTGCCAGTGACTTTGTCTCCTTCTTCAAAATTTCTAACTTCCACATCAAATAAATCTTCAGACATGTGTAGCCCTCCATTCGTTAGTCGAATTTTAGGAATTTCTAATTCAGAAGCAACCTTCACGCTTGCTTCATCTGCTTGACTAGTTTTCCTAGATAGGCAAATTCCGATTAAATAAAGAAAAATATCAAATACACCTTCTGTAAAACTGATCTTCCAGCTAGAAAATCCTTTCAAGATACTTTTCACAAAGTAAAAAATCTCTCTTATAACATCCTACAAATCCAGACATTTGTCAAGCTCTTTTAAGGGGTTGGAAAAGCCTACAGGGCGTGAAATCGCTTCGTTTGTTTAGCCTTTCACGGTTAAATTAAAAAAGTGCTACATTTCCATTTAGTTAAGAAAATGTAGCACTTTTTTGCTAATTATTGATTTTTAGTTCTGCTAGTGAAAGAATTTTATTGGCTACTTCATCAATCGACATTGATGTTGTATCTACTTCAATGGCATCATCTGCTTTTTTTAAGGGGGAGTGTGTTCTTGTATAATCTAAATGATCTCGTTCTTCAATTTCTTTTTTGAGTTGGCCTAAGTCTCCAGCAAAACCTTTCGCCATATTCTCTTTATAGCGACGTTCCGCTCGTTCTTCTACGCTTGCTAGTAAGAATATTTTTAGTTCGGCGTTAGGAAGAACTGCAGTACCGATATCACGACCATCCATTACAATTCCGCCTTCTGTAGCAAAAACTTGTTGACGTTCTTGGAGTGCTTCACGAATAGACGGGTGTGCGGCAACGATAGATACATGATTGGTCACTTCTAAAGAACGAATCACTTCTGTGACATTTTCTTCACCTACAAATACTTGTTGTACTTCGCCAGGTTCAAAACGAATAACTGTTTTTTGGAGTAAAGTAGCTATAGCTTTTTCGTCTTCATATGCGATGTTATTTTTTAAAGCGATATAGGTTACTGCACGATACATGGCACCCGTATCAATATAGACAAAGCGCAATTTTTTTGCAACGATTTTCGCCACCGTGCTTTTCCCAGCCGCAGCCGGTCCATCAATCGCGATACATATCTTTTTAGTCATAAAATAAAACTCCTTTTATCTGAAATTGGTTTGATTAATTTCTTCTTGTGATGCTAAAAGTACCATTAATTTCATCCGTGCTTTTTTGCTATCGTAATCTTTTCCTAAAATAACGCCACGATTATACAAGTCAAACGTGCTACCTTCATAATCATATGTAGTATATACATTTCCTTCTTCCGCACTTGTTGTTATGACAACTGGAATTCCCGCATCTAATGCTCTGATAATAGCTGGCATCATTTTTGGCGCCACTTGCCCTCGTCCAACACCTTCTAAAACGATTCCTGATACGCCACTATCTATCGCTGCATCAATAAACAAACCATCTGCACCAATATAACATTTAATCACAACCACTTCTGGTAAATCAAGGCGAATATCAAAACACTCATGCTCCAGTGGTTTTTGATACAGAAAAACTTGGTCATTATCAATAATACCCAGATAGCCAAACCCAAAAGCACTAAAACCTTGTATGTTGGATGCATGAACTTTTTTTACATATCTCGCTGCAAAAATTCGTTCATTGAAAACAACGACTGTCCCAGCTTGACGTAAATTTATTTCACACGCTGTATAAATTGCATGACGAATATTAACATAGGCATCTGTCCCTGGCTCCTCAGGTGCTCGCTGAGATCCAGTTACTACGATTGGTCGCGCATCGGTTACTGCAAGATCAAGAAAATAGGCTGTTTCTTCTAATGAATCTGTTCCGTGCGTCACTACTATTCCATCATATGTTTCATCCATGAAGATAGATTCGATAAGTTGCTTCAGACTGATTAAATCAGGTAGCGTAATGTGCATAGATGGTAATTGGAAAGTAGAATAGATATCAATTTGAATTTCTGTTGGTAATTGGCATAATGCAGCTAATTCTTCTCCAGATAATTCTCCTGATGCAAGTTTTCCTGATGCTGTTTTCTTACTTGCAATTGTACCGCCTGTTGTAATTAGTGCTACTTTTGCCATGGTTATTCCCCCCTACATTTTCCTTTTAAACAAACAAATGAGTCTCGGAAGCGTTTCCCAGACCCATTCAGTGTTGTTTATTACTGTGGAATTGTTAGAACTGTACCAACTGGAACATTGTCACTTCCTAGTCCATTGGCTTGTTTAATTTTTTCTACTCCAGCAGCTGCCCCCGCTTGTCCATATGTTGAACGTGCAATACTATAAAGGGTGTCCCCAGCTTTAACAGTATGAGATCCTCCAGCTTTTTGCTGTGAGGCTTCATTCGCTTTTTGCTGCTCAGCTTTTTCAGCAGCAGCTTTCTCGGCAGCAGCTTTGTCAGCCGCAGCTTTTTCTTCGGCAGCTTCTTGTTCTTTTTTTGCATTTGCAGCTTTCACTGCATCTTCTTCTTGTTTTTTCTTATCTGCCGCAGCTTTTTCTTCGGCAGCTTTTTTCTCTTCAGCTGCCTTTTCAGCCGCTGCTTTTTCTTCGGCAGCTTTTTTCGCTTTTTCTTTTTCTTCTTTAGATTGCGTGTTGTCAGATACATTTACGGTTGATTCTGTTTCTGTTTTCACTTCATTTGATGAACCCATATTTTGTACTGTTACAAATACAATCACGATAACGATTGGTATTAATAGAAAAAAAACAATCAATAAATTAAGTAATGGGTATCTAAAAATGGTTTTCTTTTTTCCTCTTCTGCTATCAGAACGGGATAACATTGGCGGTTCATTGTTGAATTCATCTTGACCTTCAGAACTCATATCATAATCAGCCGGTTCTTCGTATTCCCGTTTTTCTTTTCTTGTTTTTACCACTCAAAGTTCCTCCTTTAGTGCTTTCTAAACTTATCCTATGCACTATTATTGGCACAGAGAAGTGTTACATATGATGTTAATAAATGAAATACCTTTGAAATAATTATACCCATAAACGCAACATACAACAACACTTAAACCACTTTTTTAGAAAAAAAAGCAAGAATTATTATAATTTAGTACTTCTGGCATAGAATTTATGTTGATTTTATATAGATTACTGAACAAAATAATAACAATTTTTTTACTTTTAAACAAGTCTTTTTTTCACAAAAAATATGAAACTATATAGTTTTTGTCAAATTTCGTAACAGCAAAACTATTGCAATAAATAAGCTAAATAAGCTTCCCATGTTGGAATTTCTTTTTGCTGTGTTATTGGTCTTTTTTCAAAATCGATTATTTCTGCTCCATCCAAATCACAACAGTTTTCTGGGGTGACTTCTAACGGCG
This sequence comes from Listeria monocytogenes ATCC 19117, assembly GCF_000307025.1. Classification (GTDB taxonomy): domain Bacteria; phylum Bacillota; class Bacilli; order Lactobacillales; family Listeriaceae; genus Listeria; species Listeria monocytogenes_B. The sequence continues at coordinate 2,010,308 of NC_018584.1, forward strand.
TTTCTTCAAAGTATCGTAGAATATAATTACGGCGACAATCCGTTGTATGCAGATACCCAATAAATTGTTGTAAATTAGCCCGCTTCCATTTTTTTCGATAATCCATTTTGTCGGTTAATTCTTTCGTACTTAAACCACTTCTTTGGTAGTATTCAATAAAACGTTGCTCTGTTTCAGGTAACGTTTTGCGTTGTTCATTCGTCAGATTCATTAAGTTGGCATCTGGGATATCTTGATCGGCTAATTGCATTTGAATGAATTCATCTCCATTCGCGTATAAGAGAATCGCCACACTGTTTTCGCCATCACGACCTGCTCGACCAATTTCTTGCAAATATGCTTCCAAATCTGCAGGCATATGATAATGAATAACATAGCGAATGTCAGCTTTATCTATCCCCATTCCAAATGCGCTAGTGGCGCAAATAACATCCAGCTGCCCGTAAACAAATTGTTGCTGAATAATAATTCTATCTTCTGTATCCATATCCCCGTGATAATAAGCTACTCTTAAATCAGCAATTTCGCTTAATTCATGCGCAATGCTTTCCGCTAATTTTTTACTAGAAAAATAAATAATTCCGGGTGTTTGTAGTTTGCGAACAAGCGCATATAAACGGTCTTTTTTTACATGCTGGTTAGAAAATTTCTCCACTTGTAAAGAAATATTCGGTCGATTAACAGAATAAACAATTTGCACACAATCCGTTAGATGTAATTGCGTTAAAATATCTGCTCTAACTTTCTTGGTTGCCGTAGCTGTCAGCACCATAGTCACAGGAAATTCGGCTTCTTGAATGAACTTACCTAACATCAAATAATCAGGGCGAAAATCATGTCCCCACTGCGAAATGCAATGCGCTTCATCTATGACAAATAAGCTGATTCTTTGTTTTAATAGTAAGTTTTTCACCGTTTCATTATTTAGCATTTCTGGTGATAAAAAAATAAATTTATATAAATGAATGTTTGCAAGGACTTGCCCTTTTTCTTCTCGTTTTAAAAAGCTATTAAGCGCTGCTACTCGCTTTTCTCCGTGAGCACGCATTCGCTCCATTTGATCTTGCATAAGGGAGAGAAGTGGAGAAACAATCAATACTAATCCATCCATCAAATGACCCGCTAATTGATAACAAATGGTTTTTCCTGTTCCAGTAGGTAACATAGCAAAACAATTTCGCTTTGCTAAAGCTGTTTCAATTACTTCTTTTTGGCCAGGGCGGAACTCATCAAAACCAAGATATTCTTTTAATTCCTTTTCTAAGTTCACTGCTTACCCTCCCTACTAACAACTGCTAACCGAATTTGATAATAATCCAAATCAGGAAACTCCGCTTTTATTTCACGCAGTAAATTCCATTTCTTTGTAATAATCGTTTGGATGATTGTCTCTTCTGGTAAATAAGGAACATTCGCTTCTTTCAAAGTAGCTCGGATTTCTACAAAGTGATCATGGATGGTACTCTTTTTCAAATTCCGAATTCGCTCGATTGCTTCTAAATCAGCTCCATTTTGCCATAATACATAGGTTTGCATGGCAGAACTAGTTAACCCATTGAGCTCATCCGGTACAAGACTAGCTAGAATCGGCCATTCTTCGGGGGTTTTTTTCATCGCTATAAGCAAACGGTGAACCTCATGGAGCACCTCAAAATAAACGTCCCACTTCTCCACTTGATATTTTGAGGCAATTTGTTCTGTAGTATAGCCCATTAATTCGCCCCCAGAAAAACGTTCCACTAAAAACGCTGGTCGAGCAACTGCTAATTTATTCATCCATGCAACGAGTTCACCGTATAACTGATTCGCTAAATTAGATTTATCTCGGTGCTTCACCCAATGCTTAATAAATTGTTGGACTTTCTTATCACGAATAACTGGTAAATAATAGCTTTCATGATGATGAATGTTACTAACAACTTGAACTGCGAGTCGCAAATGGGCAAAAAAAGCAAAAGCTTGCCCTTGAAATGTAAAACCTTGGAAGTTTGGGTAATCATTTTCAAACATAGCTACTAGTTGCCCTTGTGTCACATAACCATTTTCAGTAGAAAGAATGCTACCTTGGTGCACTAATTCCGAAATTCGTTTTTCTAAATAGCTTGCTTTTAAATTTGGCACTAGTCCAAATAAATGTTGCATTTGAAAAAGATGGATATCTTGAACAGCTTGTCCAGTTCTTCTTCCAGCTAAAACAGTATGTAAAAATGGTAATTTTCTAGGTGTGATACTTTTTTCTAAAATTGTCATAATATAGTTATCTAGCTTATCCAAGACATGTCCACCACCTTTTTTTGTACCATAATCATAACACAGAAACACTTGTTCTACATTAATTTTTCCGAAAAAAACTTTTTCAAAATATGGTACAATAGAAAAAGAAAAAATCTGGCTGCAAATAGTTATTTTAGAAAGGAAGCGTAGAAAATTGAAGTATTGTCTTGTCGAAAAAGACACTTGTATTGCTTGTGGCGCTTGTTCCATTCATGCACCTGATGTTTTTGATTATGATACAGAAGGTCTTGCCTTTAATATATTAGATAATAACACTGGAACAAAAGTAATCCCCGAAGACTTGGTTGAAACGGTTATTGACGCAGAATTTGCCTGTCCTTCGCTTTCTATCAAAGTTTCCGATAGTTCATTTCATTAATAATACACGAAAAAGGAAGGTTTCCGCTGTTTGGAAACCTTCCTTTTTTATTTTTAATAAATATTATTTCACTTTTCGTCTCCTTAGAGCAAATCCCCATAGAAGCATTGCTAAACCAGTCAAACAAAGGCCAGCCCATAAAACCCACTGATTTGTTTGATCTCCTGTTTTAGGAATGAGTTTGATATCGTTGGAGTTAGCAGCGCGTTGATTGTTATCTTTTACGCTTCGTGGTTCATTATCTTGTAACCCCGCATCTCCTCTATTTTCAACCTGAATAGTAGCAGTTACTGACAACATTTGTTTCCCTGCGTCTTCAGTTCCTTCATTTGGATCTACTGAATATATAACTTGGTATTTGCCTGCTTTGTTCAGATTTACTTTTCCTTGCACTTTTACTTGTGAAAATGGAATATTTTTTCCATCACGTCTAGTTGCTTGAATAAAGCTATCTTTCGCGTTCCATTTCTCGCCTACTTTTATGACACGATCTTTCACCATCAAAATAGAATGGTTTTTCAAAACAGTGACCTTAGCAACAGCTTTCACACCATCGTATACATAGCTAATTTCATATGTTCCCGGTGTTTTGCTATCAACTTTACCTGCGACAGTAATATCTTTGAATGCTACTTTTTCACCTGCTTTATTCGTTGCATAGTCAAAATTATCTTTCGCATTCCAACTATTTCCAGCATAAAAACTACTATCATGAATTTTTACAGTCGTTTTTCTTGGTTTCACGGTTACATTAATCGTGGCAGAAATACCGTCATAACTGTAGGTAACTTCATAGACGCCTGGCTTTGTTACATCCACGGCAGGATTTTCTTTGACAGTAATATCTTTCCATTTCACTTTTTGACCAGCTTTATCGAGCGTATTGTCCCAATTATCTTGAGCTTTCCAATTATCTCCAACATAAATCACTGAATCATGGGCTCGCACAGCTGTTTTGGGATGTTTAACAATTACTTGAATGGTTTTGGTAATTCCAGCATAAACATATGTGATCGGGTATGTTCCTGCTTGACTTGTATCAACAGTTCCCAAGACTTGTACGTCATTAAAGGATACTATATTTCCATCCTTATCCCTAGCGCTATCAAAATTATCTTTTGCTGACCAATTATCATCAATATACAGAATAGAATCATGTGCATTAATAGCTGTTTTGATTTCTTTCACAGTTAAAGTAACAGTAGTCGAGGCACCATCATAATTATAGGTGATTTGATATCTGCCTGCTTTGTTGACATCTACTTTAGGCTCTTCTTTCACTTTTATATCAGCAAAAGAAACTGGCTTCCCGTCTTTATCAACTGCATTATCAAAATTATCCGCCGCTGTCCATGCTTCTCCTACATAGATTGACGAGTCATGCCCATTAATTCCTTTTTTATTTTCTTTTACAGTAACAGTAATTGAACTTACAGTATCTTCATACTTATACGTAATCGTATATACGCCTGCTAGGTTTGTGTTTACTGTTCCAATAACCGTCAAATCTTTTAGACTCAAGGCATTGCCATCTTTATCAAGTCCACTGTCAAAATTATCACCTGCTCGCCAAGTGTCGCCAGTATAAATTGTCGAGTCGTGTGCATTAATTTCTGTCAAATTTTCTTTAACTTCAATTTTAGCTTTTTTAGACACTCCTTTGTACGTATATGTGACTGAATAGATTCCTGCTGTATTAGTATCAACAGATCCTTCTACTTGGATGTCTCCAAATGGAACTGTTTCACCTACTTTGTTTAGCGCACTATCAAAGTTATCAGTTGCCGTCCATGTATCACCCAAATACAAAATAGAATCATGTACATTGACAGTTGTTAAATCTTTTTCAACTTTCACTTGAATAACTACTTCCGCTGTTTTCCCATTTTTAGCAACTTGATAGGTCAACGGGTAAGTTCCACCTTGGTTAGAGCCTTCTTGGATAGCTTTTAATTGCTTGGCATCCACTTTTACGGAACTAGTACAATCTTGTGCAGTAGAAAGTACACCTGTCTTCACTTCTTCAAAACTAGCTGTTTTTGCTAAAGTAATTGCTTCCGTTTCAGTTAGCTTATTTGAATCTTTGTATTCTAAACTAAAATTCATTGCGCCAAGGATAAGTCCCTCTTTTTGGTCTATCGTAGCACTTGGCTCAGTTATATATACAGGTGCAGTAGATTTTTTCTCTGTATCAAAAATATCTTTGATTGTAATACCAATATCAGTTGTTGCGATTGCTTTGTTTCCGGCAGAAATACCAACAATTATTCCAGAACCATCATTAGCAGTTTGTGTAGTTGCTAAAGTCGTATCATTGCTAGTCCATTTGTAACCATCTGTAATCGCTTGAATATTGTGAAAGAACGACGGTTCAATCGTATCTTCTACCGCTTCTCCACTAGTTGCTCTTACTTTCGGCAATGTTACTTTTAAACTTTTACCAGCTTGTACGATTTTGGCGCTAAGATTAACTTTAAGATCATTATCCGGCGCGTATTCCATGTAACCAGCATTAATGTTTTGTGATACCGGTTGAGCTGGATCAATTTCTTTTACCCAACCTTTGTCTGTACCCTTATTGGATACAGTACTATTTATCGTATTATCTTGCCCCACTTGTTTCAAAGTAAACTGATTTCCAGCTCTTTCTGGAAACTTCACTGCATATTTCCCGTAAGATAAATTCAAATTGTAATTAAAGGTGTATTTTCCATCAGCATTAGTTTTAACGCTGACTGGCTCACCATTTTTCAAGAACGGCTCATAGTTAGAGGTATTTTCATTCCATTTATAAAGTTCAACAGTTTCGTTTGCGAGTGCTGTATCTCCTTGAGCTTTTTCATACAAACCATTTGCATCTTTATCTTGGAAAAGAAAACCGCTTGCTTCTAAAATAATTAATTCTGCTCCAACTTTAGTTCCTGGTAATGTTCCAGAATAAGCATTCGTAGTTACACGATAGTAAGGGTTATATACATCGCGTTCACTTATTTTATTTCCCTCTGTAGCAGAATTAAAAGTTTCATCTACTTTTAGTGGAACTTTGATTGTTTGTGTTTCACCGGGATCAATCTTTGTCTTCACTTTGATACGAACCATGTTGACTTTCCCATAATCAGAGGGAACAGCGCTATAGACACTTTCTGATTCATAGTTATTTTTATTTGCTTCTGTTGCATAACTAATATCAAATTGTGCTTTTTGTTCATCTGTTAATTGCACAGCATCATTTAGTTTCATATCCCACTTAAATGTCTCCGTTTGGAATTTAGAACCAAAATTTTGTCCGGTCTTTGGAATTGGAATATAGAGTTCAAAAGCACTTGCTATACCAGTAGATGTATTTGTAACACGGACTGTATAATCCGCTTCCGTTCCTGGTGTAAAATAGGAAACTGTACTATCGTCACCTTCTACATAAGATGCTTTTGCTCCTTCTCCAGCCAAATTTAAGAATGTTTCTACTGTGACTGCATCTTGCTTTGGAACACTTAAAGTACTGCTATTCGCAGAAAGCAGACGTTCATTTTCTATTCCATTTTGATTGACATCAAGACCTGTATCCATGAAAGTATTCGCAGCTGTAGCAACTTTTACATTTGGGCCTCCCCAAGCAAGAAGTTGTTGGATGTCAGTATGAAGACTTTTATCTAATGTTACATCAATCGTAGTATCATAACTTATATTTAAAAATTTATGTTTAGAAGGATAACCAACATACCTACCAACTGTTGCATCTTTTGTTTTTAAAACATACACTTTCTCTCCATTCTTGGCGGTTTCTATTTTAATAGAGAACTCAATCTCTTCTCCATCTTGATCCGTTAACTTAATAGAAGACGGAAGAATTTTAGTACCATCCAATTGACGAAGATACACTTCAGGATCATTAAGGACTGTACGTGTCCCGTATGGATAGTTAAATAATACCAATGTAGCTTTTGTAGTAAATTTATCTCCAGCTCCAGCAGTTTTGATTACTTGTCCTTGTTCATTATAAAAATTAGCTGTTCCGTTCGCCGCTGTCGTAATATTATCGGCAACACTATAAACAGAAGTACCCGAGACTTTCGTATTTACTTCATCTGCCTCATCCCAAATGGATACTTTAAATTGAACAGAAGAAATGCCTGGTTTAACAATACCATAGGAGTTTGTTGATTCCTCACCAAAACCACCAGATTCTGAGTAGCTTGTATATCCTGTAGAAAAATCGCCTACATTCGCTTTCACCTCAGTAAAGTATTCTCCTGGTTGAAGTCCGACTGCATCAGCTTCTAAGATAGCAATATTTTTCATACTATTCTTAGGAAGATTCCCATTGTATGTTTGATAAGTATCATCAAAATTAGTTTTGTATTGAATATTAGTGATATCATTATCTTTTCTATTCCCATCAAATGGGATGTTAACAATTGAAGCTTCCCAGTTTGAATCAAATTCAATTTGGAAGACTTGATTAGTTTTTGTCCCGGCAGTATCTTTATTATTAATTCGAACATTCCCTGCCCAAGTTTCATTATCTGGATTAATATTTTTGTTTCCCACGATTAGTGCCATTTTATTTTCGGTCGAATCTACAACTCGGCAAGCATCTAACGTTGCCTTAGTTGTTAAATCTGTAGAATTGTTTGTTAATGCATCAGATTCAAATACTTTATCGTCATATGTCGTGATGACTGCATGTGGCACTTTAGGAGCGGTATATGTTCCTGCTGGCGTTCCTTTTGGTATTTTATATTTTATCGCATATACCGTATCTGTTACTCCTTTAAAGTTCTGTTGTTTAAAATCGAACACCACTTTATTCTCTTCCGGATAATGAGTAATCGTAGTATTAGCATTCTCATTTAAAAGTGCATATTTTTCATTTACTACCCCGACATATTCCATACCTTCTGGATAATAAAGGGTAGTCGAGACATTCTTAGGTGAAAAGATATTAGTTCCTCTTTCATCTACTTGATTCATTCCATTTACAACAGAGTAACTTTTTGTATATGCATAAGAATCTTCATCATCTGTACTCGCTAATACATCAGGTGTTCTAAAAGATTTATACCAATTTCTGAACATAGTACTTACATGTGTTTGATTAGCATAACCAACCACTTTATTTCCTTCTGCACGAATTGCTTTTTCTTCTGAAGCAATCGCCATTTTATTATCTCCCACAAAAGCTTCTACTTTAATAGGGGCTTTTAGATCAGTTGCACCATAGTATTTATTAGCATCTACACGAACAGAAAAGTTAAAACTTACTTTTTCAGTTCCTGGAGTAAGTTTATAATTAACTGTCCCGAAAGTAGCTTTATCGTAGGTTGTTTCTTTGTTTGGAATAGTAACGGATGTTATTGCAGTACCAATCGGGTCCCCCGCACTTAAACGATTTATCACCCCAGAGTCCACACCTGTTGGTACTTGAAAACTGCTGGGAACGGGAATTGATACAAATCTCATACCGTCTGGCAGTGTGAATTCCACCTCTTTACTAGTAGATGTACTATTACTAAAGTCTACTGTAACATTAACATCTTTGATATCGCCATTTGCCCAAGCAGTACCATCATAAGCAGGAATATTTAATGTGACAGTAGCATCATTACCTGATTTTAGTTGATTATTCTTTAGAGGTGCTTTTGTTTCATTTTGTTTAACTGAATCTTTTGATTGGTTAGCTTCTTCTTTTTCAATTATTAAATTTTTTACTTCATAGGAGGCTTTAAATGTTTTAATCTCTGTTTCTTTTCCTTCTATGTTTTCTTTATAGCTAATAATAAAATTAACATCACCATTTTTTTCAGCCGTGTACTCGGCTTCTTTTCCCTCAATTTTATTACCGTCTGGTGTTTCAATACTTAGAATTTCAACTTGATTATTATTAGATGTTGCTTTAATTTTAAGCTTTGCTTTCTTTTTATCTTTTGAAAGCTCTTCTTGAACTTCATAAGAAAGTGGTTCTTCGCCTTTTTCTTCTGCAAATGCTTGAAAAACCGTTAAATTTAGTTGACTTACTACTAGTAAACTTGTTATTAGCATCATCAAGGAACGACGTATGTACAACGATTTTATCATATTAGTTTTCCTCCTTCTCATATTCTGGTTGTTTTTATTAACAAATCTCCAAGAGATAATTTAATATTATCAGACGATTTTATCGAGTGTACATAGTCGCAAAACACCTTATTAAAAAAAACAGCACTATTCGCAAATTCATACAAATATTTGTCACATCAAAAGCACGTTTCAGACACATTTAAGACACAATTAATTCGCAAAAGCTGCCATTTTAGAAGAAAAATAAAAAACCACTCTTTATTATAGAGTGGTTTTGGATAAATTAATGGCTAACTTCTTGTTGCTTTTTTTCAAATTTGCGCCGTTCTTTTACAGTTTGGTTTTTAGCAATCCATTTTTTTAGTCTAGAGTATAGTAACAAGAATACAGCACTAACAATGACTCCTTTTAATAAACTGAATGGTATAATCGCATATGTGACTAACCAAGCAACATCTGTATCCGCCGGAAGTCCACCAAGTTTAATGTAAAATGGTAATAAAATGAAATAATTAAATATCGACATGACGACTGTCATTACTAACGTTCCAATTGCTGTTGAAAACACCATTCCTTTTGTTGAACGAAACCAGTGAAATAAATAATAAATCGGTAATACATAAACAATACCATTAATAAAATTGGATATTTCTCCAATCGGAACTCCAACTGGACTACCTGACACAATATAAAGTAGCACATTTTTGATTAGTTCTACTAAAATCACTGCGAGTGGTCCGAATAATAAGCCACCAATCAAAGCTGGAATATCACTAAAGTCAAGCTTTAAAAATGGTGCACTCGGTAGTAGCGGAAATTGTAGCATCATTAAAATAAATGCTAAAGTACCAAGAACCGCCACACTTACAAAAACCTTCATTGAATAATTCTTCATTGTCATTTCTCCCTTGATGTTCACCAAGAAGCGAGTGACATCACTAGACGAATGCAACCCAAGCAAATAAAAAACCTCAACTGAAAAGAGTTGAGGGAGAGTTTGTGAATGAATAAACAAGCACCGGATACTCAAATAAGCATCACAGCTTGCTAACACATGCTCGTGAAGACAAACGAAAAGGTCTGCCAACATCTTCTCCCATCCAGACTATACTGTCGGTCCTGGAATTACACCAGAGTCAACTGCTAAAAAAGCAGATCGTGGACTTTAACCACCGGTCGGGAATTGCACCCTGCCCCGAAGATGAACGAATATTTTATTACAATTTTCATTTTACCATGAAAAAAATTTTTGGCAAGCACTTTTGTATATTTTTTCACGTAAGCGCTTTCTATCTAAATTAAATAAAAACTAGCTGCTTAGCTAGTTTTTATTAATTCACCATGGAATATCTGTTGATAATGATTCCGCTAATGATTGGTTTTCTTTTAAACGAATTTTACGAGCAATGCTTCTTGCCTCAGCACCCGCGTGGATTCTTTTTTGTTCTTCTGTTTCTGGTTTAACGAGTGGCACTTCTACAGTTTTACCATCTGCATCCAACGCTACAAATGTTAAAAAGGATGTCGCCGCTAAGTAACGTTCTCCTGTTTTCAAATTCTCCGCAATAATTTTAACGAAGATTTCCATTGAACTTCTGCCCGTTGAAGCTACATAAGACTCTAAGCAAACAGAGTGATCATTTTTAATCGGTTTTAAGAAATCCACTGAGTCTGTCGATGCAGTGACAATTTCCGTACGACAATGACGAGAGGCACTGATAGAAGCCGTATCATCAATATAAGTCATCAATCTACCGCCAAAAAGGGTATTATGATTATTCGTGTCCGACGGGAAAACCCGGCTTGTTTTAATTACTAGTGATTCTTTGCAAAATTTTGTTTGTCTTTTTTCCATGTTTTTCGCTCCAATCTATTTATAGAGAGGCAAAGTGATAATAAAATCAGATCCTTTACCTAATTCGCTTTCAACCGAAATTTTCCCATTATGTGCTTCTACAATATTCTTAACGATTGCAAGACCAATACCTGTTCCAACTGCTTTTCCGCGTTTCCTTGCTTTATCCACTTTATAAAAACGCTCAAACAGATATGGGATGTCTTCTTCCGCAATCCCACTACCGTTGTCAGATACTGTGATTACAAGATTGCTTCTAGCTTCATCAATGGTTTGTTTTAAAATTACTTTTCCATCATAGCCTTCTTTTCCAGTATGACGAATAGCATTCATAATTAAATTAATTAATACTTGCTCCATCCGGTCGGGGTCATAGGAATACTCTAAATCGGGAGTTTCAAGCTCTAAGCCGAGTTCCACATAATTCTCTTTCGCAAGAACGTCAAAATTAGAAATAACTTTTCGCAGCAATGGAGCGAGCGGTAATTTTTGATTATCCATTTGATTAAAACCAGCTTCCATTCTAGCAAGGTCTAGCATATCATTAACCAAACGCCCAATACGAAGGGATTCATCGTAAATAATTTGTGCAAACTCCCGCACTTCTTCATCCGACTGAGCAACCCCGTCAATAATCGCTTCACTATAACCTTGTAACATCGAAATCGGCGTTCTAAGTTCATGCGAAACATTATTAACAAAATCGCTTTTCATTTTTTCAAGTTGTTTCTCTTCGGTCATATCGCGAATAACCGCAACGACACTACGCACATGTTCCCCTGTATACAAAAGTGTTAAAATGGCAACATACGTATGGTCAGCAAACGTAATTTCTCCGACTTGAGATTCTTTCTTTTCTAACGTATCATTCAATAATTCATTTAAAGCCACTGGAATGAGCACTTTTTCGGTATTTTCAGGTGAGAAGAACCAATTATGTAAAAATTCTTCTGCCGGCGGATTACTAAGAATGATCGTTTTATCCACACTAAATTTAATAACACCATCAGCCATCCCAACTAAAATATTGGATAGCTGTTCCTTTTCTTGCCTAAGGGCGCTAACATTATACTTCAATTGCTTTGCCATATCGTTAAAAGCTACTCCGAGTTCACCAATTTCATCATGCGTATAAGTTGGTACGCGATTATCAAAGTTCCCTTTAGAAACAGCAATCGCAATTTTTTTCATTTCACGAAGCGGGAAAGCCATGCGAGAAGAAAAGACGAAAGATAAGATAGACGTGATGACTATCGCAATAATACCCGAAATAATCAAAGTACTCATCGTTTTTTCGTTCACTTTTAGAATATCATGGTAAGACTGATAAACGTAAACAACACCAGTTTCACCGTTCGCTAGTTTGAATTTCTGTGCAGAAATTTCAACCGGTAAGGAGCTTTTTTCTGTTTTAAAATTATATTTCATCGTTACACTATTATCTTTTTCTAAAGCTTTATCTAGTGTCTTATCTTGAATTAATTTATTAGCAGATGCACTAGAAATGGTATCTGGTGACTGTGATTGATAGACGCTTTTTCCATTTTGTTCGATAATGACGCCCATCGTATCATCAAGTAGTATCAGTGCAGAATCATTATTATTTTCAGCAGAGATTACTTCATTATTTTCTTGCATTACAGTGATGATACTAGCTGTTTTGTCTTCTAATTCATTTGTTATTTGAGTAATGTTATTTTTTTCATAAATCATTGCAACTAAAAATCCAGAAATAACTAAAATCCCTATCAGTAAGAGAATAATGGTACTCCAAATTTTCCCAACAATACTATTCCAAATCTTCATCTATTCTCACCTCGGTCCTCGCAAAAAAATAACGAACAAAGCACGTGCGGCATAACACTTGCCGATTAAACGTCTTTGCCCGTTATCTTAGTCTGGTTTATTAATCTTCTGGAACTTCAAATTTATATCCAAGACCCCAAACTGTTACAATCATTCTAGCGGCGTCTTCTGATACATCATGCAATTTTTCGCGAAGCCTTTTAACGTGTGTATCAATTGTTCGCAAATCGCCAAAGAATTCATAACGCCATACTTCTTTTAAAAGAGACTCGCGGTCGAATACTTTATCCGGAGATCTCGCTAAATAATAAAGCAAGTCATATTCTTTCGGTGTCAAACCGATTTCTTTTCCGTCGACAATAACACGGTGAGCTTCGTTATCAATTTTCAAATGTGGGAAGGTAATAATGTCTCCCGGTGTTCCTCCTGCTGATTCTTCTGAGGATTGTTTGGCACGACGAAGAACAGCTTTCACGCGAAGCACAACTTCTCTTGGGCTAAATGGTTTTACGATGTAATCATCTGCACCAACTTCAAAGCCTTGTACTCGGTTAGCTTCCTCTCCTTTTGCAGTCAACATGACAACAGGTGTGGATTTAAACTCTCTCAGTTCACGACAAACTTCGATGCCATCTTTACCAGGCATCATTAAATCAAGTAGGATTACTTCATAATTATTGTTCAGCGCCATGCTTAATGCTTGATCACCATCACTAGCTTCTTCAATACGATAGTTTTCTCTTTCAAGATACATCTTAAGAAGGCGTCGTATCCGGTCCTCATCATCCACAACAAGCACTCTAACTTGTTCACTCATAAGTACTCATCCCCTAACTCTCATTTACATAAAACGATCATTTACATTCAATCAGATAAATGGAATCTTCCGTACCCACATACGAAAAAACCATACAATTGCCTATACCAAATTTCCTACGATTTAAATTATACATGTTTTTCACAAAACACGCTATTAGAAAGTATATTTTGTATGAAAAGTTACTTTTTATTTTTACCAAATCTTGCTTCTGTTTTTAATTGTTTTACTTCATGATGTGATAATTCTCTACGCTCACCTGCGTTTAAACCGCGTAAATTCAAGAACGAGTATTCTTCCCTTGATAATTTTTGCACTTCAAAACCAACAGCCTCAAACATTTTACGGACTTGACGATTTCTACCTTCATGAATCGTGATTTCTACAATAGCTTTATCTTTCGTTTTATCAGAAGAACGTACTTTTACTTTTGCTGGGGCTGTTTTGCGACCATCAATCACCACACCACGTTCTAACTGACGAATCACTTCACGTTCAGGAATACCTTTGATTCGTGCGATATATGTTTTGGAAACTTCATTTTTCGGATGCATTAGTAAGTTAGCGAAATCCCCATCATTGGTCATTAATAATAAACCAGATGTATCATAATCAAGTCGCCCTACTGGGTATAATCTTTCAGGAATATCTGCAAAATAATCCGCTACAGTTGTACGACCTTTATCATCTGTTACAGCCGAAACCGTTCCTCTTGGCTTATAAAAAAGGAAATAGCGATGTTCTTCTTTTGTTAGTTGAATTCCCTCAACTTCAATTCGCTCCGTACCACTAACTTTCACACCTAATTCTGTGACTACTTTCCCGTTCACTGTTACTTTACCTTCTTGAATAAGCTTTTCTGCTTTTCTTCTTGAAGTAATACCTGCATTTGCAATCACTTTTTGTAAACGTTCCATTCTTATTCCTCCTCCTGTTCTTTACTTTGGTTAAACCGGTCAAAAAACAGGTCCATTTCATTCTGATCTGGTTCATCTGTCGCTGGATCAGCAAGTTTTGGTAAATCCTCTAGAGAATTAAGTCCAAAAGCATCTAAAAACTCACTTGTAGTAACGTAAAGTTTTGCTCGTCCAGCTCCGTCGACACGACCTTTATCCGTTACAAGTCCTTTGGCTACTAAAGTTCGAATCGGTCCATCTGTTTGAACGCCGCGAACCTCGTCTACTTCCATTCTTGTAACTGGTTGGCGGTAAGCAATAATTGCTAATGTCTCTAATGATGCTTGCGATAAAACGGTGTTGCTTGGAACATCGACTAATTTACGTAAAAATTCTGCATGCGCTTTTTTCGTAGCTAATTGAAATGTTCCAGCAAGCTCCAAAAGAATTAAACCTCTGTCAGCACTTCCGTTGTATCGATCACTTAAAAGTTCTAGTAAATTGAGTGCTTCAATGTGCGTAATTTCCATGACTTCAGTTAATTGTTCCGTTGAAAGCCCCGCATCTCCCGCCGCAAAAAGCAAACTCTCTAATACGCCTAATTGTTCTTCTCTGTTCACGATATTTCTTCCCCTTTACCTTGCACATATAAATCCGCAAAACTTTCCGCTTGTTCTACTTCGACCAATTTTCGCTTCATTAATTCTAACAAAGCCAAAAACGTAACGACAAGTTGCTCTTTCGTTTGTTCTTCAAATAACTCGTCAAATCGCAAGCGATGATTGACTTGTAAATTTAATTTTTCTAAAACAGAATCCATTCTTTGATCAATGGAGATTTCTTGTGTTGTAATTCTTGTATGGAGAGGTTTATTTAACTTTTTCCGACGTAGCATTTTGTTAAAAGCACTTAGCATATCGTTTAATGATACGTCCAGTTCTGCCACCTTAGTACCATCATCATATTCTGCTAAATCCATTGGAGGTTTACTGAAATAAAAGCTCCGTTCCGCCTCTTTTTCTTTTAATTCTTTTGCGGCTTCTTTGAATCGTTTGTATTCCATTAGTTTTTCGACTAAAGCATCACGAGGATCCTCTTCCTCTTCTAGTGTATCATAATCGATTTCCAGTTCTTGCTTTGGAAGTAGCATCTTACTTTTAATTGCTAGTAAAGTTGCTGCCATCACTAAATATTCACTCGCGACATCTAATTCCATTTCTTGCATTGTATGAACAAATTCCATGTATTGGTCCGTAATTTCAGCCATAGGGATGTCATAAATATCGACTTCTAGTTGTCCAATTAAATGAAGAAGTAAGTCAAGCGGTCCTTCAAACGCGTCCACTTTAAAATTCATTTCTACCATATCTGTCCCGCCCTACTATAATGAAAGATCATTTTGCACTAAATTTTCATATGTTTCGCGGGCAACGATTAATTTATCGACTCCGTTTTCCACAAAAACAACTGGTGGTCTTGGGATACGGTTATAATTACTTGCCATCGCATAACCATAGGCTCCAGTACAAAATACCGCCAAAACTTCACCGGCGTTTGATTTCGGTAGTGGTAAGTCCCATATTAACATATCACCAGACTCACAGCATTTTCCTGCGATAGCCACTGTTTCTTCTGCGACTTTCTCTGGGTTTGCCGCAAGAACAGCATCGTAATGCGCATCATATAACGCTGGACGGATATTATCAGACATGCCGCCGTCAACTGCGATATAATTCCGAATTCCCGGAACTTCTTTACGCGATCCAACTTTATAAAGTGTTGTACCTGCTTCACCAACAAGGGAACGACCTGGCTCAATCCAAATTTCTGGAATATCAATATCGTTATTATTAGCCACATCCCGCACTTCATCCATAATTTGGCGCACATATTCGCTAGGTTCAAGAGGTTCATCTTCTGCCGTATAACGGACACCGAAACCGCCACCAAGATTAAGTACTTTGGAATCAAATCCCAGCGTTTGGTGCCATTCAACTAATTTATCCATAATACGACGAGCCGCTAATTTAAAACCCGTTGTTTCAAAAATTTGCGACCCAATATGACAGTGTAGGCCAATTAAATCAAAGGACGCACTTGCATGAAGCACTTGTTTAATCGCTTTTTCAGCTTGTCCATTTGTAAGTCCAAATCCAAATTTCGAATCATCTTGGCCTGTTAAAATATAGTCATGTGTATGAGCTTCTATCCCCGGTGTCACGCGAATTAAAACCGATGCCTTTTCATTTCGTTCTATTAATATATCTTCTAATAAACTAATTTCATAATAATTATCGATAACAAAACAACCGATGCCATAGTCAAGCGCCATATGTATTTCTTCTGCACTTTTATTATTTCCGTGAAAATGAATTCTCTCAGGAGGAAAATTTGCTTTAATTGCTGTATAAAGTTCTCCGCCTGAAACAACATCTAGTGATAAACCTTCTTCGGCCATCAGCTGATAAATCGCTACTGCAGAAAATGCTTTGCTCGCATAAGCCACTTGTGCTTTTACGCCTAGTTCCTCGAATGTTTTCTTAAATCCTCTTGCTCGGTCACGGATTAGCGCTACATCATAAACGTAAAGTGGCGTACCATATTTTTCAGTAAGCTTTAAAGTGTCCACCCCTCCAATTTCGAGATGTCCTTCTGCATTTACATTCATTGTTCCAAGCCGTTCAAACGTCACGCCAATCCCACCTTTACATTATAGATTTTTAAAAGTTCTTTTATATAGTAGCACACTAAGAAGCCGAGCGACAATAACTATCTGAAAATATTATCAAATACGTAAAAAACTCAGCCCAAATCTATTATCTCCTTGCTTCAGAAAATAACAAATTTGGACTGAGATTAGCTACCAATTATTTTAAGAAATTTTAGCAACAATAGCTTTTACATATTGTAAAAACGTGCTACGAACTTGATCTGTTGTTTCAATAACTTCCGTATGAGAAAGTGGTTGATCCAGAATTCCGGCTGCCATATTGGTAATACAAGAAATACCTAGCACTCGTAATCCAGCATGGTTCGCAATGATTACTTCCGGTACAGTGGACATCCCAACTGCATCTGCACCAAGTGTGCGCATCATTTGAATTTCAGCAGGTGTTTCGTAAGTTGGACCGCTAAATCCAGCATAAACACCTTCACGGATAGTCAAATTAAGTTCTTGAGCAATAAGTCTAGCATCCACACGTAGAGCTAAATTATACGCCTCGGACATATCTGGGAAACGCGGTCCAAAATGCTCATCATTTGGTCCAATAAGCGGGTTCGTTCCAGTAAAGTTAATGTGATCAGAAATCAACATTAAGTCTCCAGCAGAATATAATTCATTTACGCCACCTGCCGCATTCGTCACAACAAGCACTTCTACACCAAGCTCTTTCATCACACGAACTGGGAAAGTAACATCTTGCATTGAATAGCCTTCATAAAAGTGGAAACGTCCTTGCATTGCAACAACTTCTTTATTTTCCAACTCACCAAAAACAAATTGGCCAGCATGTCCTTCTACTGTCGAAACAGGAAAATGTGGGATTTCGCTATAAGAAAGTTTTGTCGGATTGTTTACTTCATCCGCAAGCACACCTAAACCTGAACCAAGAATCAAACCAATTTTTGGTGTACCATTGTAACTTTCTCTAATTTTCACAACTGCTTCATTTACTTTTTCTAAACTCATTTTTGTTCCTCCCTTTTCCTATTTCAAGTCTTTTAAGAAACTTGTTCCATATTCAGGCATTTTCACTTCAAAATTATCCGCAACTGTTGCGCCGAGATCGGCAAATGTTTTGCGTAATTCTAATTCTGAACCACCATTTTTGAAGCGTGGTGAGTATACAAGTAATGGTACAAACTCACGTGTGTGGTCTGTGCCAGAGTATGTTGGGTCATTTCCGTGATCAGCTGTAATAATTAATAGATCATCATCTGTTAGTTTTTCCATTACTTCTACTAAACGACCGTCAAAATCAACGAGCGCATCTGCATAACCTTGTGGATCACGACGATGTCCGAAGAGTGCATCAAAGTCTACTAAATTCAAGAAACTCATACCGTTAAAATCTTTATCTAACACAGCGATAAATTGATCCATTCCGTCCATATTTGATTTCGTACGGATAGATTCCGTAACACCTTCACCATCAAAAATATCAGAAATTTTACCAATGGCAATCACGTCTTTACCGCCATCTTTTAAAGCATCCATTACAGTTGGTTTAAATGGTTTTAGCGCATAGTCATGGCGATTTGGCGTTCTAACAAACGCACCTGGTTCGCCGACAAATGGACGAGCGATAATACGACCAAGCATGTACGGGTCATCTAGTGTAATTTTACGGCAGAATTCACAGATTTCATATAATTCTTCCAAAGGTACGACATCTTCATGTGCTGCAATTTGTAAAACTGAGTCAGCTGATGTGTAAACAATAAGCGCACCTGTTTTCACATGCTCTTCTCCAAGTTCAGCCATAATTTCTGTTCCGCTCGCTGGTTTATTTCCAATTACTTTACGTCCTGTTTTTTCTTCAATTTGGTTGATTAAATCATCCGGAAATCCATCTGGGAATACGCGGAAAGGCGTGTCAATGTATAGGCCCATGATTTCCCAGTGACCCGTCATTGTATCTTTACCGTTCGAAGCTTCTTGCATTTTTGTATAGTAAGCAAGTGGTTTTTCTGCTTTTTTAATTCCGTCTATTTCTCGAATATTCGATAGACCTAATTTGCCCATTTCAGGCATTTTTAGTCCGCCGACGTGTTTGGCAATATGTCCAAATGTATCTACATCAAAATCACCAAATTTAGCAGCATCTGGTGCTTCTCCAATACCAACTGAATCCATTACAACTACATGTACTCGTTTAAATTTATCTGGCATATTTACTCATCCTTTTCAACTATATTTTTTAAGCGCGCGGGTGGAATTGTTTGTAGACATCTTTCAACCGCAGCTTTGTTACGTGTGTATAAATTTGTGTAGTGGAGATATCGGCGTGACCAAGGAGTTCTTGAACCGACCTTAAATCAGCCCCATTTTCAAGTAAATGAGTGGCAAATGAATGACGCAAGGTGTGCGGTGTAATCGGCTTTTCAATGCCTGATTCTTTCGCAATACCTTTTAAAATTTTCCAGAAACCTTGTCTTGTGAGTCCTTGGCCGTGATGATTTAAAAACACAAAATCATTTCGGTATTTCGGTCTACGAAGTTTTGGTCTCGCTTCCTCTAAATACTTCTCTAACACAGTTGTTGCCGTTTTTCCAAGCGGGATAATTCTTTCTTTATCTCCTTTACCAATCGTTTGAATAAAACCCATATGAAGATGTAAATCGTCCATTTTCAGGCTGACAAGTTCCGTTACACGAAGCCCTGTCGCATATAAAATTTCCATCATTGCTTGGTCCCTTAATCCAAGTGGTGTACTCGTATCAGAGGAACTAAGTAACTTCTCGACATCATCAAGGTTCAAAACTTTTGGTAATCCCTGGGCTTGTTTCGGCGTTTCAATTTGAATCATTGGGTCATGTGACATTTTCCCATCGTGCATTAAATAATGAAAGAAAGATCGCAGTGAAGCAATATAGCGCGCCACACTTCTTGCTGATTTCCCTTCTTGTCTTGCAAATGCCATAAAACCAACTATATCGCTTCGTTCAAGTGTATTCGGATCTGTTAATCCCTTCGCTACATCCATATAAGAAACAAAATAGCGTAAATCTCGTTCATAAGCTTTGATTGTATTCGCGGATAAACCTCTCTCTACAATTAAAAAATGTAAAAAATCTTCTATTAAATCATTCATAAGCGTTTCCTCCACAAATCCTATTCTACCATGTTACACTCCCACTGAAAACGTTTAATTAATAGAAAAAGACTTATAATACTTTTCGCGCAATTCAGTCCATCTTTTTTAATCATAAAAAAAGTTTGAGATAAATTATCCCAAACTCTTGTATTATTCTTTTTTAGATTTTTGTCTGCAATCTGCGCAAATCCCTTGGAAAGTCAGTCGATGGTCTTTAACAAGAAAATTCCACTTCGATTCGACGATTTTCTCCACATCTTCTAATAAATCTTCTTGAATTTCTTCTACAGAACCACACTCTAAACATACTAAATGATGATGGAAATGTTTGGCGCCTTCTTGTCTCAAGTCATACCGAGAAACACCGTCACCAAAATTAATTTTATCAACCACGCGTAATTCGGTTAAAAGTTCCAACGTTCTATAAACGGTTGCAAGGCCAGTGTCAGGTGCAATATCTTTCACACGCAAGAAAACTTCCTCGGCACTTAAATGATCTTTTTCATTTTCCAGTAAAACGCGAACAGTAGCTTCTCGCTGTGGGGTTAATTTATAACTAGCATCATGAAGTTGTGCTTTAATGCGTCCAATACGACCTTCCATTATGGTTCCTCCCTTGGTTGCTACAACAAGTTGTCTTTCTAAATTATCATCATTATCATTTAACAATAAATACAGCTTATAATAATTATAAATAAAATGCAAGTTAGGAATTCACTTTTTTCAGTAAAAATGGCACGTAGTCAATTCCTATTGCTTATGTTTACTAAGATATCATAAAAGCAATAGGCTGTCTACAATGATTATCAATTACTAATTAATTTCTCGTTATCAATAATAATTATTATTTAGCTTTTGCAAGCAAGAACAAGAAATAAGGTGCACCGATAATTGCCACAACGATACCAGCAAATATTTCGGATGGTTGAATAATCAATCGTCCAATCGTATCCGCAAGTAATAATAGTAGCCCTCCAGAAAGTGCCGCCGTTACCATCACCCAGCGATGTGCGGATCCAACTAATTTTCTAGCAATATGCGGACCAATTAGACCAATAAATGCAATACCGCCACTAACGGATACACAAGCAGCTGCCAAACCAACTGCTACTATTAAAAGCACAAATTTTTCTCGCTCAACCCGAACGCCGAGTCCGGTTGCCACTTGGTCTCCAAAAGAGAGCACATCCAACGTCTTTACTTTCATAAAAGCAATTGCACCTAAAACAATAAGCCATGGCAAAAGAGCATAAACATATTGCCAGCTTGAAGCCCAAATATTTCCTGCCATCCATTCAGCATAGCGTTGATAATTTTGCGGATCAAGCCGAACCGTAAGCAGTGTGATAAGTGCCGCAATCGCCGCCGCAACAGCAATCCCCGTAAGAAGCAATCGATTAGGCAACAATCCTTCGCTTCTACTATAAGAAAGTCCGTAAACAACAAACGCAGTTAAAATTGCCCCGACAAATCCAATAAATGGCATAAATAACACCGGAACGTCCATCGTGGAAGGAAAAAAGGAAATATAAAGCATAACCGCAAGTCCCGCGCCATTATTAATCCCAAGAATTCCCGGATCAGCTAATCCGTTTCCAGAAATCCCTTGTAGGATTGTTCCTGAAACCGCAAGACCTGCACCAACCAATAGCGCAATAACTATCCGTGGCAAACGAAACTCCGTCACAATAAGTTGTGTTCCCGCGTCCGCCATTCCAAAAAACGACTTAATCACTTCCAAAAATGGCAATTTCGAATAACCAGCATTGACACTATATGTAAATGTACAAAAAATTAACACGCTTAAAATAATTAACGTCCAAACTCGCCGCGATTTTTTTCGTTTTTCTGCCGTTGTCATATACATTATAAGTTCCTCCTTTCTTTACGTGCTACATATAAGAAGAAAGGAACCCCGATTAATGCAAAAATAACACTGATTGGCGTTTCATATGGCGGATTGATTGTTCTCGCCACAATATCCGCCGCTAATGTCAGAAAGGCTCCAACAACCGCCGAGCAAGGGATAATCCAGCGATAATCTACTCCAACTAAAAATCGTACCAAATGCGGTACAATCAAGCCGATAAACCCAACCGGACCAACAACCGACACAGCAAGCCCCGCCAAAATCAACACCACAACCATCGAAGCAATTTTAACAAAAGTAGTTTTTTCACCTAAACCAACAGCAATATCATCGCCTAAGCTTAAAATGGTAATCGATCTACTTAGCAAAATCGCCGCAATAAGCGCTCCAAGTAACCAAGGCCAAATCGCTGCAAGCTGACTCCATTTCACACCAGCAACACCGCCCGCGTACCAAAAGGCCAAATCCTGACTTAACTGAAAATAAATCGCGAGTCCTTCACTAAGCGCAGTAAGCAATGAACTAACCGCCGCTCCAGCAAGCACTAGCCTCGTTGGCGACATTGCGCTCCCTGCAAGAGAACTAACGCCAAATACTAAAAATGCCCCAATTGCCGCCCCAACAAAAGAAAATAAAATGAGCGAATTATAACTAAGCCAAGGCATAAATGCAAAACAAACTGCTACCATAAACGTCGATCCAGCATTCAACCCAAGCAAGCCTGAATCAGCAAGTGGATTCCGAGTGATTCCTTGCATAATCGCTCCAGCAACCGCAAAAGCAGCCCCTATCGCCATATCCGCAACCACCCGAGGAACACGTAAACTACGTATAATCTGGTGCTGCGTATCCGAACTATTATAATGAAAAAGTGCATCCCAAACCGTACTTAAATTAATATCGGCTGCACCAACCGCAATCCCGAATAACGCTAAAATGAGAAGCAACAAAATCCCACCCGAAAGTATGAATTTAGCAACAGTCGGTCTTGTATTCATTTTTATCTGTTTTGACTTATCCATCTGCACATGTTCCTTCCATCTAAATTATCCGCTCATTTTAAGTGATAATAATTATCAATCGCAAAGAAAATTATATCAATATCATTCACTAAGCGCAATCATTAGTTGGACGCAAGTAACTTCTCTACAATAATATCCAACTGTCCTTCTACCGCTAATGGATCATAATAAAACATCGTGTCAAAGTCCATTTGGTAAACATTCCCTGCTTTAAACGTCGGCAGATTTTTCCAAATTGGCGAGTTCGTTAAATCTTTTAATGTTTTCTCGCCGTCTTTAGCACTCCCAGAAGAAGTGCTTGTAACGAACATTCTATCGGCCGCAAATTCAGGTAAAACTTCCAGTGAAATCTTTTGCCAATCTTGCCCATCTAAAACATCTTTCTGTATTTTTGCTGGTGCTTTTAGTTGTAAAGCATTATAAATCGCTTGACCACCTCGCCCCATATTTTGTCCCATCACATAAAAATCTTTATCTTGTACTTCATAAATCCCTACTGTTTCATTCGGATCTAACTTGCCAGCCAACTTCGCTCTACTTTCTTTGGCTTTTTGATGAAACTTATCTAGCCACGCCTCTCCAGCCTTTTTTTCTCCAACTAAGTCCGCGATTTGGCGAACGTCTTCCTCCACATTTTTTGAAGTTGCGTACGGAATTAACACCGTTGGCGCAATTTTCGACATTGCCTCAAATTCGTCATCGTTTGAAACAATGATTAAATCAGGTTTTAATTCCGCCACTTTTTCTGCTGAAACTGGATCACCAATATCTGCAATCCCATCCACACGCCCTTTCAAAAACGGATTTTCCATTTGTTTCGCTCTAGCCCCCACAGGCTTCATTCCAAGCAAAACAATATTCCCTAGATATTCCGAAGCCACAATACGTTTCGGATGTGCTGGTATTTCTACTTTCTTTCCATTTGCCATTGTATATGTACGCATCTCGACCTTCTCTTTTCCAGCCGATTTGTTATCTCCACAAGCAGTTAAAACCACTGCAATTAAAAGCATTGACACGAGTAAAATGATACCCTTTTTCAATTGAACCCCTCCAGTAATTGATAATAATTCTCAATTAGTATAGCAACTTTATTCACAAAGTGCAAATCATTTCGGCAAAGTAACGCTTGCATCTTCACCATAAAAACTCTATACTTAACCATTGAGAATGATTATCACCTTACCTTTAAATTGGAGCGATGAAAATGAAAGACCTTCATACCGATAACTTACAAATTTCATACGACAAACGAATCATTGTTGATGGTTTAGATATAGCCATTCCAGCGAATAAAATAACCGCTTTAGTAGGTGCAAATGGCTCAGGGAAATCGACTATTTTAAAAACGATGTCCCGCTTAATGAAACCTAGCAAAGGCGCTGTGTATTTAGATGGCAAGACGATTCATAGTCAGCCAACGAGAGACGTTGCCAAACAACTAGCTATTTTGCCACAAAATCCTTCTGCACCTGATGGTTTAACGGTGTTTGAATTAATTTCTTATGGACGTTCCCCACACCAAAGTAGCTTTAAATCGATTACCGCAAAAGATCGCGAAATTATTTTTTGGTCATTGCGCGTGACGAATTTAATGGAGTTAGCGGATCGACCAATTGATAGTTTATCAGGTGGACAACGACAGCGTGCATGGATTGCCATGGCGCTTGCCCAAGAAACAGATGTACTATTTCTTGATGAACCGACGACCTTTTTAGATATGACGCACCAACTAGATGTACTTAATTTATTGAAACAATTAAATCAATCAGAGAACCGCACAATTGTGATGGTTGTTCATGATTTAAATCACGCATCTCGTTACGCTCACCATATGATCGCTATTAAAGAAGGGAAAGTCATCGCAGAAGGAACACCAACCAATGTCATGACTGAACAAACTTTAGAGGATGTTTTTAATATCAAAGCAGATATTTTAATTGATCCCCGCAGCGGTGTCCCTCTTTGCCTCCCCTACGAAACTTGCAACGGATGCGAAATTGTAAAGGAGCTTGATTCCAGTGCCAAATGAGGTTTATGATGTAACCATTATCGGCGGCGGTCCCATTGGCTTATTCTCCGCATTTTATAGTGGGCTTCGTTCCATGAAAACAAAAATTATCGATGCTGAACCTGCTGTTGGCGGGAAAGTTCGCTACTTTTTTCCAGAAAAAATCATTCGCGATATCGGTGGTATTCCCGCCATTACCGGCGAAAATCTTGTCGCAAATTTAAAACAACAAGCAGAAACCTTTCATCCGACTATTGTTTGCAGTGAGCGAGTTGTCGATGTGACAAAACTATCAGATGGCACTTTTCAATTAACTTCGCATAACGGTTCGATTCATTTTTCAAAAACGATTGTCATTGCTACAGGTAGTGGCACGTTTGAGGTCAATAAACTTGAAGCTCTACATGCTGAAGATTTTCCATTTGCAATCCATTATGATGTCAAAAATATCGAGCAATTCCGCGATAAAGTAGTAGTGGTTTCTGGTGGTGGAAATTCCGCTATCGACTGGGCTCAGACACTCGAACCCATTGCCAAACAAGTACACCTTATTTACCGTGGCGAAGATTTTAAAGCACACGAGGAAAGTGTCCGAGAACTTCAAAATTCTCGCGTCGAAATCCATATCCACCATGAAATCAATGAACTAATCGGAACAAACAATCAGTTAACCAAAATCAATGTTTGCTGCAATAAAACCCAAGCCACGAAAACAATTCAAACAGACGCACTTTTCATTAATCACGGGGTAAAAGTAGACCTTGGAACCATGGCGGAATGGGGCTTTGAACAAGCAGATTTTGGCATTGTCGTGGATGACGAGATGAAAACGACGGTTCCTGGCATTTTCGCTTGTGGAGATAGTGCGACTTACCCTCGAAAAATACGCATTATCGCAGCGGGACTTCATGAAGGGCCCATCGCGATTAATAGTGCGAAAAAATATTTAGAACCAACTGCCGCAGATGAAGCGATGATTAGCACGCATCACGAAAGCTTTATTGGTTAAAAAAAGGATTTGGGCTCACTCGCCCAAATCCTTTTTTTCTTCGCATATCCCAAATTCGACAATTCGCATCATTTCCGTAAAATCCTTCGCAAGCGGAACAAAATCTTCCATCGTCGCATTTGGATGGCTCTGCAAATAAACTGTACTAATCTCCGTAATATGTTTAAAAAGAGCCGCCATCACTTTACGCGCTGCATCCATATTTACATCTTTTTTCAACTTCATTTCACTTAAAACTTGATTCATTTGCGCCTCTGATCGCTCAATCGCCTTATCAAAAAAGCCCTCAAGTTTATCTTTCAATGCAACTGGCGGATTTCCATAAGCTTGCATAATTAAGCCAAACACAGCAGGATATTTGCGATTAAAATCCAGTTTCATCTTCGTTGACCAAATCGCCATTTCGACAAAGTCTCCCCAATGTTCCCCTTCCAAACGAACCTCCTTGGTCGCAAAATCAACCGCATAACTAACAGCCGCAATATAAAGCTTTTCTTTAGAACCAAAATAGTGAAAAATCAGCCCTTTGGAAACACCAGCTTTTGCGCAAATTTTATTCGTACTAGCCGCCTGATATCCTTTTTCCGTAAATTCTCCCATTGCTACTTCTAAAATTTTTAATCGTTTTTCATCCATTATACTTTCAAATCCTTTTTCTTATAAAGAACAAATGTCATAGCAACCATCACAACAATTACCCCACAAGAAATCAGTGCATTGGTTCCTGTAATCCCTTTATCCATAATCTCAGACGGAATTGCATAGTTAATTGGTGAAAAATATTGGAAGAAATCGACCTTATCATTCAACCCAGCCATAATTCCTAAAATATACGTTAAGAACACAAGCGCAAGTGCAACCGGAGAAGCTTGCTTAGCGGAACGAAGCACCGATGAAACCATAAAACCAGCACTCATAAATACAGCAGCCACTAGCAACTCACTAGAAAACACTCGTACAAGCTCCATTACTAAGTTTCCTCCGTCAACCCCACTCGGCTTCAAGAAAAGAACTAGCGCCACTGAAGCTACAAATGTAATCACCCAAAAAGCCACAAATGACAATAAATTCCCAATCATTTTCCAAAAAACAAGACTAGACCGCGTAATTGGTTGCGCATATAAAAATTCAATTGTTCCATCCGTTTCTTCTTTTATCAAGGCCTGCGCACCAATTAATGCTGCATACACACAAGCTGCAATAAAAATATACTGAAAAACATACGCAAAATAGGCATCAATATTCGTTAAATCCGCCATTGAATCCATATGCAAAATTTTCATCATATCTTGCGGAAGTGCATTCATCTTCGTATTCACTAAATCTTGCATTCCACTACTTTGCATACTAGGGAAGAAAGCCATAAACACCCCTAAAATCACAATCACCACAACAGCCCAAACAACCAGACTCTTTATTCGCGTTTTCCACTCAATGTGTAGGATATTCACTTGATTTCTCCCCCTTCGTATAGCGTCATAAATTTATCTTCCAGCTCTTGATTAGTAATCGTTAAATCCGTAATTTCTTTTTCTTGTAATAATGGCAAAATCGTCTTAATATCATCATCAAAAATAAGCCGCGCTTTTCCCGCTTCCTTTTCGATAATTCTTGCGCCCGCATTCGTTAATTTTTCCAGTGGCAAATTCGTTCCTTTCAGCGCGATTACTTTACCCGTCATTTGTTGATTAGCGATATCTTCCACCGCGATAATATTCCCATTTCGAATAAAAGCAGCTCTTGTACAATATTCCTGAACCTCACGTAAATTATGACTAGAAAGAAAAATCGTCATTCCTTCTTTATTTCGCTCAGTCATTTCTTTAAATAAATAATGTTGCATTAACGGATCAAGGCCATTCGTCGGTTCATCCAGAATAAATAATTCCGGCTCAGTAATAAGTCCAGCAACAATCGCCACTTTTTTTTATTTCCAAGCGACATTTCTCCAAAGCGTTTTTTCGGATCAATCGAAAACATTTCATAATATTTATTCATTTTTTGCGTTGCATTTTCAATATGATGGAACTTGGCAGCGTAATGGATAATATCATTTGCTGTCATTTGGGGATAATAGCGAACTTCACTTGGCACATAACCGACCATTTTCTTAATTTCAGCAGAGTCTTTCACCACATCTTTCCCGAGAACCGTCGCACTCCCACTCGTTGCGTAAATAAAATTCAGTAAGACTTTAATTGTCGTTGATTTCCCCGCACCATTCGGACCGATAAAACCATAAAGTTCTCCTTCATTTACAGACAAATTCACATTTTCAATTGCTCGCTTTTTATGGTAATTTTTTGTGAGCGACTCCACTTTAATTGCTTCCATGTTCTCTCCTCCACACTCAAATTGACCACTTAGTCAACTAGAGTATAATCCCTTTTGACCAGGTAGTCAATTAAGAACCATAACACAATAAAAATCTGTAAGACTGTATCCAGTAAAAGTATTCAAATTACTGTTTTCATGCTAGCTCTTTCAACATGAAAGGGAGATGCCTATGACTTTTTTGTTAGGAACTCCTGGAAAGGATAACCCATGACCGTTTATGAAGCACTCTCTTTTGCAGTCGCTTTTACAACTTTAATGTTGTTAATAAACAGTCAAAATAACACAAAAAAATAACCACTCATAAACTTTGGCGAGTTTAGTGGTTATTTTTATACCATATTAGACTAGCTGCCACCTTAAATGGGGCTTACATTTGAGGGTCATGTTCTTGCACGACTCTCTTTTCATGTTTATGATACCACATTTCCATTCTTTATGCCAAGTATTCCCAAATGAGTTTTTCATCCGATTTATTCATTTTCTTCTATTAATAGTTGCATTTTCCAGTACTGTATCGCGTACATTGTTTTTGCGTCATGAATGCATTGTTGTGCTATTAATTGTTCTGCTTCTTCCAGCGTTACTTTGACTAAATTAATAAATTCATCTGCATCTTGCGCCAATGGATGCTCCATTTTCCGGAGGTCACGCGCTACATAAATATATAAAAGTTCACTAGCAAACCCAGGTGATGTATAAAAAGAAGTGAGATACGTTAAATCATCGGACTGAAAACCAGTTTCTTCTTCTAGTTCCCGTTTTGCGGTCACGAGCGGATCTTCCCCTGGCTCCATTTTACCAGCTGGAATTTCGATAATGTTTTTTTCGAGTGGCTTTCGGAATTGCTCTACTAAGTACATTCTTCCATCTGCTGAAAAAGGTATAATTGCCACACCACCGGGATGCTTGACGATTTCGCGCTTGCCCTTTTCCCCGTTTGGTAACTCCACATCATCTACTTGCAATTCAATAATATTTCCGCTAAAAATCTTTTCTGTATGAAGCGTTTTTTCCTCTAGTGAGTCCATTTCTGCCACCTACCTCTCATTTTTTTCATTATAACATAACTAAG
Organism: Listeria monocytogenes ATCC 19117; assembly: GCF_000307025.1. Classification (GTDB taxonomy): domain Bacteria; phylum Bacillota; class Bacilli; order Lactobacillales; family Listeriaceae; genus Listeria; species Listeria monocytogenes_B. Next base: position 2,039,532 of record NC_018584.1, read on the forward strand.
TCCGAGTTTAATTTACATCGCACGACTGATAACATCTATTTTCTAAATATGGTATGATAAGAACAAATAAAGGACAATTTCTAAAATATAAAAACCATTCAGCTTGCCTAGTTTTCGCTTACAAAATATACTTAAATGGTAGGTTAATTTCCATCAATCTTTATTTTAGAAAAATTTACTATAAGAAAAGCGGACCTTTTAAACAGGTACTTAAAGGAGAAGATGTATAATGACCGTTTTTAAAAAGATATTAGCATTCACAGGTTCCATTTTCCTTGTCATGCTTTTGGCTGGTATCCTCACTTCACTAATCCATAGTGGTTTGGTAATTGCAGCAATTGTTATCGCTGTTGCGGCTATCCTATTTTTCTTTTCATCTAAAGCTGGGGACCGTGCGCAAATGATTGCAACTGGATTAACCAAGAAAGAATATAAATATATTCGCACTAACTTAGAAGAGGCACGTGTGAAAATTATCCGCCTTCAAAAAATCATGACTCAAAACAAAGCGTTATATTCTTTCCAAGAGCGTAACAAAACACTTTTACTTACAAAAAGAATTTATGGCATTGTAAAAGATGAGCCAAAACGTTTTTATGAAGCAGAAGATTTCTTTTTCTCCCATCTTGACTCTTTAGTGGAGCTAACAGAAAAATATGCTTTCTTAGAAAAACAACCCGTAAAAGACAAAAAAATCTATCAAACACTTTCTGATACGCGCACACTTTTAAATGATTTAAGTCGTGTTATTGAAAAGGATTTATTTACACTTTTGAATCAAGATGTGAACAACCTTGACTTCGAACTAGAAGTAGCGAAAAACTCCATTTCTAAACAGAAAAAGAAATTTGAAAGGGGTACAAAAGATGACCGAGAACAAGCCAAGTGAAGAAACAAATGAATTAAAAGATTTAGTAGTTGAAAAAGAATTCAACCAAACGTTAGATGATCTCCTTGCTAACCCGTTTGGATCAGATGGTGAATCAGCTGCAAGTATCGTAAATAATGAAACAGATGCAGCTCCTCGCCTTGTCGATATGCTTACTGAAACAAATAAAAAACAAGCATTAGAGTTATCCAAACAAATCGAACCTGGAAATCAAGCAGCGATTCTTGGATACGGAGCTCCAGCCCAAGCCAAACTCCACGATTTTTCTCATTCAATGTTAGCACATGTACAAAAGCAAGATGTTGGACCAATTGGCGATATTATTAGCGATTTAATGTATCGTTTACAAGAAGCGGATCCCGATGAACTTGCCGCTCGTAATAAAAATGTTTTCACTAAAATGTTCCACCGAGTAAAACAATCCATCAACGAAATTACTTCTAAATATCAAAAAATTGGTACCCAAATTGACCGCATCGCGTTGAAACTGGAACATTCCAAAAAGCGTTTAATGGAAGATAACTCTTTCCTAGAACAGCTTTATGATAAAAATAAAGATTACTTCCAAGCACTTAACATCTACATTGCTGCTGGAGAATTAAAATTAGAAGAAATTAATACAAAAATGCTCCCAGAACTTCGCAAAAAAGCAGAACAAACTGGCGACCAAATGGATTACCAAGAAGTGAATGACTTAACGCAATTTGCTGACCGTCTGGATAAACGAGTATATGATTTACGCCTAAGCCGTCAAATCACTATCCAACAAGCACCGCAAATCCGCTTAATCCAAAATACAAACCAGGCACTTGCTGAAAAAATCCAGTCTTCCATTATGACTGCGATTCCACTTTGGAAAAACCAAGTAGCTATCGCGCTTACCTTGCTTCGTCAACAACAAGCCGTAGCAGCTCAGCGCCAAGTTTCTGAAACAACGAACGAACTTCTAAAACGAAACGCCGATATGCTAAAAACAAACGCTATCGAAACAGCGCGTGAAAACGAAAGAGGTATCGTAGACATCGAAACACTTAAAGAAACGCAGTCCAGCTTAATTGAAACCTTGCAAGAAACGCTTAAAATCCAACAAGAAGGCCGTGCTAAACGTGCCGTAGCAGAGAAAGAACTTGTAACAATGGAACAAGAACTTAAAGAACGTTTACTGGAAATGAAATAATCAAAAAGGCTAGCACCTAAATCGTGCTAGCCTTTTTTATAGTCCTTCTAAACGTAAATTTTCAAAATAAACGGGTTTTAAATTGGTTACAGTAAGCCCAATCAAACGAATACTATCCTGACCAGTATAGCTTTCTCTTAAAAGAAGGGCCGCCGCTTGATAAATTTGACTTGCATCATTGGTATATTCGTTTAAAGTAAGCCGCTTAGTAATGGTTGTAAAGTCACTGTAGCGTAGTTTTAGTACTACCGTCTTACCATGTTTTTGTAGTTTAATGAGCCGTTCTTCTACTTTTTTGGCAAATTGCATGAGGCTTTGTTCGAGAACTCGGCTATCTAACACATTAAATTCAAAAGTAGTTTCTTTACCAACGGACTTGCGATCACGATGCGGATTCACAATGTTGTTAGAACGACCTCGAACATGTCGATATAAATGATAGCCATGTTTGTGTAATTCGCGAATAAGGTCCCACTCGCTCCACTTCTTCAAATCTGCTCCCGTTTCAATTCCTAAACGATGCAATTTTTCTGCGGTTACTTTCCCTACCCCATAAAATTTAGTGACTGGTATTTGTTCTAAAAAGGCTTCTGCTTCTTCTGGTGTAACTACCGTAATACCAGCAGGTTTCTTAAAATCAGAAGCGATTTTTGCGATAAATTTATTAAATGATACGCCGGCAGAAGCAGTTAGACCAAGCTCTTGGTAAATCGTCTGCTGAATCTCGCGTGCAACCATTGTGGCGGATTTCATTCCTTTTTTGTTTTCAGTTACATCCAGATAAGCTTCATCTAAAGAGAGCGGTTCGATAATATCCGTATATCTGGAAAAGATCTCGCGGATTTGATTAGAAACCTCTACATAATGAGCCATATTGCCGTGAATAAAAATACCGTTCGGACAAAGTTTAGCAGCTTGCCTGGTGGGCATAGCTGAATGCACACCGAATTTGCGCGCTTCATAAGAACAAGTCGCAACAACTCCGCGTTTATTAGGGTCTCCACCAATAATAAGTGGCTTCCCTCGAAACTCAGGATGGTCGCGTTGTTCCACAGATGCATAAAAAGCGTCCATATCAATATGAATAATTTTTCTACTCGTATCCATAACTGCATCTCCTCCGAAACGAACAAACGTTCTTATTCAATTATAAAGGTTATCCTCATTAATTACAAGAAAAAAATACCCTATTTTCATAAGATATTTTCTTCCATTTTATTTCTTTAAAAATGCCCCTTTACCGAAGAATTCGATAACTTGTGGCATTACTTGATAAAGTCGTGTTGCTATATTCATTACAAAAGGTAAATTGATTTCGCGACGCTTAGTTCCCATAATTTGTACTGTTTTACGCGCAACCTTTTCTGGCTTTAACACTAATTTGCCAACTGTTTCTAAATAGTTTCCTGATTTATCCGCTACATCGAAAAAGTTTGTGGCAATCGGGCCAGGATTAATCGTTGTAACATGGATTTTATCTGGCATTAGTTCTAAACGAAGTGCATTAGAAAAGCCTAAAACCGCATATTTCGTGGCTGAATAAACGGTTGATTTAGGTGTAGCGATTTTAGCGGCTTGGGAAGCAATATTAATAATATGTCCAGCTTTGCGCGCTTGCATTTGCGGTAAAATCAGTTGTGTGAGTTGAATTAAGCCAAGTACATTCGTATCAAACATTTTTTCAATTGTCTCAAATGGAATATCTACCGCATTTTCAAATAAACCAAAACCTGCACAGTTGACTAACACATCAATTTGATAGGATGCATTTATCTCTGCGCTGACTTGTTTCACTTGCTCAAAATCAGTCATATCTAAAGTAAAATAAGTCGCTTCTACTGAAAAATTATCATGTATATCTTTTTGTAATTCTATTAATTTTTTCGTACTTCTGGCTGTTATAATAACATTACCACCGGACATAGCAACTTGTCTTGCGATTTCAGCTCCAAGACCGTTAGAAGCTCCGGTAATTAAAACCGTTTTATTCTTCAAAAAAGGGTTCATTTTGTCACTCTCCAATTGGAAAAACAGCTAAGTCATAAGCTATTTCAGTATTTTCAAAAATAGTTTTTGCTTCTATTAATAGTTCTTTACTTGCATCTCGATCATATCTTGAGCTGATATGGGTTAAAATTAATTTTTTGACATTGGCGGTTTTAGCAAGATTGGCTGCTTGAAGCGTTGTAGAATGCATGTATTCTCCTGCCATTTTTGCTTTATCGCCTTCAAACGTTGCTTCATGAACCAAAATATCGGCATTCAGTGCTAGTTCTAGTTCGTTAGCAGTTTCTTTTGTATCACCAAAAATACTAATAATCTTCCCTTTTTGCGGCTCTCCGATATAATTTTTACCATCAATGACGCGTCCATCAGCTAATGTTACGATTTCGCCGTTTTTCAGCTTTTGAAAAACCGGTCCCGCTTCGACGCCGTCCGCTTTTAATTTTTCAGCATTGAGTGCACCTTGTTTATCTTTTTCGACAATACGGTAACCAAAGCTACGTACGCCATGATCAAGATCGTCAGCTGTAACTAAAAACATTTCATCTTCAAAAATCAAACCTGGCTCTATTTCTTCAAAATTAATTTTATATGTAAGCCTTGTTCCACTGAGTCTTAAGGAAGTTTCGACATATTCTGCTATTCCGGCAGGACCGTAAATAGTCAAATTAGAGTCCCCTCCTTGAAAAGAACGACTACTTAATAAGCCTGGCAGTCCAAAAATGTGATCTCCGTGCATGTGAGTAATAAAGATTTTTTCTAGTTTACTAAGTTTAATTTGGCTTCGCATGATTTGGTGTTGTGTTGCCTCTCCGCAATCAAATAGCCAAATTGTATTTCGTTCATTTAACATTGAAAGTGCGATGGATGTGACATTACGGCCTCGCGACGGTACGCCTGCTCCAGTTCCTAGAAAAACAAGTTCCATAATCTGTTTCATTCCCTTCCCAGTTCGTGTCTTATTTTATCATATTCTTAAACGAACAGGAAATAAACATTTCTAAGAAAAAACCCTTATAATTCAGAAATAACTGTCAAATTAAAAAAATATTCAAACCAAACAGTTGCACAAATGCTTCTTTATGGATAAAATAGTATGGACTAATGAGGAAAATTAATAGCTCATTTAATAAGGCCTTTTTTTGTGGGGTTCTTTTCAAACTAAGAAATCTTTTTCTTAGCAGTTAATTTTTGCCATTAAGAGAATAAGAAAGAGGGTAAATGACGTATGACAGATGAGTTAGAACAAAAAGCACTGATTACTATTTTTGGCGGTACGGGAGATTTGGCAAATCGCAAACTTTACCCTTCGCTATATCATTTGTACAGTAAGGGATCTCTTGGCGACAATTTTGCTGTTATTGGAACGGCTCGTCGTGAATGGAGTAACGATTTCTTCCGTGATAAAGTAAAAGAGTCTATCAAAGACATTGACGGTTCCGAAAAAGACGCGGATGCATTTGCTTCTCACTTCTACTATCAATCTCATGATGTGACAAATAAAGAATCTTATGTAACTTTAAAAGATTTGTCTGATGAATTAGATGCAAAATACGAATTAGGTGGCAATCGCCTCTTCTATCTTGCAATGGCGCCGAATTTCTTTGGAACTATCGCAAGTCGCATTAAATCTGAAGGATTTGTAGATACAGATGGCTTTCATCGTTTAATTATCGAAAAACCATTTGGTCACGATTTAGCTAGTGCAGAAGAATTAAATAATTCGCTTCGTCAAGCATTTAAAGAAGATGAAATTTATCGTATTGACCATTATTTAGGAAAAGAAATGATCCAAAATATCTCGGTTATTCGTTTTGCAAATTCTATCATTGAATCGCTTTGGAATAATCGTTACATCGATAACATCCAAGTTACTTTAACTGAGGTGCTTGGGGTTGAAGATCGTGGGCGCTATTACGATGAAAGTGGCGCGCTTCGAGACATGGTTCAAAACCATATTCTCCAAATCGTTTCTCTACTTGCGATGGAGCCACCAATTAACTTAACGACACGCGAGATTCGTCATGAAAAAGTTCGCGCGCTTCGTTCCTTACGCGTTTTTGAAGGTAAAGAAGTTCACCAAAACTTTATTCGTGGTCAGTACGGTCCTGGTGAAGTAGGTGGCAAAGAACTCAAAGGCTATCGTCAAGAAGATAATGTGGATCCTCATTCCAATACGGAAACGTTTGTTGCAGCCAAACTAGAAATCGATAACTTCCGCTGGGCTGGCGTTCCATTTTATATTCGCACGGGTAAACGTCTTGCGAAGAAAACGACCCAAATTGCGATTCAGTTCAAAGATGTACCGCTGAATTTATTTGGTCAACAACAATCGCTTGGTGGTAATGTGCTTGTTATTCATATCCAACCGGACGAAGGTATTACACTTCATTTGAACGTCAAAGAACCTGGTCAAGGTATGGTTACAATGCCAGTCAACTTAAATTATATTCATTCCTCTCCAGACGGCATGAACACACCTGAGGCTTACGAAAAATTGATTCTAGACTGTCTTCGCGGTGATGCGACTTACTTCTCTCACTGGGATGAAGTATCACTATCATGGAACTTTATTGACCATATAGCAGATGTTTGGACAAATACGAAAGATCATTTCCCGAACTACAAATCCGGTTCGATGGGGCCTAAAGAAGCAGACGACCTCATTCAACGCGACGGATTCCAGTGGTTCCCAATCGATTAATCAAAAAACCAGAAATATGGCTACCCTAGCCTATTTCTGGTTTTCTTTGTTTACTTGCAAAAACCCCTATGCATGTTAGAATAGAGAGGAAAACTAACTAGTTAAAGGAGCTCATATAATGGCTGAAAATATTGATGACTACTTAGAAAAAGGCATGTATGGGGCAAAAGAGATTAATCCCGCTGAGAAGAAAAAATATTTAGGAACTTATCGCGAACGTGTTTTAGTTGCACTCACAAAAGAGGAAGTTTTGACCCAAGAGTATCTTCCAGAACTAGAAAAAGCAATACTAGAAAACAGTGACTCCAAGCTTCTTTTAAACGGATTACTCCATTATAATTCTTTACGCCCTTATATTAAACTAGCAGAAAAATGTAAACATGAATTTTCGATTGTTACTCGTTTAGAAGGTGAAACAGATATTTACCTCGTCCTCGCCTGTCAAAAAGCGGTAAACAAGGAAGACATTCATTTATATAAAGAAGCAGAAGTAGAACAAGAAGAAGAACCTGTCTCGTTACTTGAGAAGGTTCGTAAACTGTTTAATTAAGTTTTCCGCTTACTATTTAGGAGGTCGATTTATGCTACACATTATCACTCTGTCACTCGCTATTTTGATGGCGTTACAAACGATTTATTTCTTCATCCGTAAAAATGTTAATATGGGCGTTATGTTTTTGCTCATAACTGCTGCACTTCTTTTACTCAGTACGATTTAATGGAATTCCTGTTTCGATAGCTTGCTTTAAATTTCGCTGCATGACACCAATTCCTGATGCCCCGTCAAGTGGGAAATTAAATACTTGCTTACCATCCGTGATGCTCGTCAATAACCCTCTGAACTTTTTGCCGCCTAACATCGGAATTGGTTCGGTAGGGTTTATTTGTAGTTTCTGCCACTGCTCCTTTAATTCCTCGAGTTGAATCGTATCAGCACTAGTCCCTTTCATGGTGAAGCGGACATCATATGTTTTTGAAATAATATCGTCCGGTCGCAAAAAACCATATTTGGGGGATAATATTAAATATTCATTTGCAAACTGTTCCGCATAGGCTCTACTTAAACGATGAAATGTTCCTGTATACACTTCGCTTGCTTTTACTGGACCAATATCTGGCGACTTATCCCATATTTTTGGTTTTCCAGATGCAATAATAATCAGGTTCGTTTTATTGGATATTCCCACATCATCACTCTTCCTTGTTTCTCTTCTGTATCTTTTTCTTTGATATGTACGAAATGGTTGTGTTTTAGTACTTGTATGGATGCCATGTTCTGCTCGTAGCTTCTGGCAAATATGCGATGAATGGCGGGCTGTTCTTCTAGCCAAGCAATCATACCTATAAGCGCTTCTGACATATAACCTTTATTTTGATAATCTGGTACGATGCTGTAGCCAATTTCGATTTCTCCCGTTTCGTCCGGATTTCCTTGTCCACCAATTTCGCCGATAATTTTATTTTCTTCTTTTAAAATGACTAGGCGTGTCCATTTAATCATTCTATCGTCTTTTTTCACGTTTTCTAATACATATGGTAAATAAAAAAAGAAATCAATTCCTGGCCAGTCAGGTGACACATGGTAGCCACTTGCTTTTTCCAAAGCTTCTGTCCCATTAATCGTTGCCTGAATCATTTCTAGTGTGTAATTAATTAATATTAATCGATCTGTCTCTAAATTATCCACAACAATAACCCGGCTTTCCTACTAATTTATTACTTTCAATTTAGCAGAATTAGATAGAAGAACGCAACTAATGTGTGATTTTTTATCCGAATTATTAAATAAATAATAGAAAACTATAAAAATAAAACTATTCTGACTATATACTTGACCTTTCATTTTTGAATGCGCTTCCATTTAAGTTATACTTCAAATATAAGACCTGGTACTAATTTCAGCTAAAAGTGTAAGTTGCTTGAATTGTGCAAACTGACGGAAAACTTTCAAAATAACAATTGACAATCGCATGGCAACCATATATATTAAATACTAACATAACATTTCTTGATATTAATTTTTTTCAAAAATGTGCGACTAATCGAAAAAATAAAACCATTTAACGAAGGGGATAATGACTTATGAAAACGACCAAATCAGTCATTACAATTTTATTACTCTAGAAGGACTTTGAGCACTGTAGAAATTTACAGTAGTTTGAGTCCTGTTTACGTTAAATGGGATTCTAGCAAAGCATCCCATTGTTTTCATCATTGGGGTGCTTTTTCTTTAGCTAGATTTCGAGTTTTCAAGCATCGAAAAGCCATTATCAAGCAAGCAGCTACTTAATCATATATATTAATGCCACGCTATTTAGTGAATTCTAAAAATTCAGTGTCGGCAAATAATTCTTAATTAGAAATGGGGTAAAGTCATATGCGTAGTGACAAAATAAAAAAAGGTGTCGAACAAGCTCCAGCAAGAAGTTTGCTGCATGCTACAGGTCAAATTAAAAGTCCAGGTGATATGGATAAACCATTTATCGCTATTTGTAACTCTTACATTGATATCGTTCCTGGTCATGTTCATTTGCGAGAATTAGCGGATGTGGCTAAAGAAGCTATTAGAGAAGCTGGCGGTATCCCATTTGAATTTAATACGATTGGTGTAGATGACGGCATTGCGATGGGACATATCGGTATGCGCTATTCCCTTCCCTCTCGTGAAGTTATCGCGGATGCAGCGGAAACGGTAATCAATGCGCACTGGTTTGATGGGGTTTTCTACATCCCAAACTGTGACAAAATCACGCCTGGAATGCTTCTCGCTTCTGTTCGTACAAATGTACCTGCTATCTTCTGTTCTGGTGGCCCAATGAAAGCTGGATTATCTGCACACGGAAAAGCACTCACTCTCTCTTCTGTTTTTGAAGCGGTTGGCGCATTTAAAGATGGCAGCATGTCGCAGGAAGATTTTCTTGATATGGAAGCTAATGCGTGTCCGACTTGCGGATCTTGCGCAGGAATGTTTACAGCAAACTCAATGAATTGTTTGATGGAAATCCTAGGTATGGCTGTTCCGGGAAATGGTACAACACTTGCTGTTTCTGACGCACGCCGTGATCTTATTAGAGAATCTGCTTTTCATTTAATGGATTTAGTTAAAAAAGATATTCGTCCTCGTGACATTATTACAAAAGATGCGATTGACGATGCTTTTGCGCTAGATATGGCAATGGGTGGTTCGACAAATACCGTATTACATACACTTGCACTTGCAAACGAAGCTGGTATTGAAGATTATGATTTGGAACGTATCAATGATATTGCTAAACGTGTTCCCTACCTTTCCAAAATTGCACCATCCTCTTCTTACTCAATGCATGATGTTCACGAAGCTGGCGGTGTTTCAGCCATTGTTAAAGAACTGGTTGATCTAGGTGGCGCAATACATCCAGACAGAATCACTGTTACTGGTAAAACGATTCGCGAAAACGTAGCTGATGCAAAAATTAATAATACCGATGTTATTCATCCAAAAGAAAATCCGTACAGCCCAGTTGGCGGACTTTCGATGTTGTTTGGTAACATCGCACCAAAAGGAGCTGCTATCAAAGTTGGTGGCGTAGATCCTTCCGTACAAGTTTTCAAAGGAGAAGCGATTTGCTTTAGTTCTCATGATGAGGCGGTGGAAGCAATTGATAACCATACCGTCCGCGAGGGGCATGTCGTGGTCATTCGCTACGAAGGTCCTAAAGGCGGTCCGGGAATGCCTGAAATGCTTGCGCCAACATCTAGTATTGTTGGTCGAGGTTTAGGAAAAGATGTTGCTTTGATTACAGATGGTCGCTTTTCTGGGGCTACTCGTGGTATCGCAGTTGGCCACATTTCTCCAGAAGCTGCAGCTGGTGGTCCTATCGCCCTTGTTCATGACGGCGATATCATCACGATTGATTTGCCAAACCGGACGTTAAACGTGGATGTTTCTGATGAGGTTTTGGAAGAACGAAGAAAAGAATTACCGAAATTTAAAGCTAAAGTAAAAACTGGTTACCTTGCAAGATATACTGCGCTTGTAACTAGCGCCCACACTGGTGGCATTTTGCAAATTCCAGAAGATTTAATCGACTAAAAAATGAGGTGATAAGCGTGATTGATACGACGAAGACAAATGAAAAAGCGACAAAAAAGCAAAATAAAAGTGGTGCGGAACTTTTAATTGACTCCTTGAAAAAGCAACAAGTCGAGATGATTTTTGGCTATCCGGGTGGTGCGGTTCTCCCTCTCTACGATGCTTTTTACGACTGTGATATTCCGCATATTCTAACAAGACACGAGCAAGGAGCGATTCATGCTGCGGAAGGTTATGCACGTGTTACTGGGAAACCCGGTGTGGTAGTTGTAACAAGTGGACCTGGGGCGACAAATGTATTAACTGGTATTGCGGATGCAATGAGTGATTCGATTCCATTAGTGATTTTCACCGGACAAGTTCATACGCCTGGTATCGGAAAAGATGCCTTCCAAGAAGCAGATATGATTGGGCTAACCATTCCAATTACTAAATATAATTACCAAGTGCGTGATGTTCGTGACTTACCAAAAATTGTCAATGAAGCTTTTCATATTGCAAGCACTGGTCGTAAAGGTCCTGTTGTCGTGGATATTCCAAAAGACATGGGGATTATCCAAACAGAGTCTGTACGACCAGATACGATTGATCTGCCGGGTTATCAACCGACTTATTCACCGAACCCACTTCAACTGGAAAAACTAATGCAATCTCTTTCTGCCGCAAGCAAGCCACTAATACTTGCCGGAGCTGGCGTCAATCATGCGAGAGCTACAGCTGAATTACTAGAATTCGCTGAACGCTATCAAATTCCAATCGTGAATACGCTGCTTGGTCTAGGAAGTTTCCCGCAAAGTCATGATTTATTCCTTGGTATGGGCGGCATGCACGGTTCATACGCGGCAAACATGGCACTTACAGATTGCGATTTGCTCATTAATTTTGGTTCCCGCTTCGACGACAGGCTTGCCAGTGCGCCAAAAGAATTTGCCACAAAAGCAACGATTGCACATATCGATATTGATCCTGCTGAAATTGGCAAAATTATCGAAACACAAATTCCGATTGTAGCTGATATTAACGAAACACTTACACAACTACTACAAATGGAACTTCCGGTTCATCCGGATACATCCCATTGGTACAAATTAAATATGACCCGTAAAAACCGTCATCCTTTTAATTTTGATAGAACGAAAAAAGCAGAAATTAAACCACAGCGTGTGATTGAGCTAATTGGTGAAATTACGCAAGGTGAAGCGCTTGTTTCTACCGATGTTGGCCAGCATCAAATGTGGGCGGCACAGTTTTATCCATTCCAATTTGATCATCAAATTATTACGAGTGGCGGGCTTGGCACAATGGGCTTTGGCTTTCCAGCAGCTGTTGGTGCGCAACTTGCTTTCCCAGATAAAACGGTAGTCGCCATTGTTGGGGACGGTGGTTTCCAAATGACTAATCAAGAACTGGCGATTTTAAATGATTACCAAATCAATGTGAAAACGGTCATTATCAATAACGGTTCGCTCGGCATGGTTCGTCAGTGGCAAGAAAAATTCCACGGCGAAAGATATTCTCATTCGATTTTCACGAGCCAACCAGATTTTGTTAAACTATCCGAAGCTTATGGTGTCAAAGGGGTTCGCTTGACGAATCCTGAAACGCTAGAAAAAGATCTAAGAAAAGCCTTCGCTCACCCTGGACCGATTGTCATTGACGTTCATGTGTCCAAAGATGAGCTAGTACTTCCAATGGTTCCAAGCGGCAAACCAAATCACCAAATGGAAGGAGTGGAATAAATGCGCCGAATCATTACCGCTACAGTAAACAACTCTTCTGGCGTGTTAAATCGTATCACTGGGGTTATCTCCAGACGCCAATACAATATTGATAGCATCTCTGTCGGCTGGACCGAAATCCCAAATGTTTCTCGGATTACCATCGTCGTCCATGTCGATTCCTTATACGAAATCGAGCAAGTAACTAAACAACTCAATAAACAAATCGATGTGCTCAAAGTGAGCGATATTACTGACGATGCACACATCGAACGCGAACTAGCTTTACTTAAAATCAACTCCCCCGCTGCCTTACGATCTGAGCTAAACGCAGTCATCGAACCATTTCGCGCCACTGTTATTGATGTCGGCACGAAAAATGTCGTCATTCAAGTAACTGGAACAAGTGAAAAAATCGATGCTTTCGTTGACACAGTTCGACCGTATGGTATTAAGCAAATGGCGAGGACCGGCGTCACAGGCTTTACAAGAAGCCCTAAAAAAATGGGTTAAAAATCATTTACTACAGAGCAGTCTCTTGCTTTGCTAGCATCAGAACAGCACATCGCTATTCTGAAATATAAAAAGAAATTAGTTGGAGGTTAGGAAAAATGACAAAAGTTTATTATGAAGATGCAGTAAAAAACAACGCACTAGAAGGTAAAACAGTAGCAGTAATCGGGTACGGTTCGCAAGGTCACGCACATTCTCAAAATCTACGTGACAATGGCAATAACGTTATTATCGGCATTCGCGAAGGAAAATCTGCCGAATCTGCTAGAAACGATGGCTTTGATGTTTATTCTGTTAGCGAAGCCGCTGAAAAAGCAGACGTTATCATGATTCTTTTGCCAGATGAAACGCAAGGTGAAACATACGAAAACGAAATTAAACCTAACCTAAAAGCTGGCAATGCGCTTGTTTTCGCACATGGTTTCAACATTCATTTTGACGTAATTAATCCTCCAAGCGATGTGGATGTTTTCCTAGTAGCTCCAAAAGGTCCTGGTCACTTAGTTCGCCGCACATTTGTTGAAGGTGGCGCGGTTCCTTCCCTATTCGCTATCTATCAAGATGCCACTGGAAACGCACGCGACACAGCCCTTTCCTATGCAAAAGGTATTGGCGCAACTCGTGCTGGCGTTATCGAAACCACTTTCAAAGAAGAAACCGAAACCGATCTATTTGGCGAACAAGCAGTTCTTTGTGGGGGTGCAACTCACCTTATCCAAGCTGGTTTTGAAACACTTGTAGAGGCTGGCTACCAACCAGAACTTGCTTATTTTGAAGTATTACACGAAATGAAACTAATTGTTGATTTGATGTATGAAGGCGGCATGGAAAAAATGCGCCACTCGATCTCCAATACAGCAGAATATGGTGATTATGTTTCCGGTCCTCGTGTTGTTACAGCTGATACGAAAAAAGCAATGAAAGAAGTACTTACCGACATTCAAAATGGTAACTTTGCTAAATCTTTCATCGACGACAATAAAAATGGTTTTAAAGAATTCCATAGAATGCGCAAAGAACAACAAGGTCATCAAATCGAAAAAGTTGGTGCTGAACTTCGTGAAATGATGCCGTTTGTTAAACCACAACATTAATACTTAATTCGGATTGCTAGGTGAGATTTCTTGCCTAGCAACCGTTTATCCTTTTTCAATATGAGTTTAAGGAAGAACCTCTTTCTTTCCTAAACTGATACTGAAAGCAGGAAAAATCCAAGCTTCCCTATCTAATATAAAACAAGAGGTGAAATCGAATGAAGAAAATCCAGTTTTTTGATACTACACTTAGAGATGGCGAACAAACCCCTGGAGTTAATTTTGACGTAAAGGAGAAAATCCAGATTGCCTTACAACTCGAAAAACTTGGAATTGATGTAATTGAAGCCGGCTTTCCGATTTCTTCTCCTGGAGATTTTGAATGCGTCAAGGCGATTGCAAAAGCGATTAAACATTGTTCTGTAACAGGGCTAGCGCGCTGTGTTGAAGGAGATATTGACCGTGCCGAGGAAGCGCTAAAAGACGCTGTTTCTCCGCAAATACATATCTTCCTTGCAACGAGCGATGTGCATATGGAATACAAATTAAAAATGAGTCGGGCGGAAGTTCTTGCTTCCATTAAACACCACATTAGTTATGCGAGACAAAAATTTGATGTTGTACAGTTTTCACCAGAAGATGCAACTCGGTCAGATCGTGCTTTTCTGATTGAAGCAGTTCAAACAGCGATTGATGCAGGAGCAACTGTCATCAACATTCCAGATACGGTCGGATATACAAACCCCACCGAATTTGGGCAATTATTCCAAGATTTGCGCCGCGAAATAAAGCAATTTGATGATATTATTTTCGCTTCTCATTGCCATGATGACCTTGGTATGGCGACAGCAAACGCACTTGCTGCAATCGAAAATGGCGCAAGTCGCGTCGAAGGTACGATTAATGGGATTGGTGAGCGTGCTGGGAATACGGCACTGGAAGAAGTTGCGGTAGCGCTTCATATTCGCAAAGATTTTTATCAAGCTGAAACAAACATTGTATTGAATCAATTTAAAAATTCAAGTGATTTGATTAGCCGCTTGTCTGGTATGCCTGTTCCACGTAACAAAGCTGTAATTGGTGGCAATGCTTACGCGCATGAATCTGGTATTCATCAAGATGGTGTCCTAAAAAATCCTGATACGTATGAAATCATCACCCCTGCTCTTGTCGGCGTGGATAAAAACTCTCTTCCACTTGGCAAACTTTCTGGCAAACATGCCTTCAATACGCGCATGGAAGAAATGGGCTACACACTAACCGAACAAGAACAAAAAGATGCCTTTAAACGTTTCAAACAATTAGCAGATGCGAAAAAAGAAGTAACAGAAGAAGACTTGCACGCGTTAATTCTCGGACAATCTTCCGAATCAGCCGATGATTTCGAACTAAAACATTTGCAAGTTCAATATGTTACTGGCGGCGTCCAAGGTGCGATTGTTCGCATTGAAGAACGTGATGGCGCTCTAGTAGAAGACGCAGCAACTGGTTCAGGTAGCATTGAAGCGATTTATAATACGATTAACCGTCTTATGAAACAAGATATTGAATTAACCGATTATCGTATCCAAGCAATTACAGCCGGTCAAGATTCCCAAGCAGAAGTCCATGTCGTCATTAAAAATGACAAAGGCGCTGTGTTCCATGGTATCGGTATTGATTTTGACGTTTTAACTGCTAGTGCTAAAGCTTATTTGCAAGCATCAGGCAAAAGCAAAACCGCCAGTAAGCAAGCTGATTTCGAGGAGGTAAAATAACGTGACCTATAAAATTACTTCCTTAGCTGGCGACGGAATTGGTCCAGAAATTATGACTTCTGGACTTCAAGTATTAGAGGCAGTCGCAAAAAAATACAACCATACGTTTGAAATTGAATCTCATCCCTTTGGCGGCGCAGGAATTGACGTAGCACAAGACCCAATCCCTTCTTCCACCTTAAAAGCGTGCCGAGACGCCGACGCCATTTTACTCGGAGCAATTGGTGGTCCAAAATGGGATAATGCGCCGAAACGTCCCGAAGATGGCCTACTTGCACTTCGAAAAGCGCTTGGTCTTTTCGCCAACATTCGACCTATCCAAGTCCCAAGCTCCATCACCCACCTTTCTCCTTTAAAAAAGGAAATTGTTGAGAACACTGATTTTGTCGTTGTTCGTGAATTGACTGGTGGACTTTATTTCGGAGAACCGAAATATTGGGATAATGAGGCAGCAGTGGATTCATTAACATATACCCGTGCAGAAATCGAGCGAATTATCGAGAAAGCTTTCGAAATCGCCGCTACTAGGAATAAAAAAGTTACTTCAGTAGATAAAGCGAATGTGCTTGCTTCTAGTAAATTATGGCGAAAAATCGCTGATGAAGTCGCAAGTCGTCATCCAGATATCACACTAGAACATCTATACGTCGACGCTGCCGCAATGCTTATGATTCAGCGACCAACGACCTTTGATGTTATCGTGACAGAAAACTTATTTGGCGATATTTTAAGTGATGAAGCGTCTGTTATTACTGGCTCGCTTGGAATGCTCCCTTCTGCTAGCCACGCGGAAAACGGACCATCTTTATACGAACCAATTCACGGATCTGCGCCAGATATCGCTAACCAAAATATCGCGAATCCAATGTCGATGATATCCTCTGTATCCATGATGCTTCGTCAATCTTTCTCTCTTTTTGAAGAAGCAGATGCGATTGATGCAGCTACAGCAAGAACGATGCAAGCTGGATTTTTAACTGCTGACCTTGGAGGCAATACTTCCACAACTGATTTTACAAATGAAGTTCTAAAACAAATTGAAGGAGGAGAATAAAATGGGGAAAACACTTTTTGATAAACTTTGGAACCGCCATGTCATTTATGGTAAAGAAGGTGAACCGCAATTATTATACGTTGACCTTCATTTGATTCATGAAGTTACTTCTCCTCAAGCGTTTGAAGGACTTAGAATGGAAAATCGGCCACTGCGTAGACCAGATAAAACGTTCGCGACAATGGATCATAACGTTCCAACTGAAGATATTTTCAACATTCAAGACCTTGTTGCTAAAAAACAAATCGAAGCACTGCAAACCAATTGCGAGGAATTTGGCGTGACGCTAGCTGATATGGGTAGTGATCGCCAAGGAATCGTGCATATGGTTGGACCAGAAACTGGGCTAACACAACCTGGAAAAGTCATTGTATGTGGAGATTCGCATACTGCAACTCATGGAGCATTTGGAGCAATTGGCTTTGGGATTGGTTCTAGTGAAGTAGAGCATGTTTTTGCGACTCAAACCATTTGGCAACAAAAGCCAAAATCAATGGGCATAGAAATTAACGGCAATCTTCCAAAAGGTGTCTATGCAAAAGATATTATTTTGCATCTGATTGCCACGTATGGCGTCGCTTTTGGAACTGGCTATGCCGTTGAGTATTACGGCGAAACTATTCGCAATATGTCGATGGAAGAACGGATGACGATTTGTAATATGGCAATTGAAGGTGGCGCAAAGATGGGCATGATGGCGCCAGATGAAACTACTTTTGAATATGTGCGCGGTCGTGAATACGCTCCCGCTGATATGGATAAAGCAATTAGTGACTGGAAAACGCTCCAAACAGATCCAGATGCCGAATATGACCTTCATATCAAAATGGATGCGAGCATTTTGGAACCGTATGTCACTTGGGGAACGAATCCCGAAATGGGAGTGCCATTTTCTAAAGCATTTCCGGAAATTAAAGATATGAACTATGAGCGTGCTTATGAATATATGGGGCTAAAACCTGGTCAAACTGCAGAAGAAATCGAGCTTGGCTATGTGTTTATTGGTTCTTGTACAAATGCCAGACTTTCTGACTTAGAAGAAGCTGCTCGTATCGTCAAAGGAAATAAAGTGAAAAATAATATTCGCGCACTCGTGGTCCCTGGTTCTCGCCAAGTGCGTAATGCGGCAGAATCTATCGGACTAGATAAAATTTTTATAGAAGCTGGCTTTGAGTGGCGTGAACCTGGTTGTTCGATGTGTCTAGGAATGAACCCTGATCAAGTACCAGACGGCGTTCACTGTGCTTCTACTTCGAACCGAAATTTTGAAGGTCGTCAAGGTAAAGGCGCTCGTACTCATCTTGTTTCACCAGCAATGGCTGCTGCTGCGGCAATTAACGGGCACTTTATCGATATTCGAAAGGAGGCGGTTATCAGTGGAGGAAATTAAAGTACACATTGGAAAAACAGTAGCGCTAATGAATGACAATATTGATACCGACCAAATCATTCCAAAAAGTTTCTTAAAACGCATTGAACGTACTGGCTTTGGCGAATTTCTCTTTGATAGTTGGCGCTACCTGCCGAACCGTAAACCAAACCCAGACTTCCCGCTCAATGCTCCAGATCGTCAGGAAGCGACTATTTTAATTACGGGAGATAACTTTGGTTGCGGGTCCTCTAGAGAACATGCTGCGTGGGCACTACTCGACTACCGTTTCCGTGTAATTATCGCTGGCAGTTATAGTGATATATTTTATATGAATTGTACAAAAAACGGCGTGCTCCCTATCGTTCTTCCTAGAGAGGCGCGTGAAAAATTAGCGAAAATTGCAGCCGATGAAAATGTGACCATTGACTTGCCAAATCAACAAGTTATCAGTTCAGTTGGTACCTACCCGTTTGAGATTGATGCTACTTGGAAAAATAAATTTATTAATGGACTGGATGATATCGCCATTACATTTGAACATATTGATGCGATTAAAGCCTATGAACAAAAAGTGGATTCAATATAAGAAAAGGTAGTGAGGATGATGGAATTAGTTGATTTATTAGTAACAGAAGAAGATGTCGAAAAGGCCTATGAAGTCTTAAAGGCGGTCGTCAAACATACGCCACTAGAATATGATTTTTATCTTTCGGAAAAATATCATTGCAATGTCTATCTGAAACGCGAAGATTTGCAAAGAGTGCGTTCTTTTAAATTACGTGGTGCTTTTTATGCTATTTCTAGATTATCAGCGGAACAATTGGAAAAAGGTGTGGTATGTGCAAGTGCGGGAAACCATGCGCAAGGAGTTGCATATACGTGCAAACGAATGACCGTCCCAGCTACGATTTTTATGCCAACAACTACCCCGCAACAAAAAGTATCACAAGTAAAATTTTTCGGTGGTAGTAATGTCGAAGTGGTTTTAGTTGGCGATACGTTTGATGCTTCTGCAACTGCCGCGAAAGAATTTGCTGCAACACATGGCCAAACTTTCATCCCTCCGTTTGATGATCCTGATATTATCGCTGGCCAAGGCTCTCTTGCTGTGGAGATGGTGAAAGATTTAAATAAAGCACATGAGCAAGCAGATTATGTTTTTGCAGGAATCGGTGGTGGTGGCTTAATTAGCGGTGTTGCAACGTATCTCAAAGCAAAGAGCCCGATTACAAAAATCATCGGGGTAGAACCTGATGGCGCGCCTTCAATGACAGCAGCTTTAAAACAAAATCAAGTCGTAACACTAGATAAAATCGATAAATTTGTTGATGGCGCTGCGGTAAAAGAAGTTGGTGGCTTAACGTTCCAACATGCGAAAGTATTAGTTGATGAAGTGACAACCGTCTCTGAGGGAGCTGTTTGTTCTACGATTTTGGATATGTATACGAAGCAAGCAATTGTTGCAGAACCTGCTGGAGCACTATCCGTTGCCGCACTTGAAATTTACCGTGAAGAGATTAAAGACAAGACCGTTGTCTGTATTGTAAGTGGCGGAAACAACGACATCAACCGGATGCAAGAAATTGAAGAGCGTTCCCTCTTACACGAAGGATTAAAACATTATTTTATCGTCAATTTCTCGCAGCGTCCTGGGGCTTTGAAAGAATTTGTTAACGATGTGCTCGGTCCACATGACGATATCACCAAATTCGAATATACGAAAAAAGTGAATCGAGGTAATGGGCCTGTAATTATCGGTGTTTTGTTGCAAGATAAAAATGATTATGAAGGATTGCTTGAGCGGGTTGCTGCTTTTGACCCGAGCTATATTCCGATTAATGATAATCAAACCCTATACACATTACTTGTATAAAAAGAGTTCTCGTATGATGCGAGAACTCTTTTTATATTACAGTTTACTATCCTGTTATAGTAACAGTTTATTTTAAAATTTGGTTTAAAATCTTTTGTTTAAGGATATAAAGTAGTATAATGAACATATAGAAATTAAACTGTATTATTAAAAAATAACTTTTCATATATAACAATGCAAGGAGTGGCAATAATGGACACAGTTAGAAAAAATCGATTATTTCAGCATTCTACAATGGCAGCACTTGTTGGTGGGCTTTTTAGCGGAACAACGAGTTTCAAAGAATTATTACAACACGGTGACCTCGGTATAGGAACACTTGACCAATTTGATGGTGAATTAATTATTTTAGACGGAGAAGCTTTTCAAATACGATCAGACGGGCAAGCTTATAAAGTAAAGCCAGAAGATACGACACCTTATGCGAGCACCACTTTTTTTGATGCTGATACTTCTTTTTCCGTTTCCGAACCGACATCAAAACAAGCGGTGGAAGAAAAAATCGCAGAATTAGTACAAGGACCAAATGTTTTTTATGCAGTGAAAATGACCGGGAATTTCCGTTATGTGGATACGCGCGTTGTACCAAAACAACAAAGGCCTTATCCGCCACTCATTGAAGCGGTAAAAGAACAACCAACGTACCATTTTGAATATATTACGGGTACAATTGTTGGTTTTTGGACGCCCGCTTATATTAGCGGTATTGGCGTTTCTGGCTATCATGTGCATTTTATTGACGATATGCGTAAAATCGGCGGTCATGTATTTGATTATGAAATGCTGGAAGGTACCGTAGAAGTTGCGCAACAAACAGAATTTGAACTACAATTACCTCAAACGACGGAATTCTTAAGAAGTGATTTAAGTACGCCGGATATGTTGGAACAGATTGAAGCCGCGGAAAATTGATAAAGAAAGCTCCCAAATTAAATTGGGAGCTTTCTTTTATTCTGTAATAACTTTATGAACAAGGGTTGGTGCTGTTGCGTGGTCGGAAATTTGAATGTTTTCGTAGATTTTTGCTTTTACGTTTTCGACATCTTCTTGGTCAGCGAAAATCGTTACGAGTGATTCGCCTTCCTTAACAGCATCGCCCACTTTTTTGCGTAGCATTAAACCTACTGCTAGATTGATTTCGTCTTCCTTCGTTGCGCGACCGGCGCCTAGGATCATTGCAGCAATGCCAATTTCATCGGCAACGATTTGACTTACGAAGCCAGATGATTTAGCGGGTACTTCGATTTGGTATTTTGCTTGCGGAAGTTTTTCTGGGTGATCAACAATGCTTGCATCGCCACCTTGATTGGAAAGGAATGTTTTGAATTTCTCAAGTGCTGCACCGTTTTCGATTACTTCAATTAATTTAGCGCGGGCTTCGTCGAGTGTTTCCGCTTGTTTGGCTAGTACGACCATTTGACTACCAAGTACAAGAACTAATTCTGTTAAATCTTCTGGTCCTTGGCCTTTTAATGTATCGATGGCTTCTTTTACTTCTAAAGCATTTCCGATTGCTTCGCCAAGTGGTTGGGACATATCAGAAATGACTGCCATCGTATTTCTACCAACATTATTACCGATGCGAACCATTGCATGTGCTAGGTTTTCGGCATCCTCGTCGGTTTTCATAAATGCACCAGCACCTGTTTTTACATCAAGTACGATTGCATCTGCGCCCGCTGCGATTTTTTTACTCATAATAGAGCTTGCAATTAGTGGTATTGAGTTTACGGTTCCTGTTACATCACGAAGCGCGTACATTTTTTTATCTGCTGGTGTAAGATTACCTGATTGACCAATAACTGCTACTTTGTCGCGATTTACTAGGTCAATGAAATCTTTCTTATCTAGTTCGATATGGAAGCCTTCGATAGATTCTAGTTTATCAATGGTTCCTCCTGTATGACCTAAGCCACGGCCAGACATCTTTGCAACCGGTACGCCAACTGCTGCTACGAGCGGAGCAAGAACAAGTGTCGTCGTATCACCAACACCGCCAGTACTATGTTTATCGACTTTGATTCCTTCAATTGCGGATAGGTCAATCGTATCGCCAGAGCCAACCATTGCCATTGTTAAATCTGCGCGTTCTTGATCATTCATATCTTGGAAAAAGATTGCCATGGCTAGAGCACTTGCTTGATAATCTGGAATTTCCCCATTTGTATAGCCATCAATGAAAAACTGAATTTCTTCTGTTGATAAAGCTTTGCCGTCCCTTTTCTTGGAAATAATATCCACCATTCTCATTTCTCTTCACCCTTTCTTTTTGTCCACTTTAGCATTTTATGTACCTTTATTGAGAACGGTTACACTTTTTAAGTAAACCGTTTTACTAAACAAGAACATGTGCTTAACATGCTCACTATAACTTACTCCCTTACTGGTTGTCAATACTTTTTGTACTACTACGGTTGATTAGTGAAATATCGAGTAAACGATTCTCTAATTTCTCGGTTGGATTTTGGAGATTTTTCAGTAATAGTTCGGCAGCAATTTCGCCGATACCATAGATTGGTTGCCGAATGGTTGTAAGTGGCGGTGTCATATATTCGGAAAGTTCAATATCATCAAATCCGATGACGCTAAGATCAGTAGGAATATGCAGGTTTTTTTCAAGTGCGGCTCGGTAGGTTCCCATCGCCATTAAATCATTGGTTGCAAAAATGGCACTCAGATTTTCTTGGAGTAACTTTTGCGTCGCAACATAACCGCCATTCATCGTCTGATCCCCGCTTACAATCCAAGTATCTTTTACAGTAAGTTTATAGTCTTTCATGCACGCCAAGTAACCCTCGTAGCGTTCATGTACGTTATAAAAAGATGTATCCGAAATAATGATTCCGATGCGCGTATGGCCTAGTTTGATTAAATGCTCGGTCGCCATATAACCGCCTTTGAAATCATCAATCGCGATATTCCCTTCTTGCCTTGGATTCCGCTGACGATCGAGTAAAATATACGGAGAACGCTTCTCTTCCATGCGTTTGATAACACCTGAAAGCAGAATATTAGGGCTGGCGATAATTAAGCCATCGACAGCCCGGTGCAATAATTCTTCTACATATAAATCTTCACGTTCTTTATCATTAGAAGAGTTACAGAGCATAATCATGTAACCTTCTTTATTCAAGTAATCTTCGGCCCCTTTTACCATTTGTGAAAAAAAAGGATCCGTTACTTCCGGGACAATCATTCCGATGGTGTTTGTGTGACTAACAATCATATTTTTGGCGAAAAAGTTTGGTTTGTAAGACATCTCTTTTGCTGTTTTCAGAACTTTTTCACGAGTTAAGTCGCTAAATCGTTCCCCTTTACCATTCAAAATTTGAGAAATCGTCGTAATTGAAACGCCTGTCTTTTCTGCTATTTCGCGGATGGTTGCAGCCATTTAAACTCCCCCAGTCAGATTATCTATTCTCCTTATTTTGCCACATTTAAGAATAATAATAAAGGGGTTTCATCCAAAATTAGTAATTATCTGGTTTGGCTGGTTTTTCGCCGGAAACAATTGCGACACCTGCACTTGCGCCAATACGAGTTGCGCCTGCTTCGATCATTTTTTCTACGTCTTCTTTCGTACGAACCCCACCAGATGCTTTTACGCCGATGTTTGGTCCTACAGTTTTACGCATTAAGGCGATATCTTCGGCAGTTGCGCCACCTGTGGAGAATCCAGTGGATGTTTTAACGAAGTCTGTTCCCGCTTTTACAGCGATTTCACATGCGCGAACTTTTTCTTCGTCTGTTAATAGGCAAGTTTCGATAATTACTTTTACTAATGCTTTTCCTTTGGCAGCATCGACTACAGCGCGAATATCACGTTCTACTAGTTCGTCGTCTTTGTCTTTTAGTGCGCCGATATTAATAACCATATCCACTTCTTTTGCACCGTTTTGGATAGCATCTTTTACTTCAAATGCTTTTACTTCAGGGGTATTCGCTCCTAGTGGGAAACCGATAACAGTACATACTACAGATTCTGCTCCAGCAAGTTGTTCAGCGGATAGTTTTACCCAAGTTGGATTTACGCATACGGAAGCAAAACCGTATTCTCTTGCTTCTTTTGTTAGTGTTAAAATTTGTTCTTTCGTTGTGTCTGGTTTTAAAGCAGTGTGATCGATCATTTTGGCAATTGTCATTTTAAAAACTCCTTTAAAATTGGATTTGGTTTCATCATATCGCACTACAGAACATTTGTAAACTAATTGATGAAATTTTGTTCAAGTAGTTGTTTTGCGGTAAATTGGTCGGTAATAAAATGATTGGCATAACCGCCTCGAAGTGCGCCATGAATCGCTTTTATTTTTCGTTCACCACCTGCGACAAGAATGGCTGTTTCTTTTTGCTTTAAATCTTGCAAGTCGATACCAATGGTTCGTTCGTCCATTTTCTCGTCAGCGATTTCGCCGCCAATTGTGAAAAATCGCGAACAAATATCGCCGACTGCTTTTTCTTTTAAGCGAGCCTTTTCTTGATCGGAAAAATAGCCTAGGCGGAATAGCAGGGCCTCATCACGCACGGTTCCTACTGTAAAAATAGCGATATTGGCTTTTTTACCGAGTTCGATGATATTTTTTATATGGCGGTCTGCTTCTACCATTTGTTTAGCGAGTGGATTATCAAGGACTACAGGAAGTGGAAGTGATACTGGCGCGGTGTCATAAGCTGCACCGAATAACGCTAATGTTTCGGCCGCATACGTATTGACATCAGAATGACTCACACCACCTTTAAATTGGACGACTTTTATTTCTGCTTTTAGCGGGGCTAGTTTTTGGGCAATTTTGTACATCGTTGTTCCCCAACTTACGCCAAGAATATCGCCATCATGGATAATTTCTTCTAAGTATTCAGCGGCACTTTGGCTGATTTGCTTGGTGATTTCGCTATAATCATTTGTTTGACTGAACGCAACGGTGACATTTTTAAGTTGGTATTTTTCTTTTAAAGCCACGGCCAGTTCTGTTAGGTTAGAAAATGGATCTTGGACTTCGATTTTGACGTATCCTTTTGTTTTCGCGTTTTGGAGTAATCTGGAAACGGTCGGTCTGGATACACCTAGGCGTGTGGCGATTTCTTGCTGACCTAGATCCGCCTGATAATAAAGTCTCGCAACCTCTACGCTGAGCTGTTCTTTCTGTTTATCCATTTCATCCCTCCATCGTTTTCTTTTTAGTATAACGTAACAGCGGGGATAGTTCGAGAGAGAAGATAAAAAAAAGACAGCCGCGGCTGTCTTTTTCCTATTAAAAATCTTCTTCTATTTCTTCAAGCGGCGCGGCATATTCATAAATTCCTAACCGCCCAGTTTCGGCAACTTGATTCGCAAGTTCTTTTAAGGATAGCGTTTCACGGCTGAGGAATGCTTCTAATAAAAGCGGAATATTCACGCCTGCGACAAGTTCTACTGCATCAAAATTCCGAAGTAACCGAACGAGTACATTAAACGGAGTCCCACCTTTTAAATCAGTTAGAAATAAGATCCCTTCTGTTAGATCGAGTTTAGCTACTTCACTGGCAATTTTCGCCTGTAAATTTTCCGCGGATTCATTCACTTCAAAAGGAACAAAACTTGTATTTTCTTGTTTACCGCAAATCATTTCTGCAGATTGAATGAGTTCTTTTGCGGCATTTCCATGGGTACAAACAAAAATTGCTTTCATTTTTCAAACCGCCTTTTTAATAGTCTAACTGACGATAATATCTTCTGATTTCCATTGGATGACAGTTAATTTTTTCCACGTGTACGTCAATGCGATTATTTACTGCGTGGATAATAAATGGTGATAACGCTCCTCTGAATTTGGCGGAAATACCCGGCATATCGTAATCTTTTGCATCAATGACTGTATAATTGGCACAGATTTGCGGAATGAAATTAACTACTCGCTCGCTTAAAGAACGCTGGCTATCTTCTGTCACATAAATGGTAACCGGGGTATCGCGTTCTACAATTTCAAACATGCCATGGAAAAACTCGTGAGACTCAATTGATTTTGTTTTAATCCAGTGTTGCTCTTCCCAATAACACATTGCGTAAGAATAGGTCGCGCCCCACTGGTTCCCAGCACCAACGAAATAATGAATGTCGTCTTGATGATGTTTTAGCGCAAATTCTTGACCAAATTTATCCGCCGCTTTTTCTACTTCGACAATCCCTTCAGCAAAATGTTGATCCATTTCTTGATAAAACGCATCGTAATCTTCAAATTCGCCAGCTAAATACATAAAACGATCTGCTACCATGAAGAATTTTAATTGTTCATTTAACGGATAGGAGATTAAGTGATCTACTAAAGTCGCAAGTTCTGCTTCTGCTTTATCAATAAACCCAAATACCGTTGCGCCAATTTCATTACATTTTTTCACAGCATCTACCACTTCTTGCGTACTTCCAGTTACCGATGAAATGACTACAAGGGTATCTTTAGTAACACGTTTATTGCCTGTCGTTAGAAACACAGCAGCATTTTCATAAAAAGTTTCTAATGCCGTTTTTTCTTTCATATGCACCACCGCTTGCATGGCGGACGCGTATGTACCGCCAATTCCTAGCCAGCAAATATTACTAAAGCCGCGGTCATGTATTTGGTCAACTACTTCATTAATTTGCGGGCGTAATTTTAGCGCTCCTTCCATGTTTTCTCTCACTTTTTGTTCATCAAATTTTAGCACTATTCATTCCTACTTTCTTTGGTTAAATTTTGGATTTCGTTATTTGGTCAAATTCTGGAAAAGCGGATACTTCTAAATTAATTCCTTTTTTCTTGGAAATTTCAAAGGATAATAAATGAACCGGAATAGTCATAAACAGCGGTGTCAGAAGTTCTGCTGCCCGCACACCGAGTAATAAATCATCTGCCTTTTCCCCGCCTGCATCCGCATAAAATGTTCGGATTTTCTTTACATGGCCTTGTAAAAATTGTTTTAATTTTTCTGCGCGGTCTTCTAGTAAGCCTTGAGGTTCAAGGAAGATAATATAGTCTTGCTCGGATAAACCTATATAAGGTCCGTGCATATATTCTTCTAACTCCTTACCAAAAGCTGTAATCCGGATGGTTTCTGTTACTTTTGTTTCTCCTTCGCGCGCTACACCATAAGCAGCGCCGTATCCTATGAAGAAAACTCGTTCCGCTTCCATCAATTCCTGTGTATGCGCGTCTACCCAAGCTGCTGATTTCTCTACCACTTTTGGTAAATTAGCGGTAATTTTTTTCAATTCTGCAATTTCCGCTTGATATTCTTCTTCCAACATTTTCTCTTGTAAAAGGGCTAGCTCAAGCGCCATTAAATTCAACATGAGAATGGTTGCGCTATAACCAAGCGTGACATATGGCATCTCTTCTATCCCCATCCCGAGATCAATTGCCCGCGTACTTTCTTTCGCAATCGGGCTTGTTAAGTCGCTCGTTAAAGTGAAAACAATGCCACCTTGACGCTCAATTTCTTTTACGAGATGAATAGTGGAATAACTGTGCCCACCTTGTGATATAGCGATGTATAAGGTGTTTTTGTTTAAGTGAAGCATGTAATTTCCTGCAGTAGACGGTTCTTCCACATATACGGGAATAGCGAGTTTATCCGACATATATAACTGCGCTGCAAATGCCGCATTAGAACTAGAACCTGTTGCAAAAATAACAATTGCTTGATAGTCCACTTTCTCCATTTGAATGACCTTTTGTAAAAGATCTTTTCGACTTCGGATGATATTTTCATAAACACTTTGTTCCGACCGGATATAATAATCCATGTTTTTCATTTTTTCACCTACTTATTTTAATAAACCTGTGAACGCTCCTAAAATTCCAATTCCTGCGATTAATAAAAGAATCCAATGTGCTTTTAGTCCTTTTTTATCTAACCAGAAAATAAAGAAGGTGAAGCCAAGTGCTAGGATTCCTGGGACGATACCGTCAAAAACACTTTGAATCGTTACTGCATCATCACCAGAGCCAAATTTCATTGGCATGTTAATGTTCACCATCGTGGCGACCATTGCACCAACTACGGCCAGCCCGATAACCGAAGCACCATAAGACAGTTTATCCATTAATCCAGTTTTTTGAATTTTTTCGATAAAATTAGCTCCGATATTGTAGCCAATAAATAATCCATAATAACGAGTCAGAATAGCTGGAATATTGAAAATAAGAAGGAACAAAATCGGCCCTAACATATTTCCTTGAAGTGCTAAGGAAGTTCCAATACCTGTAGCGATAACGCGTAAAGTTCCCCAGAAGAACGAATCTCCAATCCCACTCAGCGGTCCCATTAACGCTACTTTTATATTATTGATGGAGTCTGTGTCAAAATCTTTATCTTTCGCAGATTGTTCCTCCATCGCAATCGAAATCCCTAGCGGAAAAGTGGAAAGCCACGGTGTTACGTTATAAAATTCTAAATGCCTTTGATAAGAAGAAATTCGTTTATCTTTATCATTTTTAAAAATTTTGTTTAAGGCTGGTAGCATGGAAAATCCATAACCGAGATTGGATTGTCGTTCGTAGTTCCATGACCATTCCATCGTGAACGAGCGCCAGAAAACTTTCATTAAGTCTTTTTTTGTTAATACGTCAGAACTCTTCATCTTCATAATTTATACCTCCATCATTCGCAAGTGCTGGCTCTGTATTCGAATTCTTTGGACCATTGTCATTTTTAAGCGTTGCATAACCTGTTAAAATTAGCGCTAAACATGCAGCGAAAATCGCTATGCCTGTTACAGGAACTTTTAAATAAACAGCTAATGCGAAGCCAAATACGAAAAATACGGCATTCTTCTTATTGACCATTAATTTGAGAAGTAAAGCAAAACCATATGCTGGCAGTAAACCTGTCGCAATTCCAAGTCCTGTTATAACGAAAGCCGGGATGGCATCAAGTACGTTTTGGATGACTGGGCTTCCGACTAGATAGGACGTTGCGACAATAATACCAATTGGTAAGTTGATCGATAAAAATCCGCCGAGCAGTTGCATTCGACTGATTCCTCGTGAATTACCCTCGAGTGCGTATTTATCTGCTTTATGAACAAAGTAAGGTAATACGAAAATGAAGCATAGATTTTTAACGACAAGTACAAGGGAAGCAATCGGAATTCCAAGTGCTAATGCTACC
The DNA here is from genome assembly GCF_000307025.1 of Listeria monocytogenes ATCC 19117. Taxonomy (GTDB): domain Bacteria; phylum Bacillota; class Bacilli; order Lactobacillales; family Listeriaceae; genus Listeria; species Listeria monocytogenes_B. Next base: position 2,068,822 of record NC_018584.1, read on the forward strand.
GCTGTGCTCTCGCCAGTCGAAATCGCAAAGGCTGTTCCTAGTATACTTCCTGAAATAATTTCTGGAGGAATAGATGCTCCGATAGAAAATGATCCTACAAAAGCTAATTCCAAAGTTGCTCCCATAATAATCCCCATTTGTACATCACCCATGATAAGTCCGGCGAGTGTACATGTTACCAGTGGTCTTGATAGCATCGATGAACCAAATAAATATTCTCCATTTGCAAGCATTGCTGCAAGTGCAAGCAAAATCGCTGTTCCAAACTGTTCCATAATTTATCCCTTCTTTCGTCTTTTATGCTTCAAAGGTTACTTTTTTCTCGTTAGGCACTTGTTGCATAAATACATCTACATTTTCTTTTTGAAGTTCTTTTAACTTCGCTACTTCTTCAGGTGTTAAATTGATTGCTTTGGAAAAATTAGCTGTTCCTTCTCGTTGCTTTGTTCCGCCTAGATTTAACATCGGGATTTTACCATTCGTACCATGGATTAATTTGTAAGCGTCTTCAACTGATTCGACAACAATAAGCATGTTGTATTTGTCAGTGACGCCGGAATTAATCGCTTCGATACTTTCATCGATACTTTTCATGACTAGTTTTGCCGCCTCGGGTTTAGCAAGACGTATTGCCGACTTACGGAAATCGTCCGCCGCTACCCCATCATTTGCCACTAAAATTGTATTTACATCTAAAGCATTAAACCAAGACACAGCTACTTGTCCATGTAGTAAACGATGGTCCACTCTTAGAAATTGAATCATTTTTTCTTCCTCCTTCGTATTAGTTAAAATCAACTACATATTTGGTCGACTCAGCATCTTCATAATGATATTGGATGGCAATTGGCATCTCGTTTTCTGCATAAAAGACACTACTCAATTTGAAAACAGGATCATTTTCGTCTATATGCATATTTTTGATTTGCTCATTCCCAGCTAAAATAAGTTGAAGTTCCTGCTCAAGCTCAAATAATTTATATTTACCTGAATTAACAAGCTCAATAATATTAATAATTTGAAAATCCTTTGCTTGTAAATCAGGGTATAAACTTAACGGTAAAATTAAGCGATCTAGTGTGACACCATGCTCACTTTTTTGGACAAACTTGATAGAATACACAAGTTCATTCTCTTTTATACCAAACTTCTCTGCGTAAAATTTTCCAGCTTTACGGATGTAAAAGTCTTTAATATCTTTTTTTAGATTTTCATTGGTATCGGTTTTCATAACACCTGTCATTTCTAAAATGTTCTGAGCTGTTAGTTTTGGTTGAACGTATAGCCCAACACCGTTTTTACGAACAACTAAACCTTCTTCGACTAATAGATCTACCGCGCGGCGAATCGTTGTCCGACTGCTAGAAAAAATTTCTTGCAAGGCTGTTTCGTTCGGCATTAGCATTCCCGGCTTATATTCATCGCGATTAATACTATCTTTTATTTCTGAAGCTATTACTTCAAAAAGTGGCTTTTTAGCTCCCATTTCACTCATCCTCCAAGTAATCAAATATGTTTTTCGCATTGATTTTGTATTTGATTTGATTACCAATTAGATATTGTTTACTGTACTCAAAAGGTTCATCATTTTGATCAAATGCTTTACTTACTACTTCAAAAAGTGGCGTGTTTAGTGGTACCTTTAATGCTTCTGCTAGCTTTTCATTCGCTGATACAAAGCGCAATTCTTCGCGCCCGTAGGTAGGTTTAATAGCAAACTGCTTTTCTAACACATTGTATAACGAGGAATTATTTAAATCGATTTTCTCAATACCAGCAAATCTCGTGCTATCAATAAAAGATATTTCATAGGAAAACGGCTTATTATCAACTATTCTTCGCCGAACCAATTTAAACACCGGCTTATCTTCACTTAAGTTTAAAAAGTGGTTCACCTCGTCTTTGCCGGCTACTATTTCTTGTGACATTACTTCTACTTTTTGTTCTCCCGGCAATTGGCTGCTCATGGAATTCATTTGCAAAATATTGATTGTTTGCTTTTGATTGATTTCGATTCCTTTTCGGTTTCTTTTTTGGATGACCGCTTCTTTTTCAAGGGTATCAAGTGACCGTCTGAGTGTAGTTCTACTGACACCTAGTTCGTTTTCAAGCGCACGTTCTGATGGGAAACTTGTTTCTCCGGCTGCTACTTTTTCTTGGATAAGCTGTCTTAGTTGTTCTTCACTTTGCACTGCTGGCGACAAGTCTTTATATTCCATATTTCCACCTCTTTTTTCAAATCATCTATCTATTTCACTTTTTAAAAAGATACAGCTTCAAACATTTTTAATACCACTTCATTGTAAACGGTTGCATTTTGTTTGTCAATAGTCTTTTTACATAAAAAAAAGCATGAGTCAGATTTTTCCATCCAACTCATGCTCCATTTGATTATTTAGTTGTAGGTAGTGCTCCAACTACTGGGTGCGGGATATATAATTCTTCTAGATAGTTAACTTCCGCTGCCGTTAATTGAATATTTAGCGCCTCTACCGCGCTTTCCAGATGACTTACTTTTTGTGCACCGATGATTGGCGAAGTGATTTCATCTTTATTTAATAGCCACGCTAAAGCAATCTTATCTCGAGATACTTGATGTGTTTCCGCAAGTTCAGCCACACGTTCAATAATACCTCTATCTGCATTCATCATGTCATCGTATTTGGATTTTTGAACTGGATCCGTTTCGGAACGATTGGTTGTTTCATTCAAATCTCGCGTTAATCGTCCTGATGCTAGCGGGCTGTATGGCGTAATCGCAATTTTTTCATCGCGACAAAATGGAATCATTTCTCGCTCTTCTTCCCGGTAAATCATATTGTAATGATTTTGCATGGAAACGAATTTTGTCCAACCGTTTCTTTCTGCGACGCGTTGTGCTTTTTGAAACTGCCAAGCATACATAGCACTCGCTCCAATGTAACGCGCTTTCCCGGACTTAACGACATCGTGTAAAGCTTCCATCGTTTCTTCGATTGGCGTATTTTCATCAAAACGGTGAATGATATATAAATCTACATAATCCGTTTCTAGTCGTTTTAAGCTATGGTCGATTTCGCTCAAAATGGTTTTCCTGGATAAGCCACCACTATTCGGGCGATCCGGGCGCATTGTTTGTTGCACCTTGGTTGCTAACACAACATCATCGCGGTTAGCATAGTCTTTTAGTGCACGTCCAACGATTTTTTCACTTTCACCGTAAGAATAAATATTCGCCGTATCAAAGAAATTTATGCCTAAATCGAGTGCTTTTTTTATGATAGGGCGACTGTTCGCTTCGTTCAAAACCCATTTATGAATCCATTTGTCTTTATCACCGAACCCCATTGTCCCTAAACAGATTTTCGAAACATCCATGCCAGTGTTGCCAAATTTAACATATTCCATTCAAAACCCTCCTAGTTAATTTCTAGTACTATTACAGCATAAACCTTGAAGTCCACTCCAAGTCAACCTTTAACTATAAAAAAATCTCTCGGGAAATCCGAGAGATTTTTAACGTTTTAATAAAATTGGTCAGGTAGTAAAGTTTCGCCGAGTTTGATGTTATCACGGTAATCAATTGGAATATCTACAACGACGGGACCTTCTGTTTCAAGGGCTTCTTTTAACACATCACTAAGTTCTGACGGTTTAGTTACGCGAAGTCCTTTTGCACCGAAGCTTTCGGCGAATTTAACAATATCGACATCACCAAAACGAACTGCTGCTTCTTTGCCGTATTTCATTTTTTGTTGGAAGGCGACCATGTCATAGCTACCGTCATTCCATACAAGGTGCACAAGTGGCGCACGCAAGCGGACAGCTGTTTCTAATTCCATGGCAGAAAATAGGAAGCCACCGTCACCAGAAATCGAAACCACTTTTTCACCCGGATGTACGAGTGTTGCAGCAATCCCCCAAGGAAGCGCGACACCAAGCGTTTGCATACCGTTACTGAAAAGCAGACGGCGTGGTTCATAGGACCGGAAATGACGTGCCATCCAAATATAATGTGAACCAACGTCGACTGTCACAGTTACGTTGTCATCAATTGCCGAACGCAGCGTTTGAATGACCGACAACGGATGTACTCGGTTAGTTTCATCACTTTCTGGTGGAACATCTCGTTCTTCTAATTGGGCGTGAAGTTCTTTTAAGGTTTCAAGTTCTTTTTCCGCTAATTCTAAACCGCTGAATTTCGCATTCACTCGGTCTAAAGTAAGCGCGATGTTTCCGACTAATTCTGTCACAGGTTGATAGTAGTGGTCAATATCTGCTCGGATGTCATCTAAATGTACAATCGTTCTATCACCCGAAGCATTCCAGGCTTTTGGATCATATTCAATTGGATCGTAACCTACTGTAATAACTAAATCAGCTTTATTTAGCAAAATATCCCCTGGTTGGTTGCGGAAGAGACCTACACGCCCAAAGAAATTATCTTCTAAATCACGTGAGATGACACCAGCTGCTTGGAAGGTTTCTACAACTGGGATGCTTGTTTTTTGGAGTAGGCGACGAATCGCACCAGTTACTTCCGGGCTAGATGCTCGCATACCTAATAGCAATACTGGTAATTTCGCTTTTTTCAAACGAGCAACGAGTTTCGCAACTTGTTCTTTGGAAGCTGGACCATTTTCTGGTTTAGCAAGTGGGCGAATCGCTTTTACTGGTACGTTTGGTTCATTCACGATATCTTGTGGCAAACTGACAAAAGCAGCGCCTTGGTTTGGTTCTGCCGCCGAACGAAAAGCGTTAGTGATTGCTTCCGGGATACTTTCAGCGTGAACTACTTCTTCGCTATATTTTGTAATTGGACGGAAAAGTGCTGCATTATCCATTGATTGATGGGTTTTTTTAAGGCGGTCTTGCCTGGTTACATTTCCAGCTATCGCAACGACTGGATCTCCTTCAGCAGTTGCTGTTACAAGTCCAGTGGCAAGGTTCGATGCGCCGGGTCCACTAGTTACAAGTACAACACCAGGTTTTCCGGTTAGACGACCGATAGCGGCAGCCATAAACGCCGCATTTTGCTCATGACGACTGACAATTAATTCTGGTCCACGTTCTTCCATCACATCGAAAACTTTATCAATTTTTGCTCCTGGAATCCCGAATACATGCGTAACACCTTGATTAATTAAGCTGTCTACAACTAAATCCGCTCCTGATTTTCCTTGTGTTATTACTTTTTCTTGGTCTTTTTCTAGTTTCGCCATCGTTATCATCCTTTTGTTATATAAATTATTTAAATTTTAATAGTACAGATTTTATAAAAACCTCATTCACAAGACTAATTATACTACTCAAAAGAATTTTTGCAAGGTTACTGACTCAAAAACTGTTATATAATTATATAAAAACTGTTATACAAAAAAAGAAGGACTTAGATAAACTAAGTCCTTTCTGGTATTTATTCTTGTGAAGCGCGGAATTCATCGTATTGTTTTTGCATTTCTTTCATTACTTTTTTCATACCTGCATCATTTAACTTCGCTTTGAATTTTTCCGTATATTCAACAGGATCAACGGTTCCTGTAAGAAGTGCCGGCGCAAATTCATTACACACATTGGTAATCGACGCTATTTCAGTTCGAACTTTAGAGGAGTCAAAATAGAAACCTAAGCCCGGTGATGCGACTGATTTTCTATTGAACTCTTTAAATTGATCCCATTTATCTGCTGGCTCATCTTCATATAATTTTAGAATGAAGTGATTTCCAAGCGCATACGTTGGCATGCTGTAACGTTCCACACGTGCTGGTAGATCTTGAATTTTACCGTCATCTAACTCTTTATAATGGGTTCCTTCAATTCCTTTATCAACTAAATTACGTAAATATTCATCCGTGTTAAGTAAATCAAGGAATTTCACTGCTTCTTCCGGGTGTTGGCTCGTAACAGAAACAGCTTGAATCGCACCAGTTACAGAGTTATTTTTGATGATAGGAGTTTCAGCAATTGGCTGTGTGACTACTTTATATTTGCCGCCTGTATTTTTATCCCAAATATTTTCTGCATATGGTTGGTATTTTTCGATTCGCACAAACCAGTTTTCTTTATCGTATGACCACGGATCTGTGGAGGTTGCGATATCTTTTGTGACATATCCTTTTTGGTAGAAGCTATGAAGCGATTTTAGGATATCTAATGTTTCGGGTTGCTCATAGAAGTTGACGATTTTGCCAGTGTCTTCATATTGATTTACTGCAAAAGGAAGAGGTACTGCATTATCAATCAAATAGTCATATGGGAAAGCTGGCTTAAAGTCTTTGTTCCCGCCGATTGGTGTGATACTTGGTTCGTTTTCTTTAATTGTTTTTAACATTGGTTCTAAATCGCTAAAGTTTTTTACTTTCGTTACGTCCATTTTATATTTATCGACAAGATTTTTGTTAAAAACGTATACTTGTTGCTCGCCGACTTCTTTGTTCGAAGGAACACCGTAAATGTTTCCGTCAATGGTTGCACCTTCCCAAAGTACATCATTTAACTCGGCTTTCATATTCTTGCCTTCTTTATCTAGATATTTATTTAATGGCAAGAATGCGCCTTTTTGTGAGTAAGAAACGAATTCTCCCGCTGCAGAGTAAGCAATATCAAAGTTTTCTCCGGAGTTAATAACGGTTTGCATCCGTTTACCGTAGTCGCCCCAGTCAATTTGTGTCATTTCTACTTTGACGCCAATTTTTTCTTCTGTATATTTATTTACTTCTTTCATTACTTCTTCCGTGTCTTTTTGTGGCGTTCCAATCATGTACCATTTCAGTGTCGGAACTTCATTTGCGTCTGCCTTCTCATCGCTTCCGCACGCGCTTAAACCTAGTAGCAAGCAGAGTGATGCGATGATTACTCCCCATTTCTTCTTCATTAAATTCCCTCCATCTTTTTTATTCTTTTACGCCGCCAATTGTGAGTCCACTAATAAAGTATTTTTGGAAAAACGGATAGGTGATTGCGATTGGTAATGTCGAAATAACAACCATCGCCATTTTTGCACCGTCTTGTGGTATGGACTTAAACGCGCCGGCAGTATAAGCAATTTCAGAGTTTTGTCGCATGAATTCTAAGTTGTTTTCAATTTTCATAAGTAGCGATTGTAGCGGCACTAAATTCGGATTATCAATATAAAGTGACGCTTGGAACCAGTCATTCCAGTATCCTAGTGTAGAGAAAAGCGCGATTGTCGCAAGCCCTGGTAAAGAAAGTGGAACAACCATTTGTAAAAAGATCCGTAGTTCCCCAGCGCCTTCAATTCGAGCCGCCTCAAGTATTGGTTCTGGAATAGACCGTAAAAAGAACGTGCGCATAATCATAATGTAAAAAGCATTCATTGCTAGTGGTAAAATCATCGCCCAAATGCTATTTCGTAAGTGCAAAAATTGCGTCATCACGATATAGGCAGGCACCATCCCGCCACTAAATAACATGGTAAAAAAGGCAATAAATGTAAATTGACGACGATACTTAAATTGTGGTCTTGATATTGCGTAAGAGTAAAGAGCAATCATTGCAACACTACATACCGTACCAATTACTGTAACTAAAATGGTAATACCGTATGATTGTAATAGTTGTCCTTTCATCTTCCATAAGTACTCATACGCTTCCATGCTCCACTCTTTGGGTATTAGTTGAAAGCCATTTGCTGCCAGAGATGATTCACTAGAAAAAGAAATAACAATAATGTACAAAAATGGAAAAATACAAATGAGCGCTAGGAAAGCGAGCATAATATTCATCGCTACGTTCATCTTTTTCCCAAAACCAATAATGTCTTTAGCTGGTTTATTTTTTGCTGGTTTTTCCATTTCGCCTCGGACTTGTTCTATTTCACTCACTGCTTCAAGCTGTTCTGCCAAAGCACCTCGCCTCCTTTTCTAAAATAAGCCATATTCTGGATTTATTTTTTTCACGATGTAGTTTGTGAGTAGCACTAGAATAAAGCCGACGATGGACTGATAGAAACCAGCTGCCGCACTCATACTCATATCTCCAAGTGACGTTAAACCACGGTATACATATGTATCAATAACATCCGTCACAGGATAAAGTGGTCCTGAATTTCGCGGTAGTTGATAAAACAAACCAAAATCAGAGTTAAAAATCTTCCCGACATTCAAAATCGTTAAAATAACCATCAGTGGCGTTAGTGCAGGAATTGTTACATGCCTAATTTGTTGCCATTTGCCAGCGCCATCAATCATTGCCGCCTCGTAGTAGGTCCGGTCAATTCCGGCAATTGCTGCCAGGTAGACAATACTTCCATAACCCAAGCCTTTCCAAACATTCATCATGATAAGGATAAACGGCCAGTATTTCGGATCGTTATACCAGGAAATCGGGTCCTGTCCGAATGCAAGTAAAATATTATTCATCAGCCCACTGTCTTCGCTCAAAAAACTGAACAAGAAATAGCTGACAACTACCCATGATAAAAAATGGGGGAAAAGCATTCCCGTTTGATAAATTTTTGCTCCTCGCTTATTTAGTAAGCTGTTGAAAATAATAGCAAGTGCTACACCAAGAAACAGCCCAACAATAATAAATACTAAATTATAAAGAACGGTGTTTCGGGTAATAATAAAAGCGTCGTTTGTTTGGAATAGGAATTTAAAATTTTCAAGTCCCACCCAGTCGCTACTCATAATACTGGATAAAAATCCTTTCCCATCAATCTTGTAATCTTTGAATGCAATCACTGTACCAAACATTGGTAAGTATGAGAAAACCAGGAACCAAAGGACGCCTGGAAGTACCATTAAAAGCCAAATCCGATTAGCTCGAATTTGTGATAAAACTTTTTTCAATCCATTCACCCCTCTTTTTTGTAAGTGCTTTCAACATCTTTAGTTTATCGTTTTTACGTGGGGTTAAATAGTTGCGGATGTTTAGATTTATAGACAAATATTAGAAATAATTTTATTGATGGATTTTTCGGTAGCGATTTGGTGTTTCGCCTGTGTGCTTTTTGAACTGGCGATAAAAATAAGCCATATCGGTATAACCAGATTTCCCAGCGATAATGGTTAAGTTATCTTTTGTTTGCAGTAATTCTTCTTTTGCATAGTTCACCCGGTAGCGATTTAGATAATCCGTAAAGTGTTCGCCCATTTCTTTTTGAAAAAGTTGACCGAGATAAACAGCATTAATATGAAAGTCGTTACCGAGTGTTTTTAAAGACATTCCTTCTGCAAAATGTTCCGTGATATAGGAAAGCACATTTTGAATAATGGGGCTTTTTGATTCATCTGTTTGTTTTTTGCGGTTATAGTAACGAATAGCGTAGGCTAGCGTCGCCTCTTCCAATCCCTCAATACTCGTTTCTTCGGCAATTCTCCCCATGGATTCGCTTAACTCTTTCGGATCCGATTCCGCCATCATCACAAGCAGCTCATTCAAAATATGGAGCATTTGATGCGGGTCGCTTTCCAGCTTGTGGTCATTCCATTCTTTAAAAAAGTGCTGGATCCACGCTTTAATTTCTTTTTCGTTATTCATCACTAGAAGCTTCGCGAGTTGATGTTGCTTTCTTTTCGGACGCCAAGTATGTTTGGTACGTTTTTGATAGGCAATTAGGCTACCAGGCTCTTGCACAAGTCGTTCTGGAAGCAACCTAGTAAGTTGGCGAAAGGCTTGCGGGTACATCATTTCACCTTGTACTTTTTCACTGATAAACAGGTAAAAAGCTTCATTCGAAAGGCGTTTTTTCACATCTTGATGAATCGCTAAAATTTGTTCGGATATCGAAGTTTGTTCGGTTATTCCTATAATTATTTCATTTTCTGGCGTAAGTAGCATAAATGGAAAGTCCTTCCGATATTGTTCAGAAAGATTTTTCCATTCAGTCAGATTGATTTCTTTTGTTGGTTGAATTTGGATGAGAACGGCATTTTCCTTTGAATTTAATATCATATCGTATAATGCTAGTCGCTCTTCCCATTCTTCTTTGTTAATTCGTAAATTTAGCCAACGCCAAATCGTATTGTCCCGTAAAATGTAATACGCTTCTTCCCTTGGTATCACACTGTCTGTCAATTGTTTTTTCTCTATTTGTATAAATGTTTCTTTTAATTCTTGTTCATTTAAAGGTTTTAGTAAATAATTTTCGATTCCCGCTGAAAGTCCACGTTTCACATAATGAAAATCTTCAAATCCGGAGAGAACAATAGTTTTAGTCGTTGGTTGCCGCTTTTTCCATTCGTCGATTAATTCTAAACCATTCATTACAGGCATCTCTATATCGGTCAAAAGGACATCTACGTCTTGATTAGCAAATAACTCTAAGGCTATTGCGCCATTTTTAGCCGTTCCAACAATTTCAATTGATTGCTCAAATTCTGGAATAATACTTTCTAAACCTTTGAGAATAAGGGGCTCGTCGTCTACTAGTACAATTTTTAGCATTACTTTTCTCCTCCCGTATTTTGAGGTACTTGAAACAGAATGATGGTACCTTCATTTGCTTTACTCTTGATTGTTAATCGATAATTTTCTCCATATAAAAGCTGCAATCGTTTGTTTAAATTAGCTAGACCGATGTGGCTCGTCTCATCTTTACTTTCAATTGTTGCTTGCACTTCTTTTAATTTCTCTGCATCGATTCCCGAACCATTGTCTTCAATTCTAAATTGTAAATTGTCATTTTCTGCAGTGACCGTAATTACGACTATTGGATTTTGATTTTCTTTAAAAGCATATTTGAAAAAGTTTTCAATAAGCGGCTGCAGAGCAAACCGTGGAATCTGCGTATGATTGAAACGTTTTTCAATATTGATTTCCAGCTTAATTGGCTGTTCGTGGCGCATTTCCATAAAGCGGACATATTGTTTCACGTAATTGATTTCTTCACCTAAAGTGGTGATTTCACGGTGATTAGCTGTGTAGCGCAGTAGTGTTGCAAGTTGATAAATCATATCACTTGTCGCTTTGGCTCCTTCTACGCGTGCGTTCATCCTAATTGCTTCTAGTGAATTATAAAGAAAATGAGGTTGCATTTGACCTTGGAGTGCCTTGAGCCGCGCTTTTTGTTCTTCCATTTCTAGGCTATAGACCTTCTTCACATAAGCATCGAGGTTTTCTGTCATATGGTTAAACCGCTCACTAATCATCGTCAGCTCATCCCCGTTATTATCGACCGGAAGCTTTGCATCAAGGGTCCCCATTTCCACCCGGTTCATCCCGCCAATAATCGTTAAAATCCGCTTAGAATAACGCCTACTAATAACAAAATTAATGCTAATAGAAAAAATAACTAATAACAGCCCAATACCAAATAAAGTAAGTTCGATGAGCGGCGCGCTGTCATCTGTTACTCGATATAAAAACGTATTGTTTTTCAAGCCACTTGTTTCATCTTCTGTTTTTTGAAAGTATACTTTTTTGTTGTCAGCATGAAGCCATCCTTGTTTTTCAGGCGTTTGGATTTGTTTCTTTGGGTGGTTGGAATATAACTCGACTCCCTTCGTGTTTTGTATTTGAAAAATCGAGTTTTGATAATCTTTCGTAATCCATTTGCTTAGAAAAGTCGGATCAATGTAAAGAAGCAGATAACCCATTTGTTTTAATGTGCTTGGATCATTAATCGGCTGTTTCACAACTATTTTATTTTCGATTGTATAAAAAGTCCCTTGCTTTGATGCTTCGGTGGCGATATTTGCCTCCCCGTATGTATCAACCGTTTCTTTCCATTCACGGTAACGGCTCGGAAATGTATAAGAGTAACTCCCATCATCCGAAATGAGCTGCAGCGCGATAATATCTTCATCATACGAAAAATAAGACTGTAAATACGTTTGCATATCTACAGAATAGAAATTTTTACTTTTAAAATAGTTATCGATATTTTGCTCTGTGTAGCTACCGTAATCATTTGTCATCGCGATTTGAACATCCTGCATCAAATCGCTATTACGGTAAATATCTTGCGTTAAACTAATTAATGCCTTTTGCTTCTCCGTAAGTGCATCGAGCTGTTTATTCGCAATGGTTTCCGCTCTTTGGAGATTGGTATCTAGCTGAATATTAGTATAGTACTTATAAATGAAAAAAAGTAACAAGCTCACCGTAAAAAGACTTGTTAAAGAAAAAATTAACAACATCCTTTTGAAAACGCGCTTGCGTGGTAATTCTTGTGTCATGCTCATTCACTGCCCCCTCTTCTTTTCTGATTATTGCATACTATCACCAATAATGTAAGGGGTTACTTAGGCTCCATTTGCTTGAAGCGGTGTAAATTGATTTTCATTATCCAATAACTTGGTAAAACACCAGAAATAAACAAAATAAAAGCAGGCATTTTCGAAATTAACCATGCGCAAAAAACAAGACCAACCACAATCATAAAGGTATTTTTAAAACTAGTAATCGCGAGCAAGAATGCTTGCCCGACATAAGCACGCGCATTTTTCATTTGGAAGTGGACAAACACTGTGAAATACTGCAAAAACGCAATTCCCACGAGAAAAAGCAAGAACATTAAGAAGAAGTATAAAATCGTCGACCAAAAACCTTGCATTAATTCAAAAACAATCCGCAAATCCGCATACAGGAAAATCCCTATCAGCGCAAAAATTGCACCCGCTAAATTAGCCGAAACAAACACCTGTTTATAAGTTTGCCAAGCAGATTTCCAAACTGGTACATCTAAATCGCCCCGCGCCCATTTTCTCGTTATCGTAAATAAAGCAACCGTTGCCGGCATAAAGCCAAGCACAATCCCGCCGATCAATACGAGGAAAAGCCATACTAAATTTGTCCAGACGAGCCGGATAATCCAGTCGCTAATAACTGAAAATTTATCAATAAGTTTCATTCTTTTTCTCTCCTTTGATAGTAAGAGAAAGCCTGAGTTTTCGCCCAGACTTTTCTTTTTTTATTTACTTAATGGGCTGCCTTTTACGTACACACCGCACATGCTTAAAACAAATTCACTAAACATCGCATTCGACCAAGCAAACCAGTCGCGCGTGAATTCAGCTGGATTCGAGGCGTTGACACCTTCGTGCATATAATCCGTTCCGCCATCTCCGGCAATCAGCATCTCTAAAATGGCTTGTTTTTCCGCTTCTGTTTCTGCCGTTAATCCTTCGATGCTGAGTGCAATCGGCCAGACATAATGATCAGGTGTATGTGGACTACCAATTCCTGTAAGTACACTACCTTCGACAAAATAAGGATTTTCTCGGCTTAAAATTAGTTTTCTAGTCGCTTGGTATGCAGGATCAGTTTTTTCGCAAAAACCAAGGTATGGTGCAGCGAGCAAGCTTGGCACGTTAGCATCATCCATAAATAATTTACGCCCTGTTCCATCAACTTCATACGCGTAAACATCTCCGTAATACGGATGCGCTTGTTTCGCATAGGTTTCAATCCCTGCAGCAACTTCTTTTCGTAAATCTGCGCTATCTTTCAGCAATTCTTTATCATCCGGGTAAAACGCCGCTGCGATTTCTTGGACGTAATCCATCACTACAACTAAAAACATATTACTCGGTACAAGGTAGCCATACATACATGCGTCATCACTTGGTCTAAAGCCACTCCAAGACATACCAGTATAGCTTACATCCGTTCCTTTTCCGTTATTATTTAAGGTATCTGATTGACGCACATTTTCTCGTTCAAAACGATACGGACTTTGCTCTGTATGTTTTTGTTCGATTTTAAAAACTTCGATGATTTGATGCAATGCTTTTCTAAATTCTTCGGTAAAATGACCAGTACGGTTGGCACTTTTCCATAATAGGTACGCTAATTGAATCGGATAGCAAAGTGAATCAATTTCATATTTTCGTTCCCAAACCAGGTCGGTCATTGCTGTTTTGTCGTTTTGAAATCCCGCACCATTCGCTGATTTATTAAAAGCATTCGCGTATGGGTCATGCAAAATACAGTTAGTTTGTAACTTTACGAGGTTTTCAATAACAGTCGCCATTTCTTCGTCTTCTTCCGCCACAATTAAATATGGTCTAATTTGGCTTGTAGAATCGCGTAACCACATCGCTGGAATGTCTCCTGTAATAACAAATGGAAGCCCCTCTTCTGTTTCTTGTAAAGTAGTTGTATACGTATTCGTAAAACATTTTTCAAACATGCGGTGAAGTTTTTCGTTTTCTGGAAAAGTCATTTTCACTTTCTCTATCCATTTGTTAAAGCTTGCTGGTACTTTGTTTGTCATGTATTACACTCCTTTTAAAGTGATGATTTCGTTTGGACTAGCGATAAATTGTTTTTTGGCATCTCCCGTCGTTTCTTCCAAAATAGTCGATTTCTGCCACGGTTGCATCGTCTGTAGCTGTTTTGGTTCACTTGCGGTTTGGAAGAATCGGATAATCGGTTGGTTGTCTTTAGCGAGTTTAAATGCTGAGAAGACAAATCCAGCCTCTGTTTTCCATTCTGCAAAATCTCTTTTTTCTGCGAGAATGTTTTCTTTCGTTGCTGATTTGTGTTGGAATGCAAAAATAGGAGTCAAGCATGCGTTTACTTGTGCTGGTATGGTGCTATTTGCAACATCAGAATCATCTGTTAGGAAAACGTGAAACTCTGCTGTAATCTCTCGGTGGCATTCCGCTTCATATGCCGGGAAGTCACCCCAATCGCCTATTTCAGATACTGCGCGAAGCAACGTTAATTCTAGTTTGTCACCATGTTCGCTTACTTCATATTCTGGTAAACCAAGACTTGCGACAACGATATTTCCACTAGCAACAAAGCCTTGTTTTCGGTTATCTTTAGCAGGATTTGTCCATTCTTTGACTTGTTTATTCGCGCGTGTTACTACTTCAAAAACACTTCCCACTTGATGTGTTTCTGTTTGTTTTCCAGTCGGGAAAAGCACGCGGAGTCGATGGTCATCTACGTTGTTATTTAGTTTCACGCGGATAGTTAATTGTTTATCGTGTTTATTTAGCGTTAATTCTGTCGTGATTTTAAATGTAGTAAAATTTTCCGAGCGCTCCGACTGCCGGTCAGGATGCCATACTAGGCGACGTTTTTCTTCCGCAAAGGCGGAACTTGCGCTTTCTGGTATTTCAATTTCATGGTTTATTTCGATTGTTTTGCCGAGTTTATCCTCTCGTTGTACTCGAATTGCCGGTTTGGAATGAAGTGTATTTATTCGCAAGTTATCGCCGGTTTCTTTAAACATATATTCATTACCGATGTCGCCCGCATCCTCATATGCCCCAACACCTGCAATTTCTATCGCTTTTTCTTTATCTAAAATCGTATACGTCCCATTCGCCGCAACTTCCACTTTTAAAAAGCGATTTTCTAAAAACAAATCTTGTGTTTGGTTCGCTGATTCATTCACCAAATCAACCGGATGCGCGTAAATTGTTTCATAACCAACCGCTGGCAAATTTTCCACGGCAAAGGTTAGTTTGTACTTTCTCGCAAAATAAGAATCACGGAATTTCCGTTCTGGTAAATCGTAATTAAATCGAATGCCAAGCGACTCAACAACAACCGGAATTTCCTCGCCAGTACTTGTTTCTAATCGAAAACTTTGCTCTGGAAGTTTCGCTAATTCGTCTGGTATTAATTCAAAATGCATCTCAGAAAAATGAATTGCATCTGTTTCAAGTTCGAGTTCTATGGATCTCGTTGCTTCAAGGCCACCTGCATGAAATACCGTAATAGGAATGCCCGCTTCATTCGTTGTAATTTGTTCCGTGATTTGACGCGCGGCGTTTTGAATAATTGCCATAGTCGCCTGTTCGACTTTTTCAAAACGAGCTTCCATTTCACGGTGCACCTCATCCAAACTACATCCCGTGATACTATCATGGATTTGATTTTCCATAAGTAATTTCCAAGCATAAGCTAAGTATTCATGTGGATACTGGACACCGGCTTCTGTCGCCATCACGGAAATCGGTTCAGCCAAACGCTCTAATAAACGCTCTATTTTCGCATTTGCTTGTTTTAAGTAAATACGTGAAGATGCTGTGTTGGCGAGTGTAGACCATCCATCTGATTGTTGGCTCGTTAATTCTCCGTGAACCGTTTGTAATTTTTCAGGAGCAAGACCAGCTTTGACAGCCTCTTGATATTTTTCAAAATGGCTATGGATAAACTCCACCTCAGGATAAAGTTCCCGTGCCACTTCCAATGCTTCCGCTAAATCAGTTTGCACTGGCTGATGATCACAGCCGTTCATAAATAACCATTCATCCGTCGATGCGAACCGTTCCACATCCGCTAATTTCTTATCCCAGAAAACTTTTGCGGCTTCTTTATCCACCGGAATTTCATTGCCATTGGAATACCAATTTGCGAGTAAAATCCCTAATACTTTCGACCCGTCCGGGCTTTCCCAAAACATCTCCGAATATTTCGAGGCAAAAGCGCTATCAAAAACTTGGTTGTTAAAGCCGGTTGGATTGACTCCACGACCGAAAACGACCGTATCAAAACCAGCTTGGCGCATGAGTTGTGGCACTTGGCCATATAAACCAAACGTATCAGGAAAATAACCAATTTTCTCTACTTGACCGAATTCTTCTGCCATTTCTAGACCATACTGCAAATTACGAATATTCGCTTCTCCACTTGTCAAAAAAGCATCTTGCAACATGTACCACGGTCCGATTCGCAGTTTTCCGTCCGCAACCAGCTGCTTCATTTTTTCTCTTTTAGCGGGTTTCACAGCCAAATAATCTTCTAACATAATCATTTGCCCATCCATATGAAAATGATGAAATCCATCTTCCTTATCAAGTAATGCTTCTACGTCGTCCATAAGTGTAACGAGCCTAAATCTCAAACTTTCCAGTGGTAAAAACCATTCTCTATCCCAATGAGAATGAGAAATAATATGCGCTTTCTTTCTAGTCATTTTGCCCCTCCAAATATCCTTTTTGTATTCGCTTTCAAGCTAAGTATAGTAAGGGCTAAAGTGAATTGCAATGCTAGGTGAAAAACTACTATGAATAATCCATTTTCCCTTGATTTGTCCATTACAAGAAAGCGTAATCCTTCCCACTCTAAGAGAATCTCCCAGCATACCCAAAAAAAGCCAAATTGACATCTTTTGCCGCTATGATATATTGAAACCGTTCTAGACAAAATAGAAAGGATATGAGTATACATATGTTTTTCACTAAAGATAAACTACGAGGCCGTCTGGATGAAGTCGCGCTTTATCGTTACGAAAAAACTTATCCTATCCGTAATTTCCAAGCAGCCGAGGATATGGATGGAGAAATCGCTGCACGACCAAATAACGTCTTGTATGATAACGAATTGACTATCGGGGAAAACTGGTCAGGTAGGGACCGTTATGTCTGGCTCAAAACAACCATTACTTTTCCAGACACCAAAACTGACACGCGCTTGATTGGCTACTTTGACTTTGGGAATACCGGCGACGGCCACAATTCCGGCTTTGAATCACTATTATTTGTTAATGGGGAACCATATCAAGGCGTCGATCAAAATCACCGCGAAGTTCTTTTCCCAGATAGTTTTGCTGGAAAAAAGGTGGAACTGGTCTTCCGTTTATGGTCCGGACTGGAAGGCGGCGGCACTCCTACTATCCAGACACACCAGTTAAAAGAAGCCTTTATTGGATACTTAAATCTCGTCATTGATGATTTGTATTTCACGAGTAAAGCAACTTTAAAAACACTCGACCAACTCGAAGAAAAAAATCCAACCCATGCGCCGCTCCTCCAAGCGATTAATCGCGCTTACCTTGCAATTGATTGGAGTACACCAGGATCCGAACAAAACCTTGCCTCGATGGCAACAGCCAACCAAATCTTACAAGCCGCACTGGAAAAAATGCCGAAAAATTTTCCTATCAAAGTGGCGGCTGTTGGGCATACACATATAGATGTAGCATGGCTATGGCGCTTAAAGCATACTCGCGAAAAAGCCGCACGATCATTTTCGACTGTGCTTCATTTAATGGAAGACTATCCTGAATACTTATTTCTCCAATCGCAACCGCAACTTTACGCCTATATCAAAGAAGATTACCCAGAAATTTATGCGAAAATCAAAACGAAAATTAGCGAAGGAAACTGGGAAGCTGACGGTGGAATGTGGCTTGAAGCAGATTGTAATATTCCTAGCGGTGAATCCCTCGTACGGCAAATGCTCTACGGTCAGAAATTTTTACGCGAAGAATTTGGTAAACCTTCTAGTTTTCTATGGTTGCCGGATGTATTTGGCTATAGCTGGGCTTTACCACAAATCCTTCGTAAATCAGGCATTAAGACTTTTATGACAACCAAAATAAGCTGGAATCAATATAATCGTATGCCTCATGATACGTTCCAGTGGCGCGGAATTGATGGTACAGAAATTTTGACCCATTTCATCACTGCACCAGAAAAAAATAGCCGCATTTCAACCTATAATGGCAAAATGACAGCACGAGAACTTGTTGGTCTTTGGGACAAATATCAAGATAAAGAGGTAAACCAAGAATTACTACTTGCTTACGGCTACGGAGATGGTGGTGGCGGTGTGAACCGAGAAATGCTAGAGATGCGCCGTCGTTATGATACGATGCCAGGAATTCCTGAAGTAAAACCAAAAAGTGCTACTTCTTATTTCAACGATTTACACGAAACGATAAATACGACAGACCAATATGTTCATACTTGGAACGGCGAACTTTACTTCGAATATCACCGCGGAACTTATACGAGCCAAGCCTTTACGAAAAAAATGAATCGAAAAATCGAACTCGGCTTACGAAATAGCGAATGGCTTTCCGTTTTAGCAAATCTAAAACAAGGAACGTCTTACCCAACTGAAAAATTAGCAGGCATTTGGCAAATTTTACTTCGAAATCAGTTTCATGATATTATTCCCGGCTCTTCCATCAAAGAAGTTTATGACGACGCTCTAATTGAGTACACGGAAGCTATGACGGAAAATAATACGTTAATTTCTAATCAATTGACCAATTTAACTACAGATGCCGATGAAAAAATAACACTTTGGAATAGTTCCACTTGGTCCAGACCGCGATACATCGAAATTTCACCCGACAATCAATCGAACCATTTAGCCTTTTATGATGAAAATAATGCTCCACTGCCTGCGCAAAAATTGGTAAATAATGCCTGGCTTATCCAGCATCCAAACATACCTGCGCTTGGTGCTACAACTATTTCTGTTAAAGAAACAGCAAACATTTTAGAACAACCATCTTTTCACTACAAAAATAACCAATTGGAAACACCCTTCTATCAAATCAAATGGAATAAAGCCGGACAATTCACGTCCATTTTTGACAAAAAAAATAACCGCCAAGTAATAGCGGAAAATGCGCGAGGTAATGTATTTCAATTATTTGAAGATAAGCCGATGTGGCATGACGCCTGGGATATCGACCTATTCTATCAAGAAAAACAAAAAGAAATCAGCGCGCTAGATTCAGTTGAAATAACCGAGAACGGGCCACTCCAATTCACTATGAAGCAAGTGCTACATTCCGAAAAATCTCAAATCACTCAGTGGATTCATTTTTATCACGAGAGCCCTGAAATCAGATTTGAAACCGAGGTCGACTGGCGAGATCGTAACCAGTTGCTTAAAGTCGCCTTCCCTGTCGCTGTGCATGCCAGTGAAGCTAGCTATGACATCCAATTCGGGAACGTCAAACGCCCAACGCACTGGAATACAAGTTGGGATTATGCTCGCTTTGAAACCGTTGGACATCAATGGGCTGATCTTTCGGAGAAAAATTACGGCGTCAGTTTGTTAAATGATTCCAAATACGGCTATGATATTAAAGATTCAACTATCCGCCTTACACTTCTGAAAGCAGCCGGTTATCCAGATCCAGATGCCGATTTAGGAATCCACCAATTCACTTATTCGCTCTATCCACATCAAGGTGATTTTTTAGACGGGGAAACAGTTCAAGCAGCATGGGAATTGAATAATCCAATTTTCACTTCCAAGGGGGAAATTGAAACTTTTTCTCTTTTCCAAGTGACCAATCCTTACGTGATGATTGATAGCATTAAACAAGCCGAGGACGGTGATGGTATCATTTTACGATTGCATGAATTTGCGGGAACTCACGGCGAAGTAACAATCACAAGTGGTTACCCGATTACCTCAATCACAGAATGCAACTTACTTGAGGAAAACGAAACATCGCTTTCCAATCCGACCTTTGCAGTAGCTCCATTTGAAATAAAAACATACCGAATTCATTTAGCATAAAAAAACACGCAGCAAGGCTTCTCCCTAAGAAGTCCGCTGCGTGTTTTTATTAGTTTAACGTGAACAGATTAAAGTTTAGTAACTTTTTCTGCTTGTGGGCCACGTTGGCCTTCAACGATTTCAAATTCAACGCTTTGACCTTCGTCTAAAGTTTTGAATCCTTCACCTTCGATAGCGCTGAAGTGTACGAATACATCATCTCCGCCTTCTACTTCGATGAAACCGAAGCCTTTTTCACTGTTAAACCATTTAACTGTACCTGTTTGCATATTTCACAAACCTCCAAAAATTTTCTTAATATGTTTCTTTTACTAACGAAAAAGATGTTAACAACAAGCTAATCATTTTTTCAATTACAAAATTCACATATTAGCAAAGATACTCACTCCACATCAATATCCTTGATAATAAGCAAATTAGCTACTATCAACACTTATATATTAACGCCAACGAGCAAATAAATCAAGTGAAAAAGCCGTACGGTTACAAAATAGAGTATTCAGTTTACTATCTGAAAAACCCTGCTATAAGCTAATTCTTATAACAGGGTTTTTATATTATTCTGTAATACTTTTATCTTTAATCCGCCATTTCACAAGTAAATTATGTAATGGTTTTCGTACTAAGAAATAAACGCCTAGTGAGATAAATACCGATGCTGTACCAAGGAAAAATCCACCAAGTACATCCGTCGGGAAATGCACACCAAGATAAACGCGTGTATACATGACAAACAGGATAAAACCATAACCGATAATACCGATAACGATTTTTTGCCACATTTTTGGCACTGTGAAAATCAAGAACATCGCTGCAAGACCATAAAAAACAGCCGTTGCCGTCGCATGTCCACTTGGGAAACTAAAGCCTGACTCGCTTACTAACCAGTTCACGCTAGCTGGACGCGTACGACCAACCAAACTTTTCAAGACAAGATTTAAGACTACTCCACAAACAAGCATCGTTCCACCAAACCAAAGTCCGACAACAAATTTTCGTAAAAAGAATAAAATAAGAACGACTACGATAGTCAAAATAATTGTCGTTTCTGCGCTTCCTAAAGTAGTTAGAAATTTAACAATGGCTGTTTTATCCGGTTGAATGCCGCCGCGGATTTTTTCAATCCAGCTTAAGTCAAAACGTGCTACCCAGTTACTTTCTGTTGCGATAGCGGAAGCGATAGTAATAAATAAAATAAGGCAAAATCCGCCAATAACGAATAACGGTGTTGCTTTTTTACGATTTGTATTCATGGTTAACTCCTTTTCATTCGGTTGTTTTTAGAAATTCTTTTACTTCTTTTACAAGCGCCTGATACTGAGCTTGTTCAGCTGTCGCTTCATTTGTAAGCTCTGTAACGACATCATTTTCATAACGAACGGAACCTTTGCTAACAAAAGTGGCATTGCCAATCAGTTGTAGCGAAATTTCACCAGCAGCATCTTTTTTCGCAGTTACTTGCACTCTTCCGCCATCATTATAAACATTTAGCGGCGTTTCCAATATATCATTATCTAACATTTTTTTAATCAAACTACAAGCCGACATCGCTGTTCCACATGCATTCGTAAAACCGACGCCGCGTTCAAAAGTACGCACATAAATAGCATCATCGCTTAAACGTTTCACAAAGCTTACATTCACGCCATCTGGGAAATACGGATTTTCGCTATTTAAATAACTTGCTAATTTTTCTTGTTTATCGGAATCTAGCACAGCTTGGTCCACAAATGTAATCAAATGCGGATTAGGAACAGAAACAGCAGAAAAAGCGAGTTCTGCATCAAGTTCTGGGATAACTTGATTAAATAATTTTTCCACGCCTACATGCATCGGTAATGTTTCTGCTGCAAATTTAACAGGAGAAATTTCCACTTGATAGGTTGGAATATCAAAACCAAGCGAAGTTGCTTTTTTGACATCAAGTATCGCTTTCATAGTTTCTACTTTTGCATCTGTCAAAGCATGTTTCTCAAGTAAATAGCGAGCTACCGTTCTTAAGCCATTCCCGCACATCGAAGCAATTGAGCCATCTGAATTAACGACACGCATTTGGCCAATTGGTCCAACTTCACTGCTTTTTGTGACATATAAAATTCCGTCTGCCCCGCCAAGCGAGTGCTTTCTATCGCAAAGCTTTATCGCAAAATTAGCACGTTTTTCATCCGACCATTCTGTGATGTGATTTTCCTCTTCATCAACTAAGAAAAAATCGTTTTGCGAACCATGTACTTTTGTAAAGTGAATTGTTTCCATTACGTCAAGCAACCTCCTCTATTTGGAATTACGTCTATAATACCACATCTTAAATTAAAAAAGCTTGGGGAACCTCCTTTTGAAATGAGTAGGATTTTCCCCAAGCGAGCATTAAGCTTCGTAGTGTTTTACAACAATATCCGCACAGCGGCCACACAGTGTTGGATGTTTTGGATTTACGCCTACATCTTTTTTCACTACACGGCAACGTTCACAAGTTTCGCCTTCTGCTACGGTAATTTGAACAGCTACTTGATTTGATTTGAATGCAGATTCTGGTGCATTTTCTAAACCTTCCACAAGTTCAAAGTCAGAAACGATAAACAGTTGTGCAAAATCGCCTTCTAAAGAATCAAATAGTGTTTTCGCTTCGCCGTCTACATATAAAGTTACTTTAGCAAGCATTGATTTACCGATTAATTTTTCGTTACGAGCGAATTCTAACGCTTTTTGGACGTTATCACGGATTTGCATGAATGCGTCCCATTTCGCTGTAATTTCTTCGCTATCCGCTAATACTTTAACCTCTGGCAAGTCTTGCAAGTGAATACTTTCCACGCCTTCACCAATCAAGCTATTCCAAACTTCTTCTGTTGTATGCGGTAAAATTGGAGCAAGTAATTTGGTTAACGTAACAACCGCTTCATAAAAGACAGTTTGCATAGCACGACGATCATGACTATCAGCCGCTTCGATGTAAACAACATCTTTGGCAAAGTCCATATAAAATTGGCTTAATTCTACTGTACAGAAATTATTGATTTGGTGGTAAATAGTAGAGAATTCGAAAGCTTCATAGTTATCCTTCACATTTTTCACTAAATCATTTAATTTAATTAGCATATATTTGTCAACTTCACGTAAGTTTTCATAAGAAACGGCGTTAGTAGTTGGATTAAAGTCATTAATATTTCCTAGTAAGAAACGCATTGTGTTACGGATTTTACGGTATACTTCGGATACTTGTTTTAAGATTTCATCACTAACACGAACATCAGCTTGATAATCCACTGAAGCAACCCAAAGGCGAACAATATCCGCACCAAGTTGTTTAATTACTTTGCCTGGAAGTAAAGTATTTCCAAGTGATTTACTCATTTTGCGACCTTCCCCATCCAGTGCGAAACCATGGCTTAGCACGTTACGATAAGGCGCTTCACCAGTGATTGCTACAGCAGTTGTTAAGGATGAGTTGAACCAGCCACGATATTGGTCAGAGCCTTCCATATATAAATCAGCCGGACGACTTAATTCTGGGCGAGCATTCAGCACAGCTTGATGACTAGAACCTGAATCAAACCAAACGTCCATAATATCGGTTTCTTTTGTAAATTCTCCATTTGGACTACCTGGATGCGTAAAGCCAGCAGGTAATAAATCTTTCACATCGCGTTCAAACCAAACATTCGAACCATGCTCACGGAAAAGTTCAGAAATGTGATTAATTGTTTCGTCTGTGATAATCGCTTCCCCATTTTCCGCATAGAAAATCGGTAGTGGAACGCCCCATGCACGTTGACGAGAAATAACCCAGTCGCCGCGGTCGCGAACCATATTGAATAAACGTGTTTCACCCCAAGCAGGAGTCCAATTAACACCTTTAACAGCAGCGAGTAAATCATCACGGAATGCGTCAATCGAAGCAAACCACTGCGCTGTTGCACGGAAAATAACTGGTTTTTTCGTACGCCAATCATGTGGATAAGAGTGAGTGATGAATTCCATTTTTAGTAGTGCGCCCACTTCTTCTAGTTTTTCTGTGACCATTTTGTTCGCTGTATCGTAAAATACGCCTTCAAATCCCGGTGCTTCCTCTGTGAATACACCACGATCATCTAGTGGAGCAAGTACTTCTAAATCGTATTTTTTCCCGATTAAAAAGTCATCTTCCCCGTGTCCAGGAGCCGTATGAACCGCACCAGTACCGGCTTCAGCAGTAGCATGTTCCCCGTTCATTACTAAGGAATCACGGTCATAGAATGGGTGTTTAGTTACAACGCGGTCAAGTTCAGAACCACGAACTGTTTTCACTACTGTCGCATCTTCAAAGCCTAGTTTTTCGCGTAAGCTTGGTAAAAGTGCTTCTGCTACAACATATTTTTCCCCAGCGGATTCAATTACTACATAGTCCAAATCAGGGTTAACAGTAATACCCATGTTTGCAGGAATTGTCCAAGGAGTTGTTGTCCAGATAACGATATTCGTTCCTTCATCTAGTACACCTTTTCCGTCAGTAACTTTAAAGGCAACAAAAATCGAAGCAGATTTTTTATCCTGATATTCGATTTCTGCTTCTGCCAGCGCAGATTCACTAGAAGGAGACCAATAAACCGGTTTTTTACCTTTGTAAATGTAACCTTTTTTCGCCATTTCACCGAAGACTTTGATTTGCTCTGCTTCGTATTCTGGTAAAAGTGTAATGTAAGGATTTTCCCAGTCACCGTTAATTCCAAGTCGTTTGAATCCTGTACGTTGACCGTCTACTTGCGTCATTGCATATTCGGCACATAGTTTACGGAATTCAGCAATAGACATTTCTTTCCGTTTAACGCCTTTTTTGGCGATAGCTGTCTCAATTGGTAGTCCGTGTGTGTCCCAACCTGGAACATACGGGGAGCTGAAGCCAGCCATTGATTTATAACGGACGATAATATCTTTGATTGTTTTGTTTAGAGCGTGACCCATGTGAAGCTCACCGTTAGCATAAGGAGGCCCATCATGCAAAATGTACGCCTTGCGTCCAGCATTTTTTTCTTGAATCTTCTCATATAGTTTTTCTTCTTCCCATTTTGCTTGCCATTCAGGTTCTTTGTTTGGCAGGTTTCCACGCATCGGAAAATCTGTTTTTGGCATTAATAACGTATCTTTATATTCCATACTCTATTCTCCTTTAAATCTTTATTTTTAAACACAAAAAAATCTCTCCCAAAAAAGGGACGAGATTCGCGGTACCACCCTTGTTGACATGCAATTTTGTTGCTTGCCCACTTCATTAATGCCATAACGCTGGCTCGCGCTAACACTTACTCAAGCGATTGCTTTTTCGGGTTAGAACTAAAGAGTGATTTCTATTTTTTAGAGGATAGTTGGTCTCGCACCATTTACCAACTCGCTTCATATCCTTTGTCTAAAAAATTTACTTGTCTCTTATAATCGTTTTTAACGTTCTTCTGATTCAGCAGCTTCGACTTCTTTAATAGACGCTAATTCTGTTGCATCTACATCGTAAGCCATCATTTGCTGCCAATCTTCACTTTTAATTAAATCCATTTGCGCTTCTACTAACATACGCAGACGCTCGCGGAATACTTTAGATTGACGTTTTAAGTCTTCAATTTCAATCGCGATTTTACGAGCTTTAGAAAGTGAGTCGCTTAAAATTCGGTCTGCATTTTTTTCAGCTTCACGGATAATAAGTTTTGCTTCTTTTTCAGCGGAAGCTTTCACTTCTTCGGCAGCTGTTTGTGCCACGATTAATGATTTGTTTAATGTTTCTTCAATGTTTGTAAAATGACCTAAACGTTCTTCACTATTATTTAAAGTGTCCTCAATACGCTTTTTCTCTTTAATAACTTGTTCATAATCTTTAATGATTTGATCGAGGAAGTCATTTACTTCGTCTTCGTCATAACCTCTAAAACCACGGGTAAACTCTTTGTTATGTATATCCAGCGGCGATAATGGCATATCTAGCACCTCCATACGACTATTTGTTTATAAATACCTAACATACATTCTACCATAGTTACTAGCTTTTTCCTAGAATTTATATTGAAAAATGGTTAGATTAAAAATCCAGCTTTATCTAGCGCCTTAATCGCTTGTTCTAATTGTTCTTTCGTATCTGCTTCAATCGTATGTAAATGTGTTCCATCCGTTAAACCAGACAGCATTGTTGCTCCTGTTGTTTGCAATTTCCGCACAAATTTCTCTACATCAAAACGGCTTTTTAAATGTAGTGAAGCGGTGATTTCGCCGTATATTGGATGATCCACAATCACATCAATAATGGAAACACCGTGATCTACCAAAATATTTAGTTCCTCGGCAGCTTGTTCTTTCGTATGTTTCACGGCAATAACGCGCCTTTCCCCTGTATAACTTGTTTCTTTCGCATAAATATAGCCTTGTGGGGTAGCCATAATTGGTTCATTGCCAGCTTTTAACAAAGAAATATCTTGAACAATCACTTGGCGGCTAACATTTGTTTTCTGTGCTAATTGATTTCCAGAAATTGGCGCCTCGGCTTCTTTTAGCCATTTTAAAATCATTTGCCTACGCGTATCTCCTAATATTTTTTTCATCTTATCACCTTTTTCGTAATAATTTATCGATTTCTTCTTTAAAAATAATACTATCGTTTAATTCATTTTCTCTTCCAAAAGATAAGCGGATAAAACGGTTTGCTTCTTCTGTTGTTTTTCCAGTAGCGATTAATGTTCTGGACGGAGCTAAATCACGTAAACTACATGCACTTGTCGTCGAGATTTGAATATCTGCTTCGTTTAAAGCAAGTAACGCTTCCTGACCTTGCATATTTGGCAAAGTAAGTCCTAAAATATACGGCGATGTATTGGGTCCACCTTCCACTTCTACTCGCGCTTCTAATGTGTCGCAAATCGCAGCTTTTAGTTTCATAGCTCTAATCGCTTCTTGTTCTCTATTTTCTATTATATCATAGGCGGCAGTTGTAAAGGCAGCAATAGCTGGAACATTTACTGTCCCCGGTCTAAAGCCAAATTCATGATGTACATCTGGCAAAACTGCCTGCAAAGGAGAATCTGGTTTCATAAAAAGTATTCCCGCCCCTTTTGGTCCATAAATTTTATGCGATGAAATACTAAAACTAGTGGCATCACTTAAATCTAAATCAATTTTTCCAAAGGATTGAACGATATCGGTATGAAAAAAGACACCTGCTTTTTTAGCAATATGAGCTAGTTCCGCGATTGGTTGGATGGTTCCGATTTCCGAATTAACATGTTGAATAATAATAAGCCCCGTCTCAGCAGAAATCATTTTTTCTAAAGTAGCTGGATTTACTTGCCCAAACGAATCAACTGGTAATACTTTAATCCGACACTTCCCCGCTTGTTCGAGTGCCATTAGTTGCTGCCAAACTGAAGCGTGTTCTAGCGGACTTACGAGCACTTCTTTCTTATCAGTTGTATGGATTAGCGTTTGGATGGCAATTTGATTACTCTCTGTTCCACCACTCGTAAATAAAATCCCGCGGTTTGGAACTTGTAATAACTCAGAAAAACTTTCCCGGCATTTTTCTAAAAGGGCCGCTGATTTCGTCCCAGCATCATGTAAACTCTCCGAATTAGCAAAGAATTCTCGCGATGCATCCATAAAAACTTGTAAAGAAGCTTCACTCATTTTCGTAGTAGCCGCATGGTCAAAGTAAATCATCTCTTTATCTCTCCCTTAAAATTTTATACTTGAATTTAGTTTGATTTTATGTGATTATAGATGACAAGACATCTGTATATTCATTAAGAAGTATACAATTAATCGAACCTACTATGCAAGAGGTGGAAACAATGACAAAAGAACGAGTGATTATCATTGGGAGCGGTATCGCAGGTTGCACTGCTGCCTTCAGATTAATGCACGACTATGATGTGACAATAATCACAAAAGGTCTCAAAGAAGAAAGTAATTCGATGCTCGCTCAAGGCGGTGTCGCAGCAGCTGTGTCCAAAAACGATACCCCGAAAAAGCATTTTAGCGATACCTTCCAAGCCGGTTGTTTTCATAATAAAGTTCTCGCAGTAAATCAACTCGTTACCAACGGTCCAATCGTTATCCAAAAATTAATCGCAGAAGGGATGACTTTTGACGAACAAAATGGTGAACTTTCGCTTGGTTTAGAAGGCGCACACCAATTGCCACGAATTTTACATACTGGCGGTGATCAAACCGGCAAATTTCTTACTACTTTTTTACAAGAAAAATTAACAAACATTCACTGGCAAGAGCAAAAAATGGCTATCGAAATTATAAAACAGAACGATTCGGCTATCGGCGTGCATTGTTTAGATAAAGAAAATCGACTACATACTTATTACGGAGAACATATTATTTTAGCAAGCGGCGGACTTGGACAACTTTTTCCAGTTACGACGAATGCGGCGACAATTTCCGGTGATGGTTTAGCACTGGCTTACCGGGCTGGTGCTAAGCTAACCGATATGGAATTTATCCAATTTCATCCCACTCTTCTCTTTCTAAACGGACGTTGTCATGGGCTTATTTCAGAAGCGGTCCGCGGTGAAGGAGCCAAACTTATTCGCGCAGATGGTTCGGCGGTAATGACTGATGTTCACCCGAGAGCTGACCTTGCGCCGCGCGATATTGTTGCTGCGACGCTATTTGCAGAAATACAAGATGGCAATGAGGTTTTCCTTGATATCACGCCAATTCCTAATTTTGAAGAACGTTTTCCAGGAATTACTGCTAACTTGGATGCATATCACGTCCCGTTTCGTGAAACAAAGCGGATTCCGGTTCATCCTGGCGCACATTTTTTAATGGGTGGTATTCGTACCGACCTATCAGGTAAAACGAACATTCCCGGTTTGTATGCCATTGGTGAGGTTGCAAATGCAGGTGTGCACGGCGCTAACCGTCTCGCCAGTAACTCCCTCCTTGAAACGCTCGTCTTTGGTGAAAAAGTGGCTGAATACATTCTCACGCAAAAAACAAACCTAATAGACCATCCAGAAATCCCTCTTTCGAACCAAACCCGAACACCCCATTTACCAGATAAACAATTACTTCAAGAGAAAATCTGGGAAACGCTTGGCATCACAAGAAAACCAGAAAAAATCACCGAATTTCTTCATTGGCTTACTGATTTCGATTACGCAAATCACACTCGAGAAACAGCGGAAATTAGCCACATGCTTATCACCGCAAAAATAATCGCCGAAAGCGCGCTCAAACGAACAGAAAGTCTCGGCGCACATCGAATATTAAAAGGAGTAATAAAATGAATTCCATACTTATGAATCAAGCAATTCAAGCATTTTTACTAGAAGATATCGGTCAACATGACTTAAGTGCAGAAACTGTTTTCCCCCGTGACACAATGGGGGAAGGTGTTTTCCTAGCAAAAGAAACAGGTATTCTTTGTGGCATTTCCATCCCACCGAAAGTTTACGAACTGCTCGGTGGAAATATACAATTTGAAGCTTATAAAAAAGATGGTGACTGGATTCAAAAAGGCGATATTATCGCGGCTGTTACGGCTCCAGTTCGCACGTTACTTTCCGGTGAGCGGGTCATTTTAAATTTAATGCAACGGATGAGTGGTATCGCTAGCCAAACTAATTTTGCTGTCAAACAACTGGATGATTCCGCTATTCGAATTTGCGACACGAGGAAAACAGCGCCCGGTCTGCGTGCCTTCGATAAATACGCGGTACAGACTGGTGGCGGCTTTAATCATCGCAATGGTCTATACGATGGTGTTATGCTAAAAGACAACCACATCGCCTTCTCTGGAGGTATTACAAGTGCTGTATCTACTGTACGGGAAAAACTTGGCCATATGGTAAAAATCGAAGTGGAAACGGAAACTGCTGAACAAGTAAAAGAAGCCGTTCAAGCCGGCGCAGATATCATAATGTTTGATAATCGCACACCGGAAGAAATCAAGCAACTGGTTAAGCTAGTTCCCCCGCACATTACTACAGAAATTTCCGGTAATGTCACTTTAGAAAATATTCATCGTTATAAGGGTTCTGGGGCAAATTACCTTTCTTTAGGCTCCTTAACGCATTCCGTTCGTGCATTTGACATCAGTTTCAATAGCAAAGGAGGAATAAAGGCATGAATTTACTAGAAACGGTCGAACAAGATACAATGCCAACTCATTATAAGCAAATGACGCAGGCCGAAATGATTGCCCGCGTCACGGAAATTAAAGCCCAGCTTGGCGAGAATCTCTTTATCCCCTGCCACCATTATCAAAAAGATGAGGTCGTTCCATTTGCCGATGCGATTGGCGATTCCTTACAATTAGCGCAAATTGCTGCACAAAATAAAAAAGCCAAACATATCGTTTTTTGCGGTGTTCATTTTATGGCAGAAACAGCGGATATGCTTACGACAAGCGAGCAGATTGTTACTTTGCCGGATATGCGCGCTGGTTGTTCGATGGCAGATATGGCGGACATTCATCAGCTAACAAATGCTTGGCCAAAACTGCAAACCCTTTTCGGCGATACGATTTTACCTGTCACTTACATTAATTCCACTGCCGCAATTAAATCCTTCGTCGGTGAACATGGTGGGACTACGGTGACATCTAGTAACGCAACAAAAATTGTCTCATGGGCGCTCGAACAAAAAGAGCGGATTTTCTTTCTTCCGGATCAACATCTAGGTCGGAACACTGCGTTCGAACTAGGCATTCCCCTCGAACATATGGCAATTTGGAACCCGATAAAAAATGAACTGGAATATGAGGGCAATTTGGATGATTGTAAAGTCATTCTGTGGAAAGGCTACTGCTCTGTTCACCAACATTTCACCGTCAAAAATATCGAAAACATTCGTAAAAACAATCCTAAAATGCGGATTATTGTTCATCCCGAATGCACCCATGAAGTCGTTTCTTTAGCAGATGATTCCGGTTCAACGAAAAAAATTGTAACTGAAATAAACAATGCCGCACCTGGCACAGAATGGGCAGTCGGTACCGAAGCCAATTTAGTTGGTCGCATTATCCAAGAAAACCCAGATAAAAAAATCGTCTCGCTAAATCCGTTTATGTGCCCTTGTATGACCATGAATCGAATTGATTTACCACATTTACTCTGGACACTAGAAGCTATCCAAAACGGCGAACAACGAAACCAAATCAAAGTCGATAAACAGACAACCAAATTTGCCTTAAAAGCCTTAGAAAGAATGCTTCAATTAAGCTAATAAAAAAACGAAAGCAGCAACTGCTTTCGTTTCAGCTCCTTTATAAAAGCTTCTATTTGTCAATCTAAATTTTAATCTGTAGAACTTACTCGAGCATATGCTACTATCATGACTAAAAAGCAACTCTTTTCACAACCATTTAATATCCACCCTAACTATACATTGAAAAAAATGCATTTACACTGATGGTTTTGTGTATATTTTGGGTATACCCTTTTTTTACATGAATCAGCTGTACCAAAATATAAAAGCAAAAAAGAGAAGATGAAATTATCACCCTCTCTCTCATACTACCTATCAATCAATACTTAAAATCATCCCTCTCAAGGACTTTCCAACAGATTGATTGCTTCATTTAAAAACAAAATTTCTTCTTCTAATTTGTTTTTTTGTTGTTTTAATTCTCTTATCTGTAGGAAAGTCTTC
The DNA here is from genome assembly GCF_000307025.1 of Listeria monocytogenes ATCC 19117. Classification (GTDB taxonomy): domain Bacteria; phylum Bacillota; class Bacilli; order Lactobacillales; family Listeriaceae; genus Listeria; species Listeria monocytogenes_B. The sequence continues at coordinate 2,100,619 of NC_018584.1, forward strand.
ACCTCTTTGGTTTCCAGTTTATCGGCATCATGTAACTTCATCCATTTGTGAAATTCGTAACGAGGAATACCATACTCCCTGCAGATAGACTGTATGGTAGACCCCCTAGAGTATAAAACCAGTAGGCTTTTTTGAATTTTTTCTTCATATTCGATTCGAGCCATACCTATCACTTCCTATCTAATACAGAAATTTTTATTCCCTTTTTACTTACTACATTACGATGATGTCACAGGGGGTTATTCTTTCTTCTTCCTTTTTCTTTGCATTATCAACCAAATAAGGACGAGCACTAAGCCCAACAAGGTATAGTTAGTTACTGTATCACCTGCTTTAGGTAATATGGGTTGTTTGTTATCCTTATCTGAAGAGGCTGCCAGTTCTTTTTTAGGGATTTCCTGTATGTTTTCTTCACTGACATCCAAATCATCCTCTGAAATGAACACCTCAACCACTGTCTGACTAGCTTGAACACGGTCAGGCGATAAGAAGAACATCCCACAAAAGCTGATTAGTACCATTGCCAGAACTAATTTCCTTTTCAAGAAATGCACAACTCCTTTCGTAATTTCTTATTTAAAAGCAGCTGTAAAAGTTAACGTTGTTTGATATGCTCCAGCTTTTTTGTCTCCTTGAGGGTTTCCAATTTGAATTTTACTTACTTCTGTTTCCTCCATCGCATATCCTGAAAAGCTTCCAATGACGGGATTAGCCATGGGTACTACACTATTATTACTTTTAAAACTACTAGTTATTACGTCCGAAGTAGCGCCAACCCGTTGTAATTCAATCTCTCCATCGGCTGATAATCCACTAGATAATGTCACCTCTACTTCTTTTCCTGGTTCTAAGTTACGATTGATTGTTTTCACAGACATTTCTGTGGCGTTATCATTAGATAAATTTACTTTTTCTGGTACAACTAAGGTATAATCCCCTTCAACAGAATATTCCACTACTGTATTTCCTTCTTTATCTGCCGCGTAGGCTGTCCCTCCGCTAAAAAACACCATACCCATTGCTGCTACACTTAACGTACTTAATACTAATTTATTCATAAAAAATTTCCTCCTTTGTCTAGACGACAACTAATTTTAAATTTATTTCAGACCCGTTTAAAGGTGACTGATCGTTTAAAGAAAAACATTCATATTTTAATACTGCGTTTTCATATTCGCCTACCGCTAACGTTTTTTCTAATTCAATGGAATACATACCTTTTCCCGGTTCGATTAAATCAGATATCCATAGAACCGAACCATCCGGATGAATAAGCGATATTTTGAAGTAACAATCATTAATTTCCGGATTATGGAAATTCACTGCTTGTGTTGTTTCATTTGCATACAACGTTACTTTTTCAAACCCTGGAATGGCAATTGTATTTTCTTCTCCACTTGTATCCTTCTGTTTTTTTCCGTTCCAATCAACGGCAGAATGGTCTACATCCAACAGATTTATTTTATCCTTGAATAGAAAATAACTACTGATTCCAATGACACTTACTAACAATAGTAGTAAGGATATGATCACTACTCTTTTCTTCTTCATAGGTAACCTCCAATTTATTCATAACCAAATGACCTTGACATGATCACTAGTCTGGCTAATTTACATCATTCATACTTAATCGAAAATACAACGTTCCCTGTATATTTTCCTGCCTGGATATTCTCTGGTGCTTCAATAGCCATGACTGCCTCGCCTTCTGTTATTTCCGAGCCTGGAGCGAGAGTTAAAATGGCATTTTTTGGATTGTTTTCGGACCCATCCCAACTTAGTGGTACCAAACATTGGACTGTTGTGTCTGTCGTATTGGCCAAGGTTAGCTTGTTGCTCTCAGAAACAGATGTTGCTGTTCGGTTTAATCCCACGGACAAATTTTTATCTCCTCGATTAATCCCTTCTACTTTCAATTCAGAAGTTTCATTTAAAGAAATGGAAGCCGGAATAATCACTGTATAGTTTTCTATCCATTTTGCGTAGATAGTTGTAGATACAGCAGCTGGCAATGAAAAGTCAAACTTATTAGTGAAATTTTGATCAAGATACCACCCGTCAAAGTAATGTCCTTCTTTTACTGGAATCACTTCTTCCCAGTACTCCCCAGAAATTTTACTTTGTACTTTTTGTTCCTCCGCGTCTTCAAATTCTCCACCCATCGCATCCATTGTTAAGGAAAGGAACTCACCTTTTCTGTAGCCTGTAGGTTCACTTTGTTTCCGGTGATATGTCTGTAGTTGCGAGAGATTCGAAAACTGCACCCAATTCTTTTCATCATACCAGCTTGTATTTTCTAACCTATTAAAAGTACTTACATTGTGACTTGCAAACAAGTAGGTTAGGGAGGTGGTTCCCTTAAACATATCTGTCATGCTTGGTGCATCCGTAAAATTATCCAGGTATAAAGATTTTAACGCTGTACACTCTTGAAACATCCTATCCATGTTAGTCACGGAACTAGTATCAAAGGTACTTAAATCTAGCTCTTCAAGGCTAGTACAATCATAAAACATGATCTGCATAGTAGTTGCTGAACTAGTATCAAAGGTACTTAAATCTAGCTCTCCAAGACTATTGCACTCAGCAAACACACCACGCATGTTAGTCACTGAACTGGTATCAAAGGTGCTTACATCTAGCTCTTCAAGACTTTTACAGCCACCAAACATTAGGTGCATATTAGTAACGGAACTCGTATCAAAGTTGCTTAAATCTAACTCTTCAAGATTGTAACTACCATAAAACATTTGCTGCATATTAGTAACGGAACTCGTATCAAAGTTGCTTAAATCTAGCTTTTTCAAGTGGAGTCCATTCAACATACAATACATATTTGTAACAGAACTGGTATCAAAGGTACTTAAATCAAGCTCTTCAAGACTAGTACAATAAGAAAACATGTAGCTCATGTCAGTCACTGAACTCGTATCAAAGTTACTTATATCCAGTTCTTTAAGGCTATTCGTGTTACTAAATGCGGCATACATATTAGTGACGGAACTTGTATTGAGTCCACTCACATCAAGCTCACTAAGTTTACGACATAAGGTAACCATTCTACTTATATCTGTTAAAGAAGGCGTCTCCGGATAATAATTATCTCTGATAATCACTTTTTCAAGTGGTGAGTCTGATACACTGTCACCTTCAAATGCCCTTGCAAAAGACGTCACTCCAGACAAATTTGAACGTTCTATCCTCACACTCTCAAGTACTGTGAAAACATTACTTCTAAAATACGATGCAAAATTCCCTGTCAAAGTAGCTTCTTCAATCTCTATATGTTTAATGCTTTTCAAATAACTATTCCAAGCGCTCGGTTTACTGCTTGGCACGTTGCCAAACATACGCAAGTTATATTCATCGTTCGCAGAATTATAATAAAGCGTCCAAAAATCACCTGAGCTGACCACTGTTAAATCCGGATCATCCGAATTGGCAACAGGCTGCTCTCGAACATCTGGATTTTGCATCAACTCATCCGTAGTTGGGATTTCTTCTAGTTGCTCCACCTCTGCTGGTTTGTCTTGCGCGACTTCTTCCGCAATGACATCAGAGGTATCCAAAGAACCTAGTTCCTCTTCTGGAAGCTTATTCGTTGTGTCCCTTTCTTGTGCGGTAGAAACATTAGCGCTCCCAAAAGCAATAAAAAGCACAGAAATAATGAGCACCACTCGCATGGAAAACTTCTTCATCAGCTCCCCTCCTTCTTTCGTAGTTAGTTTCTAGATGCCGAACTTTCTAGCTGCAACTTAATTATAGAGGAGTCGAAAAGCTTTTCCGGCCATAAAATTTTAACTTCTTAAAATTCTATGGCTTGCTTAGCAAAATTATTCATAATTAATCGAAAATACTAGATTCCCGGTATACGTTCCTGCCTGGATATTTTCTGGCGCTTCAATAGCCATGACTGCATCGCCTTCTGTTATTTCCGAACCTGGGGCAAGGGTTAAAATCGCTTTTTCTGGATTAGTTTCTGACCCGTCCCAACTCAGTGGTGCCAAACATTGGACTGTTGTGTCTGCCGTATTGGCCAAGGTTAGCTTGTTGCTCTCAGAAATGGTTGTTTTTCCATAATTCAAGCCTACGGATAAGGTTTTACCCCCTCGATTAATCCCTTCTACTTTCAATTCGGAAGCTTCATTTAAGGAAATAGAAGCTGGAATAATCACCGTGTAGTTTTCTACCCATTTTGCGTAGATAGTTGCTGAAACAGTTGCTGGTAAAGAAAAATCAAACTTATTAGTGAAATTTTGATCAAGATACCACCCATCAAAATAATGTCCTTCTTTTACAGGAAGCATTTCTTCCCAGTACTCCCCAGAAACTTTATTTTGTACTTTTTGTTCTTCCATTTCTTCAAACTGCCCACCCATCGCATCCATTGTTAGGGAAAGGAAGATACCTTTTCTATAGCCAGTAGGTTCCCTTTGGTATTCATGATACATCTGTAGTTCCTTGTAATTCGAAAACTGTACCCAATTCTTTTCGTCATACCATCTTGTATTTGCTAGGCCATCAAAAGCTCTTAAATTGTGACTGGCAAACAAGTAGGTTAAGGCGGTGGTTCCAGTAAACATACCTGTCATAGTCTTTGGGGTAGTAAAATTATCCAGATATAAAGATTTTAACGCTGTACAATTTTGAAACATGTAAGCCATAGTAGTTACTGAACTGGTATCAAAATTACTTAAATCTAATTCTTCAAGGCTAGTACATCCATCAAACATGTAAGCCATAGTAGTTACTGAACTCGTATCAAAGTTACTTACATCAAGCTCTCCAAGGCCAGTACAATTTTCAAACATGGCCTGCATAGTAGTTACTGAACTCGTATCAAAATTGCTTACATCCAGCTTCTCAAGTGCTCTACAGGCATTAAACATGGCCTGCATAGTAGTTACTGAACTCGTATCAAAGTTACTTACATCAAGCTCTTCAAGACTATTACAGCCAACAAACGTGCCATACATAGTAGTAACGGAACTGGTATCAAAATTACTTACATCAAGCTCTTCAAGACCAGCGCAATTGTAAAACATGTAGCTCATGTTAGTCACTGAATTGGTATCAAAATTACTTACATCAAGCTCTTCAAGGCTAGTACAACCATAAAACATGGCCTGCATAGTAGTTACTGAACTGGTATCAAAATTGCTTACATCCAGCTTCTCCAATTTTCCACTACTACCAAACATGTCCCTCATAGTAGTAACGGAACTGGTATCAAAATTACTTACATCCAGTTCCTCAAGTACGCTACAGTAGTTAAACATACAATTCATATTAGTTACAGCACTCGTATCAAGACCACTCACATCAAGCTCCGTAAGTTTGTGAGTATAACCAAACATATACTCCGTAGTGCGTAAAGATGGTGCTGTCGGATAATCATTGTCTCTGATTATCACTTTTTGAAGTGTTGGACTATAAAATGCCATTTCAAAAGACGTCACTCCAGACAAATTTGAACGTTCTATCCTCACACTCTCAAGTACCGTGAAAACATTATTTCTAAAATACGATGCAAAACTTCCTGTCAGAGTAGCTTCTTCAATCTCTATATGTTTAATACTTTTTAAATAACTATTCCAAGCGGTTGGTCTATTGCTCGGTACGTTGCCAAACATACGCAAGCTATATTCACCGTTCACAGTATTGCGATAAATCGTCCAGTAAGCACCTGAGCTTACCACTGTTAAATCCGGATCATCCGAATCGGCAACAGACTGCTCTCGAACCTCTGGATTTTGCATCAAGTCATCCGTAGTTGGGATTTCTTCTAAGTTCTCGACCTCGGCTGGTTTGTCTTGTGCGACTTCTTCTGCAATAAGATTAGAGGTATCCAGAGAACCCAGCTCCTCTTCTGGAAGCTTATTCGTTGTGTCTCTTTCTTGTGCGATAGAAACATTGGCGCTCCCCAGTGCAATAAAAAGCACAGAAATAATAAGGACCACTCGCATGGAAAACTTCTTCATCAGCTCCCCTCCTTCTTTCCTAATTAGTTTCTAGATGCCGAACTTTCTAGCTGCAACTTAATTATAGAGGAGTCGAGAAGCATTTCTGGCCATAAAATTTTAACTTCTTAAAATTTTACGGCTTAGTTGGTGTGTTTACTTTTTCCATTAGTATTGCACAAATGAAAAATAGAAATAAAAAAATCCGAGTAACTATCATTACTCGGACAAGACCTTGGTTTTCCATTTAAACATTTTCCATATCCATTCCAACAAGTGTTTCCCTAATCTTTTTTATTAGCGATAAATTTTTTTCTCGCTATTTTCGCCAGATTATCATTAATTTTGATATAATCAGATTCTAGCCATCTAGTATTTACATAGATTATTGGTTGATTGATACGTAAAGAGGTCAACACTTCGGGAGATACGGAAAAATCACTTATATATAAATCCACCACCGGATCAACTTGATTAATTATTTCCAGATTGTAGTAACTAGAAAAATACCTCATAAAATCAAATACGGCTGTTTCATTAGATATGGTCGATAAAATAGTTACTTTAATAGGCAAGGTGTGTATAGAAAAATCAATCCGCTTATCCAAAATGATCAGATAATCTGAAGTAAGTCTTTCTTCAAACGGTTTTAATGGATCCATTTCTTTTAAATTTACTAATTGACTAATCAATGGTTCTAGGTGATTCACTTTATGGATTTTTCTTATATTTCGATCAAGATCTGTATACCCTGGCACAATATTATTGAACTTATTGATTAGATTATCAAGTAAGAAATATCTATAATTTATACTCGCAAAGCAGTAACGGAGCAATTCCATCTCTTTCTCTGAAAATGGAATAGAGAGATTATCATTTACTCGTTCACTGGCAAAATCAACTAGTTTCATGAAGCCCATTTCTTCTAACTGTTCATCCATGTAGAAAAAAGAAGGCATTTTTTCAATCGAAGAATAACTACCGAAAGCAACAATGGTACTCAGTATAATTTGCGTCGTGTAGGTCATTTCTTTATAGTTCCTATTAGGAAGTTGTTTCGCTACCTTTTTAATGAACGCGCTCTCTGATTTCTTAGACTCCTCGGTGCAAGCCTTATATAGGGCCACTTTAAACTGCCTAGTTGTATCAATTTGACAATTCATTCGATCTCTTAATAAATGCATAGCGACATAATAATGAATCATCATCGCCTTATCTATCGAGTTTGCTCTATAAATTTCTTTTGGGCAACTCTCTAATATGTCGGTGATTTCATCATATTGAACAAAAGAAAAGGGCCAACGATCCCCACTATATGCGACTAAAAAGAGGAAGGTATAGAATATTCTTAATGAAAATTCGTCCCCCGTTATTTCTACCTGACTTCCTGTAGAAATAGACAAGTTCCGTTCCCTTAGCTCTTCATTCAATTCCTTTATTTCTTTCTTTATCCCAGAATAAGAAACATGTACTTCGTTTGCCAATACTTGTAAGTTAGGGAAGGAGGCCAGCAATAAAGTTTCGAGAATTTGAAATTTGGGTGACTCTCTAATATAGGCGTTGATAATAAGTTGAATACTACAATTATCCGATATTTTTAAGGTATAGGACAAATTAGGCGCGGAGTGAACAATCGAAAACGCTTTATAGCCAAAGCGTTCAATATCAAAATTAATTGTTTTAATCGTAGAAATGAGGGTTGGATACGTGATGTTCAAATCATTTAATAGTTCCTCTTGTGTACTTGTATGATTTTCCGCATAAAAAATCTTCTCAAGAAGTGCTACCTTTTTTTGGCTTTTTGAATCTAAATATTCTCTCATTAAAACACTTCCTTTCAATGTTTACTTTTTATGTAAAATCCAGGTAACAGCAATAAGATGTTCCTCTAAGTCATCGTATTCGCTCCATTGGCTCTTAAGGTATCCTTCAAAAAGGGCTTTTTTCTCTGGATATTGTTGAATTAATTCATTGGCTCTTGTTAATAAGTGTTGCTTTTCCAGTTCAAAATCCACTTCTGCTGTTCCCTCTAGCTCTTCCACCAATTGTAATTGATTCTGTTCAAATAAATTCAGCCATTCGTTTCGAGTGAGATATTCATAATTTTGATACTTCACCTGGTTATTGTGCGCTAATTCAGGCACATAGGCTTCATCTATAATAATATAACCGCCTTCTTTAACAGTTCCCTGCAATTTTTCCAACGTTTCTGCTGGATTTCCAAGTATATCCGCTGCTGCACCAAATATAACGGCATCATAATTTTTTTCGTTTTGAACCGATTTATTTACATCTCCTACTTCAAATTGGCACAGTGACTCTACTTGCGCTTCTTTCGCTTTGCATTTTGCTTCTTCTATAAATGCCGGAATTAAATCTATTCCTTTGACAGGATTTCCTAGTTCCTTAGCGATACCAATGGAAACAGCGCCTTTTCCGCAAGCTAAATCCAAAAAATTACTTTCAGCTGATAACGGCATATGTTGCTTAATTAAATAAGTAATATCTTTCGGACTACTACCCAATTCAAAAAAATCTTGTAAAAAATACGGAATAAACGGTAATATTTCTATTGATTGAGAAGTGAGTGACGCAGCAAGCTTTCGTTCGGTTTCTTTATTCATTTATTTACCCTCCTAAAATATTTTTCGTTAGCACTGGGTCTGTTTTTCTACATAATCAGCTATAGAATGTATTAATATATCCAAAGTCTCTTCTTTCGCTTTTTTGGCAGTTTCTACATAACTCCTTGTCGCAGTGTAAGTTAAACAATCTAGTAACATCACTAAAGCCTCCCATTGAGCTCTCGTAAGATCGATATACGTCATGGCAGTTTCCAGGACTTCACTTGTCATTCTTTCTTCTCTTTCCGTATATGTTGGAGGGAGTTTTTGGAGTATTGCGTGGAAATCTTCCGGTGAAAAGTAGTTGTTTATACTCTTTTCCGAAAGATAGACTTCTTTCAAAAAACGAGTCATCTTGCTTTTTAACGAACCTTTCTCCTCCATAATTTTTTTAAATGCCTCTAATTGTGCTTGATAGGAATATTCCACAACCTCAAATAGGCATGCTTCTTTGGAGGGAAAACACGTATAGAATTTTCTCTTTCCAATCCTAGCTGCTCGAGTAATATCCTCCACAGTAAAACCTTGAATTCCTTTTTTTATATAAATTAAATGGCTTGTATGTTCGATAATGAGGTTTTTAGTTTGTTGACGCTCATATCCCGTAACGAGTTTTGGCATTTTGCTCCTCCTTAAAAATTTCTCGCATAACGCTTTTAATGGAACTATTTATTAATTTCCAGTTCTACAAAAACACCTTAAACTAAATATTTAACAATGTCAAATGAGGTGAAATGGATTTTCCACGGTTCTTATATCGAATACGTTTACTAATAGTTTAGTATTAGATTTGAAAAAAATATTTTATCAGGTATATCTTATCTTTTACATTTTTCCAATCTTACATAACCGCTCCCATCGATGAAGCAAGTAAGATTCAAAGTAAACCAAGAAAAAAGAGAAGACAAAAATTTGTCTTCTCTCTTAGAACGCCAATGTTTCACGCTATTTCTATGAATTTGACTCAATGCCATTGAGTAAGATTGGTGTTTATTTGTTTTTTAGCCAATTAGAACTTTTTTATAGATTTATATATTTAATTTTCTGAAAAATGGGACAAAATATCCATCTCAGTGGTATATAAGTGCAGTTAATTTGTTCCATTTACATATATGGATTGGTGATTATCAAAAAATTTCTGGAAAATGCGACAAATCACCCTCTTACCTGTATCTATTTATATATTTAATGAAAGGTGGGAAGACTCATGAAAATAATCCTAGAATTTTTACTTAAAGAGTTATTGTCTTTAGCTATTGAATACGGAATAAATTGGCTTATTTTAAATGATCACATCTATATATTGATCATTATAGTTAGCTTTATTGTTCGTTGTTTTGTAGAAACTCGCGATAAAAAATATTTTTAGTACATAACCATAGCATTTAACCTTTTTCCAAAAGAGTTTCAATGCTATACAAAAAGAGTAAGCAAGTTTATGGTGGTGGCTAGCTCTTACAACAAGAAAGGGTGATGCTATGAATATTTTTGTTAGGATTGCCTGGAAAGGATAACCCATGACTGTTTATGAAGCACTGTCTTTTGCAACCCTGGTGTTGCTATTGAACAGTCAAAATAACAAAAAATAACCACTCATAAACTTTGGTCGGTTTAGTGGTTATTTTTATAATCTATTAAGCTAGCTGCCACCTTAAATGGGCTTATACTTGAGAGTCATCTTAGCGCATGACTCTCTTTTCATATTTAATAATAACATAAGACCATTTGACAACATATGACATTAGGTACTACTCATTACTATATCTGAAACGAAAGCAGCAACTGCTTTCGTTTTTATTTTAAATAGCCAATTTCAATCCGAATTTTATCTTTTTTCGTTCTGCCGCCAGTTGATAGTACTTTTACCCGACCATATCCGCGAGCAGACAATACATCTTCTTCTTCACATTCAAAATCCGGATTTTCCACTGTTTTCCAGTTTACTTTCACTAATCCAGCAGTAACCAATTGTTTCGCCTTCTGTCTAGAAATATGATGTGCATTACTAATAATCACGTCAAGTCGCATACTAGAAACAGTTAAGCCCATTTCTTCCCAAACGACCGGGGCATAAACAGCATTAGCTAAATCCGTTTCCTCTAACATCACATTTACTTTCCCGATTTTTTCAAGTTGTAATGTTAAATAATCCTTCATTGTACTTTCTACTAATAACTGCCATTCAGTGCCATTATTTAAAATATCTCCAAAAATATCACGCTTCATTCCAAGCGACATCAGTGTTCCAAGGATTTTTTGATGTGTGAGGGTCGTGAATTTTACCGGGTAGCGTATATGGAACAAAGCAATCTCAAAATCCGCTTCTGTCGGCGTATAATAATCTGGATAAATCAGTGCGCGCCGTCGTTCTGCGTGCGCCACTCCACCAAAAAACTGTACATTGATCTCATCATAACCACCGATAACTGTTTCGGTAATAAAACGCTGCCTCGGATCCAAGAAATCCGTAAGTTGTGGCGTGTATTCATTCTCAACTTGCATCGTAATCCCTAAAATCTTATCAATAAATGCGTATTCTTCCGCGCGAAAATGCTGATAAATTCCATCCATCCTAATTTCTCCCTTTCAATCCGTTCCGAGTCTTTAGCCCTATTATACCATGAAAACAGCTGCTACTAGGCTAATCTTGCTTATTAATAAAAAAAGCCACCCATTTTGAAAACGGGCGCGCTTTTTAAAATAGCATTGGAATGACATACACTTGAATTAAACCGGTTAAAACTCTCATCGCGTATTGGAAAATGAAATAAGCCACAAGGGACGAAATATCAAACATACCAATCGGCGGAATAATCCTTCTAAAAGGCTCTAAAATCGGTTCAAAAATACGAGCTAAAAATTGGCCGATTTTTGATTCTCTTGCACCGGGAAACCAGCTCATCAAGAAATAAATAAACATGAGTGTTGGCAACCATCTGATAATAAACAAAATGATTTCCACCACTTGATATAAAATACTTTGCAATCTAGCTCACACCTCTACTTCATCACATAAAGTTTTGTTCATCGAGCATTTCGGAAATAGAGCCATCCACTTCCACATTGTCTGGAGTACATAAGAAAATATTATTGCCAACGCGTTGAATATCTCCACCTAATGCATATACTGTTCCACTCAAGAAATCGACAATACGTGTCGCTTGATCATGGCTAATACGTTGCAAGTTTACAACAACAGATTTATATTCTTTCAAATAATCCGCAAGTTCTTGTGCCTCTGCATACACACGCGGTTCAGCAAGTACCATACGACTAGAAAACTGAGCTCCCTGCATACTAACCACCTTCGCATCATCTTCTTCTACAGCATAAAAACGATTTTTATTTGGTTTTTCTTTCTTCGTTTTCTTTTGCATAGGTTCTGGTTCCCTCGCTACTTCCTCTTCATAATATTCCTCTTCTTCATCTAAGAAAAAGAATGACTTAAATTTATTCGATAGTCCCATTTGTTACACCTCCATATTATCGTCACTCACCAAAGCTCTTCCTACTCGTATAAATGTTGCACCTTCCGTAATTGCAACTCCATAATCATTCGTCATCCCCATAGATAACTCTGTACATGGAATATTGTTTAACTGAAGCGCATGAATTTCTTGCTGCAATTGCTTTAACTCATGAAATACGTGATGCAGCTCTATGTCGCTATTTGTAATAGGTGCCATTGTCATTAAACCAACAATCTCAATGAACGTAAAATTCGCTTCTTGTAAAAAAGATAGCGCCTCTTCTTTGGAAAAACCATGTTTGCTTTCCTCACCAGAAATATTCACTTGAAGGAAACATTTCACTGGTTTAGTAGCTCGCTTTTCGATTTCCTTTGCTAGCGATGATCGGTCAAGCGAATGCAAATAATCGATTTTTGGTAAAACATCTTTTACTTTACGTGTTTGTAAAGAACCAATGTAATGCCAACAAATGTCTTCTTTATCTGCAAGTGCTACTGTTTTTTCTTGGAAAACGTCTGCACGATTTTCACCAAAGTGACGGATACCTAAATCATAAAGCTCTGTGATTCCAGCTACATCAATCGTTTTTGTAACAGCTACTAACGTTACATCTTCCGGCTGACGATTACTTTCTTCACAGGCACGCTCTATTTGTGCCGTTACTTTTTGTAAATTAGCTTGTTTTGTCATTTTTTATCACCTTATATAATTCCCGAAGTGCTTTATTTAAAACGCTTCTTGTTATAATCAGATACCCGGTCACTTGGCAATGCTTCAAAAGTGGCCGGGTGAAATTATGTTATAAGTATTATCCGCGACGGTTACGGTTACGGATAAATGCTGGTACATCAACATCTGAACTATTTTGTTGTGGTTCAGCTTGTTGTTCATGAACTGGTGCATTTGCTTGTTGTGGCGCATTTTGCGCGTAATCATTTTGTTGTTCGTCTTGTACAGCATAATTAGGACGATTTACTTGGATAGATTGATTTGGACGGCGATTTGCTTGCGCTTGTTGTTGCGCTTGCTTTTCTTCATCAAAACCTGTTGCAATAACAGTTACAATCAGTTCATCTTTTAATTCGTCGTTAATAACAGAACCGAAAATCATGTTTACATCTTCATCTGATGCACTTGATACGATTTCTGCTGCTTCTTGTACTTCATAAAGGCTTAGGTTAGATCCGCCTGTAATATTCATTAGGACACCTTTTGCTCCGTCAACAGAAGTTTCAAGAAGTGGAGAAGAAATTGCTTTTTTCGCAGCTTCAGCGGCACGGTTTTCACCAGTTGCAATACCGATTCCCATAAGGGCAGAACCACGATTAGTCATAATTGTTTTCACATCGGCAAAGTCTAAGTTAATTAAACCTGGAACGGCAATCAAATCAGAAATACCTTGTACACCTTGACGTAAAACATTATCTGCTTCACGGAAAGCTTCAAGCATTGGCGTGTTTTTATCCACAATTTGAAGTAGACGGTCGTTAGGAATAACAATTAAAGTATCTACCGCTTCTTTCATTGCTTCTGTTCCAGTTAAGGCTTGTTTCGTACGTTTTGGTCCTTCAAAACCAAATGGTCGAGTAACAACACCTACAGTTAGGGCGCCCATTTCTTTTGCGATTTGAGCGATAACAGGTGCAGCACCAGTTCCAGTTCCGCCGCCCATTCCAGCAGTTACGAATACCATATCAGAGCCTTTTAAAGCTTCTTCAATTTGTTCGCGGCTTTCTTCTGCAGCTTTTTTACCAATTTCAGGTACAGCTCCCGCGCCTAAACCACGTGTTAATTTTGTACCGATTTGTAATTTTGTTTCTGCTTTTGCTAAGTTAAGTGCTTGAGCGTCTGTATTAACGGAGATAAATTCTACTCCTTGAACACCATGCTCAATCATACGGTTTACAGCGTTGTTACCGCCACCGCCAACACCGATTACTTTAATTGTTGCCAAACTTTCTGAACTAGTGTCAAATTCTAACATATTATTGCCTCCTATTTGCCGATTTATACGATACGATTTTCTTGCTGGACTATCAGCTATTCGCTTTTATTCAAAAAATGCGCCGAAAAAATTCTTCATTTTCGTTGATACTTTTTCGTCATCTGATTTCTTTTGTTTTGGTTTAGGTTGCTTTTGTTTTGGTGCTTCATCGTCGTAACGAGGTTCGCTTGCCGAACTGCTTACGTCGCGTCCTTCTAATTCAGCCATTTGATAAGCATATTTAATTAAGCCTACTGCGGTTGTAAAGGAAGGTTCCCGAACACCAATATAATCAGGAATCGCTAGTCTAACATGCGCTGCTAAGGTTTTTCCAGCCAAATCAATTGCTCCTGGAATAGCCATCGAACCACCAGTTAGTACATAACCTCCTGGAAGATGCGTTTTACCGACACGAGTAAGTTCTTCCACTACTAATTGGAAAATTTCTTCCATACGCGCTTCGATAATATCTGCTGCTTCTACTTGTGTAAAATGTTGTTTTTGGTCACTACCGATAACATCAATAGCAAAAACTTCATCTGGAGAAGCATCATCATAAAATGCATAGCCATGATCCAATTTAACGCGATCGGCATTTGCAGTAGAAGTGTTTAGTCCAAGTGATAAGTCTTTCGTGATATTATCTCCACCAACTGGAATGACACCAGTATAAGTTAGTCGTCCTTGTTCAAACACGCTAACGGTTGTAGTTCCTGCTCCAACATTCACGAGTGCTGTTCCAAATTCTTTATCATCTTCTGATAAGGAAATGGATGCCTCTGCAAGTGGTTGTAAAGCAATATCAGAAATTTCAAGGCCTGCACGTTCCACACAACGTAATGTATTATGTAAAATTGTTTTTGAACCAGTGATTAATGTGCCTTCCATTTCTAGACGAACACCAATCATTCCACGTGGATCTGTAATCCCAGTTAATCCATCTACAACAAATTGATCTGGAATAGTGTTAATAATTTCTCTTTCAGGAGATAGAGGAACAACTTGAGCGGCATCCATTACATTCCAGACATCTTCATCTGTAATTTCACGATTTTCGCTACCTACTGCCACAATTCCTCGGCAAGCTTCTAAATGCACTTGACTCGATACTACCCCAACTATTACTTGAGAAATTTCAACGCCAACCATTCTTTCTGCTTGTTCAATTGCCTTTTTAATGGATTCTACAGTCTTGTCTATGTCGATAATAATTCCTTTTTTAATCCCGGAAGATTCGACATTCCCAACACCGATAATATTGAGTCTATCGTCAGCCATTTCTGCGATGATTACTTTCACAGAAGCTGTTCCAATGTCTAAACTTACATAAATTTCGCTATCACCCATTTATCGGCACCTCCTTTTATTCTAGTCATTTAACATGTATTTATTTCATTTTTTTATACCGAGCAAAAGCCGGTTTTTTAACTTTCTTGAAAAGCTATGAAATTTCTTTATTTTTATGGCGTCAGTGTAGAATGATTGCCCATTCTGCCTAACATACAAAATCACTTATTTACAGTCTACACTAAGAAAGAAGGTAATAAAAGCACAAAGAACATTTTTTGGCAAATTCTTAAGATATTTTTTTCATTTTATTCAAAAAGCGAACAAGTGTTGGCATCTCCTGACTTGAGGTCATCGTTTTGTTACCTTTTTGAAACATCTGTTATCTATAAATTTGCCAAAAATTGGCGAGAAGAAAAAAATATTATTCATTTGTTTCTTTCTTCTCTTTAGCTGCTTCTTCGGCTGCCTTTTTCTCGGCATTCTGTTGGTAATAACTTTGGAAATAAGAACCTACTTCAATATCAATAACTCCTTTTTGTCCTTTAGCAAGTTGAGCGACAATGGCTGGATAATGTTGCATTTTCTCAGCGAAAGTACTAATATCTGCGGAAACCTGATTCCCGTCGTTCATATATAATTTAATATGGTTTTTATCAGTTTTAGTTGGACTATAAATCACTTCCGAGATCGAACTAACAACATCTTTTGGTAACTTATTAATTTGTGCTACCATTTTCTCAAGTGTTTTACCGTTTTTAAAGTTTTGAAATAGCAAATCATTTCCAATTGGGAATTGTCTTGGTTGATCCGTTAACATGATGCCACTTTCTAGCACATCATAGTATTTACCATCTTGTTGTTGATAGCCTATCGTTTTAAATTCGGTGATATTAATTTGAACATCATTTATCCCTTCTTTAGAAACGGTAGCATCTTTAATAAGGGTATTTTTTTTGAGGGTATCCTCAGTTTTTCCATTACTTATCCCGATGACAAACTCACCAATTTCGAGTCCACTTTCTTTTCTTACTTCATTCTCTGTAAGTTGCTTATTACCACTTACAGCAATTTTATCTAATTTACTGAGTGGGGAGAGGAAATAGAGGGTAATGGCGATCAAAATCACAAAAATTCCGATTAAAATGGCTAAGTGTCTTACTAATTTTTTTTTGCGGTATTTTTTGAGTTCTGGTATGCGATTTTCAATTGAAATTACTCGTTTATTTTCAGCCATTTTATTCGCTCCTTTCTGCGATTTATTTCATAATGCTAAGGACTGCTTCTACTAATTTCGCTGCTGCATCTGGGCGCCCCATTTGTTTAGCACTTAGCTTCATACCATTTAATTTCGCCTCGTCATTCAAAATCGAATCAACTGTCGCCATTAAATCGGTATTTTTTAATTCTGCTTCTGTAATTACGATAGCTGCATTATTTTTTTCTAAAGCGCGAGCGTTATTTTCTTGGTGGTTTGCTGTCACGTATGGACTAGGTATCAAAATACTTGGAACCCCTAGCGCTGTAAGTTCTGCAAGTGTAGTCGCTCCTGCTCTTGAAACAACGAGCGTCACAGCGTTTAAAATTTTTGGCATATCATAAATAAATGGTTGAACACTAATATGATTACCCAAATTCAACTCCGCCAAAGAATCTTTTATTTTTTCATAGTGTACATCGCCCGTTACATAAAGTAGCTGAAAATCCCGATTATTCCATTCTGGCAAAATAGCTTCTACCGCTTCATTCACGCCGCGAGCTCCTCTACTGCCTCCAAAAACAAGCACAGTTGGCTTCCCTGAAACTAGTCCGTAAGTTTCCAGTGCACCTTCCGAGTCCACACCTACAACTTCAGAAGCACGTGGATTACCAGTGAAAACGATTTTTTCCGATGCGAAAGAATCACTTACTTCTTCAAAACAAATGGCTACTTTATCTGTGTAGCGGCTTAAAAATTTATTCGTTAATCCAGCAACACTATTTTGTTCGTGGATTAAAGTAGGAATTTTAAGTTTTGCGGCTGCATAAACGACTGGACCACAAACATAACCACCTGTTCCGATAACGACATCCGGTTTAAAATCGCGCAAAATTTGTTTACTTTTTTTCGCGCCGCTCAGAAAACGCATTACTGTTTTAATATTTTCTAACGATAATGAACGTTTGAAACCAGTAATTTCAATAGCTTCAAACGGAATCCCTTCACGTTTAACGATTCCAGCTTCTAGGCCTTTTTCTGTTCCGATATATAAAAATTCCGCTTCAGGATGAATTTTTTTTAATTCTCTGATGAGAGCAAGCGCTGGATAAACGTGTCCACCAGTACCGCCACCACTTATTGCTACTTTCATTTTTCCACCTCTTCTATTAGCTCGCCGATTGCGTCCATATAGGCATTCCCGCGAACTTCAAATGTTCGGTATTGATCCCAACTCGCACATGCTGGTGAAAGTAAGATAATATCTCCTGGTGCTGATTCGCGGTACGCAACTGGAACAGCTGCCTCGACATTATCCACGTAATGTACGTCAATGCCAGCGATTTTCCCAACGCGGCCAATTTTATCTGCTGTTTCGCCAAAGACAATTAACGCTTTTACATTTTTGAAAAATGGTAGTAATTCGTCAAATGAATTACCACGGTCCAACCCACCAGCCAGTAACACGACTGGATTTTTAAACCCTTTTAATGCACTTTGAGTTGCTAGAATATTCGTTGCTTTTGAATCGTTATAGAATTTACGACCTTGCCATTCTACAACAAATTGTGTCCGGTGCTCTACACCTTTAAACGTTTCTAATACGTGCATGATTTCTTCATTTGTAACACCTAACGTTTTTGCTACTGCTACGGAAGCAAGCACATTTTCTAAATTATGCTCTCCTGGAAGTAAAATATTGTCACGTGCGCCAATCACTTCATCGTTGAACATAATATTGCCATTTTGCACGTAGCTTCCTTGACCAAGGCGTTGTGTGGTTGAAAACGGAATAACTTGTGCTTTAGTTTGTTTTGTTAGGTTTTTAAGCTCTTCTTGATCCCAATTAATTACTAGGAAATCATCTGCTGTTTGATTTTTTTGGATATGCCATTTTGCTTGAACGTATTCACTACGGTCTGTATGGTAATCTAAATGCGCTTCATAAATATTCGTGATGACGGAAATATGCGGTTTAAATGTTTCTACGCCCATTAATTGGAACGAAGAAAGCTCCATCGAAATGTATTGATCACTGGTCGCATTTTCTGCAACTGCGGATGCCGGAAAACCGATGTTTCCTGCGAGTAAAGAACTATTTTCTTTGTGCGCATTTAACATATGGTGGATGATTGTGGTTGTTGTCGTTTTACCATTTGTTCCTGTAATACCAACAATTGGTGCTTCAGATATTTGGTAAGCTAATTCGACTTCCGTAATGACTGGAATTTTGAGTTTTAACGCTTTTTCAATCATTGGGTTGTTGTACGGAATTCCAGGATTTTTTATGACAAGTTCAAATCCTTCATCTAAAAGTTCAATTGGGTGCGAACCGCAAATAACTTTAATACCTTGCTCAAGTAAACCTTGTGCTTCTGGATTCTCGCTAAAAGGTTTTTGATCATTAACAGTTACAAATGCTCCCAGTTTGTGCATAATTGTTGCCGCGCTAACACCACTTCTTGCAAGACCCAAGACAAGTACTTTTTTGTGATGGTACATTTCAATTTTTTTCATTTCCTTTGGTTCCCCCATTTATATCAAAATTGGCGGTCGAATTTATGATTTTCACAAAAACGACGGAAAGCGCCAACCAGATTCTGTAAAAAAACAGCTAACTAGAGACGCTTTTGCCGTAAAAAGATTACGGCGCATTATTTAAAAAATGACTACACAGACAGAAATAATTGCTCCGATTAACCCGATTCCCCAGAACGTTAAAACAACACGCCATTCGGACCAGCCACCAAGTTCAAAGTGATGATGAATTGGTGTCATACGGAAGATTCGTTTTCCTCCAGTTGCCTTAAAATAAAATACTTGCAATATAACAGATGCTGTTTCAATAACGAAAATAATTCCGATTAAGAGTAACAGCCATTCTTGATGTACTAAAATAGAAATTGCGGCGATACTTCCACCGAGTGCAAGCGAACCAGTATCTCCCATGAAGATTTTCGCTGGATTTTTATTAAATAGTAGAAATCCAAGCATACCGCCCACAATCGCAAAACAGAAAATCGCGACATCCATTTGTTCTTGGTAAAATGCAATGACACCAAAAGCAGAAAAAGCAATGACAGAAAGGCCAGAGACAAGACCATCTAAACCATCTGTTAAATTAACTGCATTAGAGAAACCAACTAACCAGAACAAAATAAAGATAACAAAGAACCAACCAAGATCCACTTCTATATTTGTAAACGGAATATTAAGCGTCTCAGCAAAACCATTTAAATGATATACCAGATAGAATAAAATCGAAATTGCCACTTGACCTAAAAACTTCTGCTTTGAAGTAAGGCCTAGATTACGTTTTTGAACTACTTTGATATAGTCATCTAGGAAACCTAATGCGCCAAATAGTGCCAGCGCGATGAATAGCAGCCACGTAGCTGCACTAACTTCACCACTGATGAACGAAAAGATCAAGAAACTAATAAGCATTGCAGTAATGAAAACAACTGCCCCCATTGTCGGTGTCCCTGATTTCTTTTCATGCATTTTCGGACCTTCATCTCTAATACTTTGGCCGAATTTTAATTTCACCAAGAATGGTATAAATAGTGGTACACCTATCACCGTAATGATAAAAGCAACTGCAAATGTTGATACTAACATGTATAAAGACACAATAAATTCTCCCCAATCTGTTTGTCAAAGCACTTCACTTCATATTTTATGCGAGTCCAAGTTTTTTTTCAATAGCTATTCGGGCTTCTACTCGGTCATCAAAATCAATAACCTCGTCACCAATCACTTGATAATCTTCATGACCTTTTCCAGCAATCAGAATAACATCCCCTGCTTCTGCTTCATTTACTGCAAAACGAATCGCATCTCGGCGGTTTTCGTGAACCACATAAGAATCACTATATGGAACACCTTGAATCATATCTTCAATAATCGCACGCGGATTTTCACTCCGCGGATTATCTGATGTAAAAATAGGATTTGTTGCATAATCTACAGCGATTTTTGCCATTTGTGGACGTTTTCCTTTATCACGGTCCCCGCCACAACCAACAACGACAAAAACGCGTTTTTCTGCAAACTCAGCAATTGTTTCTAATACATTTAGCAAGCCGTCTGGAGTATGGGCGTAATCAACTATAACAGGGAACTCTTGCCCTGCATGCACAAGTTCAAAACGGCCTTTGACACCCGGTATGCTTTCCACTGTTTTAATTGCTTTTTCCATAGGGATATGTAGCGCAAAGCTAGTTGCAATCGCAGCCAATACGTTATAAACACTAAAGTTTCCAATCATTTTTATTTTCAATGTAAAATTACCAATTGGTGTCCGTAAATCAAATGTAGAACCATGGCTAGTAATTCTGATATTACTTGCTTTGAAGTCAGCTTGTTGTTTTATCCCAAAAGTGATTACATGAGCAGCTGTTGCTTTTTGCATACGCACGCTTTCCTCGTCATCCGCGTTTAACACAGCAATTTTTGGGTTACTTGTATGGTAGCTGTTGCCTAGTTGCGCAAACAATAAGCTTTTTGCATTGGCGTATTCTTCCATTGTATGATGATAATCCAAATGATCTTGAGACAAATTCATAAATACAGCAACATCGTAATCTGAACCATAT
This sequence comes from Listeria monocytogenes ATCC 19117, assembly GCF_000307025.1. Taxonomy (GTDB): domain Bacteria; phylum Bacillota; class Bacilli; order Lactobacillales; family Listeriaceae; genus Listeria; species Listeria monocytogenes_B. Next base: position 2,121,740 of record NC_018584.1, read on the forward strand.
ACGCGACCTTGAACGAGTGCATGCGAGGATACTTCCATCACAGCTGTGCTCACTCCACTAAGTAACATGTCCCGGAATGTTTCTTGTAAAGTGAGGCTATCTGGCGTTGTATTTTTTGTTTCTAAAATTTGGTCGCCAATTTTGCGATACATCGTGCCAATCAAACCTGTTTGCTCGCCATTTTCGCGCACGATTTGTTCCACTAAGTGGCTCACGGTCGTCTTCCCATTTGTCCCAGTAATCCCAACGAGCTTTAATGCTTGGGTTGGAGATCCATAAAAGTAATCGGCTAACATCGCCATAGCACGTTTTGAATCTCTTACATAAATGACAGGAATCGATACATCTAATTGTTTTTCCGCGATAATTGCTACCGCTCCTAGTTCTACTGCACGTGATGCAAATTGATGTCCATCCACCAATTCTCCATCTATACAAATAAACAACGTCCCTGGTTTTACTTTTCTACTATCTTGGGCGATATGGCTAATTTCAATTGTTTCACTTGCCTCGCCAGTAAAAACCGGGATAGCTTGCATTAGTTCATTTAACTTCATTCTTGCCATCTCCTCAAACTTATTCTTTCTGTTATTTTTGCTAAAACCAAAAAGAATCCTTTTCTATCTTAGCAAAAACAACAAACTATATCTACCACGACAAAAGACACAGATTGCATTTAAAGTTAGAAGTATGCCACTTTGTAAAGCTGACATACTTCTATCTTCCTATTATTAATTGAGCAAATCACCGATACCGGCATTCTCTTGGATGTCAGTTGCTTTTTTATTTTTTTCTGCTGTATCTTGATCGTGATTTTGATTAAATGCACTTATTTCTTCTGGTGGGGCGAGAGTTATTTTCATTTTTGTTTCACTATTAATTACGCTACCCGCAGATACACTTTGGCTCTTCACGTAACCATTTCCACTAAACTCAAACGGAATACCAGTTATTTCAGAAACTTTTAGCGCATCGTCTTTCGACCAAGTTACCATGTCAGGGGCAGTCATGTCACCATCTGTCATTAAAATAACTTTTTGACCTTGCATGATTTCGGCGTTCGCTTGCGGAAGTTGTTGGACAATTTTTTTGCCGTTGCCGACTATAATTGGTTCTAATCCTTTATCTTTCACTATTTTTTTAGCTTCATCTATTGTTTTTCCTGCTAAGACTGGTACTTTTTCGGAAGCTAGTTTTTCTGCATCGCCTGGTTTGATGTTCATATATTGTAGACTGTTTTTCATTACAGGATTAAAAACTTCTGAGACTGCTTCTCCGCCAGTCTGACTGCCGGACAATTGTGGTTGTTGCATTGTCACATAGATTACTAACTCCGGATTATCCGCTGGTGCCATTCCTAAGAAAGAGAATATATAATTATCTGCTCCAGTCATATACTTACCAGTTTTCGGATCTGGAATTTGTGATGTACCGGTTTTACCAGCTACATCGTATCCCGGAATCGCATATAATTTACCAGTACCATGTTCGCCGCTAATAACGTTTTTTAATTCGTCACGCGTTTTCTTCGCTGTTTCTGCACTAATTGGTTTTCCAGCAATTTTTGTTTTAGTATCGGTTTCTTCGCCTGTGTTTGGATCTTTGACACTTGAAACAACATATGGTTCTTTCATCGTGCCATCACTTGCGATAGCCGAAGCAGCTTGAATCATTTGCATCATTGAAACGGTTGTTCCTTGGCCGAAAACGGTTGTTACTTTCTCAATTGGATAGTTATATAAAATTTTCCCGCTTGTTTCATTAGGTAAAGCAATACCTGTTTTCTTACCAAAACCAAATTTGTCTAAATATGTTTTAAACGTATCGGTCCCCATTTTGTTTAAAAGTTTGGCAAATGCAACGTTACTAGAGCGTTCTACCCCTTCACGGTACGTAATAGACCCCCAACCATTACCGTTATTATGGTCATGAATTGCGATATCTCCTACTTTGTATGAACCCGATTGATAATATTCATTGGCATTATATGCGTTCGTATCAATAGCAGATGCAAGAGAAATAATTTTCATTACCGAACCTGGCTCATAAGCATACTCAACAGGTAAATCTTGCCAAATACTGGAGCTGTTTCCAGTAATAGTAGATCGATCAGCAGGGTTGAAAGAAGGACGTTGACTAATAGCCAAAATTTCACCTGTTTTCGGATCAGCTACAACTGCCATCATGTTTTTAGGTTTGTACTTTGCATCCACAGTTGTCATCGTATCTTCTAAAAAGGTTTGAATTTTTTTATCTAGCGTTAGCGTAATATCTTTGCCGTCTTTTGCTTCCGTTACTTTGTTTTTAGAGTTAGGCAAAATATAGCCCATTCTGTCTGTACTGTAATCAATTTTGCCATTCTTGCCTGTCAAAATATCATTGTAACGGGATTCAATACCCATTTTACCTTCTAAAACTGTAGTATTCTTTTCTTCTTCTTGTTGGGCAAAACCAATTAATTGTGTTGCAAACGTTCCATTAGGATAGAAACGTTCTGATTGACGAGTAAATTCAATACCTGGTAAATTTTCTTTGTCAATTTTTGCTTTTGTTTCTGTAGAAATATTTTTACCGGCAGCGCCGAATTCGACTTGGTATTTTCCTTTTTCATTGAGTTTATCTAGAATATCAGATTCATCCATAGGAATATACTTGGCAAGAATTCGAGCCGTTTTTTCTTCGTCAACAACACGCATTGGATTTTTCGTTGTTTTGGAAAGTTTATCGCTAACTACTGCTGCAACCGTGTAAGAAGCCGTATCCTCCGCTAGCACTTCTCCTTTACGATCTAAAATGGAGCCACGCTTTGCTTCGAGAACACTGCTTTTCAAATGTTGTTTAGATGCTTTTGCTGCAAGAGGTACCCCATTTGCTTCTCCCGTAATTTGCAAATAAAGAAAACGGCCAGAAACCAAGAGAAAGAGAATTGTGAAAAAGATAAAAAGCACAAGAGCTCCCCTTCTCATGTTACCTATACGCCGTTTCATTGACCATCTACCACTTTCACATTATCGCCATCAAGTTTTAGCCCTTTTTCTTTAGCGATTTTCAAAATACGTTCATATCTCCCTAAATCTTTTACTTCTACTTTTAAGTCTTCATTTGATTTTTGTTGTTCGAGAATTTTGGTTTCTTTTGTTTGAATTTCTTGGTTCACTGTGTAAATTTGCGCTTGTACGCTAATTATACGAAAAGCAACAACTAAAACAATCGCAAGCGCAATCGTGATGATTACTTTTTCTCCAAGTGTCATTTGACCACGTTTTAGGATTTGTTTTTTAGGTTGTTCCGCTTCTCTATGTACTCTATTTGGCTCGAGATTCGATTTATAGGCGACATTGCTCACATTTTTTCAACTCCTGCTATTTGATAATTTTTTCAATCACGCGTAATTTTGCTGAACGCGCTCGGTTATTTTGTTCCAGTTCTTCTTCACTTGGTACGATTGGTTTTCTTGTCGCAAGTTTGAAATCTGGTTTATATTCATCTGGAATGACAGGAAGACCTGGTGGTAAATCTGGTCCTTTTGTCGCTTCTTGGAATAAGTGTTTTGTAATGCGGTCTTCTAAAGAATGAAACGTAATTACGCTAATTCTGCCGCCTGGTTTTAATAAAGTTAAGGCTTTTTCAAGCGAATCTTCTACTGCACCGAGTTCGTCGTTAACGGCAATTCGGATGGCTTGAAAAGTGCGTTTCCCTGGATGTCCGCCTTTTCTTCTTGCTGGAGCCGGGATAGCTGTTTTGATAATATCTACTAGTTCGCCTGTTGTTTCAATTGGCTTTACTTCACGACGACGTTCGATTTCACGAGCAATTTGTTTCGAAAATTTTTCTTCGCCATATTGGAAAAAGATACGGATTAAATCTTGATAAGACCATTCGTTAACAACTATTTTTGCTGTCAATTCTTGTTCTTGATCCATTCGCATATCCAGTGCAGCGTCTTGGTGATAACTAAAACCACGTTCTCTCTCGTCTAGTTGTGGGGATGAAACGCCTAAATCATACAAAATCCCATCAACCGCTTCGATACCACGCTCATTTAATGCTTCTTTCATATCGCGAAAATTGGCTTTAATAAAAGTCACTTTATCGCTATAATCTGCTAGTTTAATTTTTGCATTATCAATTGCTGTTTGATCTTGGTCAAATGCAAATAAATGCCCTTTTTCATTAAGCTTATTTAGTAAATACTCGGAGTGACCTGCGCCGCCAAGTGTTGCATCGACATAGATTCCGTCTGGTTTTACTTCAAGCATATCGACTGTTTCATGTAGTAATACGGTTTCGTGTTTAAACATGCGTTTACCCCCTTAAATATCAAAGCCAATCATATTTTCGGCTAAATCAGCAAAAGATTCTTCTGCCTCGTTAAAGACATCATCCCACTCTGATTTACTCCAAATTTCAATACGACTAGAAACCCCGATAATAACTGTTTCTTTTTCCAAATCCGCATACTGTAGTAAGTTGGATGGAATATTAATCCGGCCTTGTTTGTCTAGTTCACATTCAGACGCACCGGAAAAGAAGAAACGTGTAAAGGAACGAGCATCTTTCTTAGTAAGTGGTAAGGTTTGGAGCTTTTCTTCAAGCTTTTTCCATTCCTCTTGTGGATAAGCAAATAAACACTTATCAAGTCCTCGGGTTATAACAAAATTATCCCCCAAAAGCTCACGGAATTTAGCTGGCACAATTAATCTGCCCTTTATATCGATGTTGTGTTGATATTCTCCCATGAACATTAGACTTCACCCACTTTCATACATACCACTTTACCACATCTCCCCACTTCGCACCACCAAAAACCTAAAAAAGTGTAAAAAAAATCATCCCAGCCAAAGCATAGAATGATCAATCCCTTATTTAAAGCCATTTCATCTAATTCAATTCTTAAAAAACAATGTGGGGCTTGGTGGAGGGATTCCCCACTTTGAACCAACATTTATTTTACCAACACTTTTTCCCAACCAGATTTTAGTGCCACTGCTGAGAACACTATACTTAAAACACCCAGCGTAATCGTAAAAGCTCCCATGCCATATTTACCAATAAATGGTGCAAATACTAAACTTACAGAACCAATCATTTTACCAATTTGGAAAATAATACCATTAAATGCCATGTAGGCCCCACGTCTTTCATCATCTACAATTGCCGCTAAGATCGTTTGACGTGTTGGTACATAGAGTAATTCACCAATTGAGAGCACCATCGTCGCCAAAAGTAAAACTGTTAGATTATTTGCGAAAGCACAAACTGCAAATCCAAGCGCAAACAAAGTAAACCCTACATACATAATAGGTTGCTGCGCCCTTTTAGTCACAAATCTCGCAATTGGTACGGTAAAAAGTACAATAAATAAAGTATTCACAGCGGTTAACACACTCACTATTTGTACTCCATTGAGAGAAATATTTCCAAGTGGCCCCAAATGTACAAGTAGCGCTTTCACATCTTCTGCTAAACGAACCGAAATATAGTTGCTCCGTTGAAACTCGATCGACATGATAGCAATTCCACCAATAGTATATAGAAGAAAACGATAATCATGTAATACTTGTCCATAATTTTTAAGCATTCCCATTAGTCCATATGACCCTTTGTGCGGCATTTCTTTTTGCTGCAACGTCTCGGAAATTAAGCTTATAGTAAGCCATGCCGTAACAAATGACATGATAAAAAGAACAACTAATAGAGGAAACAGATAATCTACAAAAAACCAACCCCCCACCATAATTCCAATCATGATCGATAAATTATTCGCCCAATAACTGACCGAATACATAAATGAACGGTTCTCTGGGGTACTTACATCAATTAACATTGCTTCTCCAGCTGGATTAATCAATCCCTGAGCTACCCCAATAATAAGTAACATGACAAAAGTTATCCACGGAGAATGAAACATGGGGGAATTGCATAGTACCATCCCGAGAAAGGCAAACACTTTAAGCAGTTCTCCGGTGACCATTAATTTTTTACGTCCAATAATATCCGCTAGATGTCCACCGTACATGCCAGCAAGAAATTGTGCTAATACATTAATCATCAAGAGAAAGCCGGCGACACTACTATTAATTTCCCTTGAAAAATAAATTGCCATAAAAGGAAAAATCATCGAACCAATTACTTTACTCAAAAACTGAATTAATATCCGCGCACGAATATTTGGGTGCAACTCTCTAAACATGACATCCCCTCCATTTGCAATTTTTCTGACTTCTCTGCTAGTATAAAAGGGATACATAAATTTAAAAAGGGTATTCATTTTCATATATTGTCCCCTTTTAGGACGGAGCTGTTGTTATGGATAAAGATTATTTCACTATGCGCGCGCATTTATACAATATAACTACCGATTTAGAAGTGTCTTTCAAATTAAATGATGTGGCAAATATTTGGTTTTGTACGACTAAAAATGCCAAGCGTAAACTGCAACAATATCAGGCGAAAAAAATGCTTACTTATCTTCCTGGGCTAGGCCGAGGAAATGTTTCAAGGATTATTTTTCCTAAACAGTTAGAACTAGAGGTTCTTGACGTTTTGGAACAAAGTTTGGCTGAAGATGCATTTAGCGATATTTTATTTTTGCTACAATTGCCTATCCCTAAAAGCTGGTTTACAAGTATCTCTACGGAAATTCAACAAATATTCGGTTTGCAAGTAACAGAAAATCAACAAGAAGTTCTGCGCTCCATCGTTCGTCGCAAGCTCACTACCTTAGACCCACTTCAAACTTCTGTATCTATGGAAGCATTTCTCATCACCCAAATTAGTGACTCTCTCGTCAAATATGATGAAGAGAAAAAGAAAATTATACCTCATATAGCACACCACTGGAAAGTATCTGATGATTTTACGGAATGGACATTTTATTTACGAAAAAGTGTTTTATTTCATCACGGACGCATGCTGGATAGCGAGGATGTAAAGCACACCTTGATGCGTTCTATGCAAACAGAATCGGTTTCTTTCTGGCAATTACAGGATATTCAATCCATCCACTGCCCTAATAAATTCACGATCTCCATTCAGCTAAAAAAAACGGACCCTTTTTTCATTCGTTATTTATGCACAGCGAATATGGCTATTTTACCGCGAGATATTATTTTTGATGAATATACATGGATTTCTACTGGTCCCTTTCGAGTTGCAGAGCGGAATGACGAGCGCTTGGTCTTAGAAGCCTTTGATGGATATTTTCTCGAGAGACCGATTCTTGATCGAGTAGAATTTTGGACCGCCCAAACTGGAAACAATTTAAAAACCATTCCAATGCAATTCACTTCCGTTGATTACGAGGAAAATCCCGCCTATGTAGAACGTCGTAAACCTGGTGTTGGCGTTAATTTTATTTGTTTCAATACGCACCGAAATGGCGCCCCACAACATCCGGCATTTCGAGAGGCAATCTACCATCTCATTGATTGTCAAAAAGCAAGTGAACAACATTTCGAAAACTATGGGACAGTCGCATCTAACTATTATCCTGAAAAATCCCTTCCACCTAAAAAACATCCTGAGAAAATCGCTACTTTATTAAAAAAAGCAAACTACCAAGGCGAAAAAGTTATTTTTGGAACTACCCAACATCCTACCGCTGTAAAAGAGTCAAAATGGATTCAAGAGCAAGCTGTCGAATTCGGAATTAACTTAGAAAGAAAAATCATTACGCATCAGGAAGCTTCCTATTCCAACGTTCCAGCAAAAGAAACCGACTTCATGATGATGGGAGAAATCCCAGCCTCAGATGACGAAATGGCTTATTTAGATTTTTTAAATAACCCCTATCTGTTGCCACAACAACTTTTCAATCAAGCAATTATCAAAGAACTTACGGAAAAGCTCGATGCATTTAAAACAGAAAAAGACGCCTCCAAAAGAGACGCCTTACAAACGAGCATTGATAGCTGGTTAACAGAAAATCATTATTTAATTTACTTGCATCATCCGGAAAAAAGTCAATCGCTTCATTCAATGATAAAAGGAATTGCAGAAAATCCTTATGGTTATTTTGATTTAAGCAAAGTGTGGATTGAAATAAGCCCACTTAAAACATTAAAACCAGACTATAGACAATCCCATAGAGGTAAAGCGCCACATACAATAACGCAAAAATGAAGAAGCATAGGCGCCAGTAACCACGTAGGATTTTGCGGAACTGAATCTCGCCTTCTTTCTTTGCAGCCGTGACAACAATTACAATACCTAAAATAAATAAAAACAATAAAATATATAATAAGAACGAGCGATTAAATAGCACAATCATGAAAAAATGAACAGCTATAATCAAGAAAATAGTGGATAAGTCAGCGGCCAACATAATTCTCCGCTGACTTTTCTTTAGTTTGAAACTGGAAAAAAACATCGTCAAAATAAACACCACAACTGGTAAAATAATAATTATTGCTGTTGAATTAGTTAACCAATCAAACATCGCTTTCTCCTTCCAACCCTTTAATTAGATGATATAACGCATGAAGCGTAGGAAGTGACTCCCCTTTTTCTAAAATTGGCAGCACGATTCCATCAATTTCTGTCATTCGATTATCCATTCGGTCAAGAGCCATCGAAGAAAAATTAGTAGCTGTCACTTGGCAGATTACTTCCACTTTTTCTAAAGCATTTTCTACTGGCAAAACCGTTTGTATTTCTTTTACAATCGTCTTTAATAACTCGTGCCATTCTTTATTTTCAAGGAGCTTTCCATTTTGGACTTGAAGAACAGCTGTGAGCGGATTAATTACTGCATTAATAAATAATTTTTCACTTATAATTTCTAAGTAACTAGCATGTTTTTCAACTGGAAAATCTGGATTTGAGTCTAATGTTTTTGTTACCGCCTCACTTAGTTCGCCTTGATAAATACTATACTTTGTTCGGCCATGACCACGCCAAATGACTGTTGTATCATCTTCCCGCCCCGCCCCGTGTTCGCTAATACCTAGCAAAATAGTTCGTTTATTACCGAGTAGCGGCATGCTATCTAAATGCGCCGCTCCATTTTGGATGAATAGTAACGGCACTCGTTCAGGTATCGACTGTAGCAGTGGCAAAATGCTTTTTAGTGAGTATTGTTTAACTGCGATAATTAATAATTGTTGTTCTGATAACTTTTTAGTATCTGTTATTACTGTGGCTTGTATATGTATATTTTTTAATTCGGAATTATCTTTTAAAGAAAGACCTTTTTGATTTAATAAATCGCTTTGTTCTTTTCTCCGCGTAAAAAGAGTGAGCTCGGATGTATTGGCAAAATTTGCTGCGTATAAAAGCCCCATCGCTCCTGCTCCAATAATTCCTACTTTTAGTTGGTTCGCCATTTAGTTCAGCTCCATATTGATTAATGCTTTTATTTTATCAGAAGTAGCATTCTTTTGCACTTTTGTGCGCAAACAAAAACCTCGAAAGACCCATGGCGTCTTTCGAGGTTCGTCTTCAACAAGTGAAACGTCACTTGTTTTTAGCAATATTAGCTGTTTGCTACATCTTTGCCATCATATTGTCCACATTCTGGGCATACGTGATGGGAAAGTCTGTATTCGCCGCAATTCGAGCATTCGTTCATGCCCGGAAGTTGAAGTTTAACGTGTGTACGACGCTTACGCTTTTTGGCTTTTGAAGTTCTTCTAAAAGGTACTGCCATTTCCTTACACCTCCTTGACGATAACTAAGTACTTGTATCGTTAATCTAAGAAAAATAAATTCCTTAATATATTCCAGCTTCACGGGGAGTTTAGTCTTCTTTTTTCTCATCGAAAAAATTGGCTAATCCCGCAAGACGAGGATCCACTTTTGGTTCTTTTGCTATTTGTTCTAGTAGGTTACCTTCTTCTGTTTTCATTTCCCATTCATTGCCTCGTGGAAGGTTACTCATTTCGAGTGCGTCTTCACTGAAAACTTGCATCGGAATTTCGACTAGTAAAAGTTCTTCTACTACAGGGGTTAAATCGACCATATCCTGTTCCATCACATGCCAAGATTCATCTAGAACTTGTTCTTTGGATTTCACAAAGGTTTCCGTCGCATGCACTTCATAAGGATAAATAACATCCTCAAGTGTACGAGCACATGGAAGTGTCCACTCGCCTTTCATAGTCAGGTTAGCGGTAACTTCTTCTGGGTGTACAATTAGTTCCCCAGTTACTTGTACGGGGCTTGCATCACGAACGTCTATATTGTTCTCTTGAAAGAACTTTTTTAGGTCAGCTTTTTCATTAATCGTGAAGTTGCTGTCACGATATTTTTTTAATTGACTGATAGACCATTTCATCCTACATCACTCCAAGCGCAACACAAAATATTATAGCTTTTTTAAAGGCTTTTGTCAATGCTTTTTCGGGGAGTAAAACCGCTGCCTTCATTTTATGCTAAAATAGATTATCTAAAGGAGGGAACCGAAATGAAAGCAACTGGAATTGTGGTGGAATATAACCCTTTTCATAATGGGCATAAACTACATTTAAATAAAGCGCGCGAGTTAACTCAAGCAGATGTGGTGATTGCGGTAATGAGTGGCTCGTTTGTACAACGAGGCGAGCCAGCGATTTTGCCAAAATGGGAACGTACTAGGATGGCTCTCGCTGCTGGCGTTGACATGGTGGTTGAACTCCCTGTCTCATTCGCGACACAACATGCGACGATTTTCGCAGAAGAAGCAGTTCGTATTTTAGATGCCATTCATGTGGATACGCTGTTTTTTGGCAGTGAACATGGAGTTGCGGAAGATTTTACATTAGCTGCGAAAAAAGTAGTCGAAAACGAAGCCCGTTTTGATGAAGCGATTCAGCTGGCGTTAGTTGATAAGAAAACTTCTTATGCTAGAGCTTATACAGAAGCTTTTAAAAAGTTGTTCGGCCAGAACTTGCTGGATATCACGAAACCTAATAACATTCTCGGTTTCCACTACGCCCTTGCTGCCCAGAAACAAAACCCGTCCATTTCTCTTCAAACCATTCCTCGTGAACATGCAGGATACCATGACGAGGAAGCAAACCATGACCAAATCGCAAGCGCGACCGCGATTCGAAAATTAATACTTGCTGGGAAGTTAGAAGAAGCTAGCCACTA